>JADMJD010000023.1:1535-1884 GCA_018780805.1 Rubrivivax sp. | reverse complement strand
TCGGCGGCGACGGCTGGGCCTACGACATCGGCTACGGCGGCCTCGACCACGTGCTGGCGTTGCAGTACGACGTCAACATTCTGGTGCTCGACACCGAGGTCTATTCCAATACCGGCGGCCAGACTTCAAAGGCGACGCCGATTGGTGCGGTCGCCAAGTTCTCCGCTGGCGGCAAGGCCACCGCGAAGAAGGATCTCGCCAAGCTGGCCAGCGACTACGGCCATGTCTACGTCGCCACGGCAGCCTACGGCGCCAAGGACGTGCAGACCCTGCGCGTGTTCCACGAAGCCGAGGCCTATCCCGGCCCCTCGCTGATCGTCGCCTACAGTCCGTGCATCGCCCACGGCTA
>JADMJD010000023.1:682-1525 GCA_018780805.1 Rubrivivax sp. | reverse complement strand
CAAGCTCGATTCCGCCGCGCCGAGCCAGCCGATCAAGGCCTTCATGGAATCGGAGACCCGCTTCGCCATGCTGCAGCGCAGCCACCCCGAAGCCGCACAGCTGTTTCTGCAACAGGCGCAGCAGGATGCCGAGCGGCGTTTCAAGATGTATCAGGACATGGCACAGGGCCATGCCGACGAATCGAAACCCGGAGCCTGACATGATTGATCTTTCCACCGACTACCTTGGCCTCAAGCTCAAGAACCCGCTGGTGCCCTCGGCCTCGCCGCTGTCGAAAAACATCGACACCGCACTGCGCCTGGAAGACGCCGGCGCCGCCGCGTTGGTGATGTATTCCTTGTTCGAGGAAGAATTGCGGGCGGAAGACGCAATGACGGATCGCTTCCTGCTGCATTCGGGCATCGGGCACGGCGAGGCGGATGGGTTCCTGCCCGATGGCGGTGATTTCCAGGGCGGGCTGGAACGCTATCTGTCGCACCTGCATCAGCTCAAGCGACGGCTGGAAATCCCCGTGGTCGCCAGCCTCAACGGCGTTTCCCCGTCTGGCTGGGTGGAACTCGGCCGGGAATTGCAGCAGGCCGGTGCCGATGCCCTGGAGCTCAATGTCTATCACGTGGCGGCCGACATGCAGCAATCCGGTGCCGAGGTGGAGGCCCGCTACATCGATCTGCTGACCGAACTGCGTCAGGTGGTGAGCTTGCCCATCGTGATGAAGCTGTCGCCGTACTTTTCCTCACTGCCGCATTTCGTCAAGCAACTGGAAATGGCGGGCGCGCAGGGTGTCGCCTTGTTCAATCGCTTCTACCAGCCC
The DNA here is from genome assembly GCA_018780805.1 of Rubrivivax sp. Taxonomy (GTDB): domain Bacteria; phylum Pseudomonadota; class Gammaproteobacteria; order Burkholderiales; family Burkholderiaceae_C; genus Rubrivivax. The sequence goes on along the minus strand of JADMJD010000023.1, from coordinate 713 downwards.
GACATCGACCTCGAAGCATTACGCATGGTCG
>JADMJD010000023.1:0-456 GCA_018780805.1 Rubrivivax sp. | reverse complement strand
ACAGCTTTACGACGCGACCGGGCGTGTGGTCCTGAATCTGCTTCGGCTACAGGCCCGCAGCCCCAGTTCCGCATCGGTCCGGATGGGCATGAGGAAAGTCGTTCCCCCGGGGGCAGTCAAGGTGTGAATTGAACGGGCATAGCGGGCAGGTACGCCCAGTCTGTGCCTGTTATTGAACAAAAAATTCAGACCTCCTTTTTAGGGAGGGGTTGATTGCGCCGGGGCGGGACGACCCACCATGTGGCAGCGACGACCAGCCCAAACAGGGTGTAGACCAAGGTGAATACCCAGCCAGGCGCCTCGAAGTACAGCACGTTCTGCAGCCAATACTCGATGAAGCTTCCCGCGTAGGTTGCTTCCCGGGCTCTGGCGCGCAGCCACATTTCAATAGCGGTCAGTGGACACGCTGCGCCAAGCCAGGATTGGGCGACAACCACCGTGATGGCGGCCAGGTGC
>JADMJD010000235.1:1147-1886 GCA_018780805.1 Rubrivivax sp. | reverse complement strand
GAGTGAATGATTCGGCATCACATTGACGTTATGGAAAGTCGTTTTTAAGGAATCCGGCAAAACTACAGTTTGATTTATACCGTAACGAGCGATGGTAGAATCGCCATTAGCTCCTTGAAATTGACCAAAAATCTCATCATAGGTACGGTTCTCCTTGGTGATGTAAACAATGTGCTTAATAGGAGATTGAGCCTGTTTGTTTTTATCTAAAGAAAGAATCTTATTCCCCCTACCCTTGGCTGAAAATTCTTGGTAAGTATTATTCTTGACTTCCTGAGTATAGGCTGCTAATTCTGACTCATTAGGCATATCAATCGTTTGGAATGTACCCAATTGAATATCCCCTACATAGGAACCTTGCTCCGGCGCCTTAAAATCTTTTCCTCGTAACATAAAGTGTTTTCTCATCCGCAGAAAGGCGAACGCGAGTAGGTCCCCAACCCGTTGGAATAAAACCTTTGGTTTTTTGACTTGGAACATCAATAACCGCCACGGCATTTAATCCTAATAATGTCACGTATAACGTTTTTTCGTCTTTACTAAGACACAAACCAAAAGGCAAATAACCTCTTCGCTTATCCAAAACTGCGTTTAACTTGATGGGAATATGAGATTTAATTTGTCGAGTGGCATAATCCAGCACCGCAATATTGTCATTGGTGGCATTACTCACGTAAGCATATTTTGAACTTACGGCCAAGGAATTGACGCTTACCAAACCGTTAATCAATTCGGGGGC
>JADMJD010000235.1:299-1137 GCA_018780805.1 Rubrivivax sp. | reverse complement strand
TCTTCCACCATTTAGCCTAATTGAAAACCGGGTTTGTATTTTTTGGTGATTTGGTTATTAGACAAATTTATCTGGAAAATACTCATAGCTTCATCTGAGCGAGGATCCCCTACTCCAGGTATCTTTTTACCCATCATTTCAGTGCCTTCACGAGACTCTTTGGTGTCATTGGCATAAGGATGCCAAGGGATATGCAGTTTCTGTAAATTCGCTAAAGTAGTACCTTCTATCAAGGGATATGAATACATCCCCACATTGGCAACAAAGGCAAATTGATGATCAGGGCTTAAAGAAATACCAAAAGGTTGTCGACCCGTTGGAACCACCCCCACAATTTCACCCGTTTCCGCTTTCATGCGAACCATCCTGAAATTAGCACGATCTAATACCAACAATTCATTTTTTTCAGGTAATAGGACTAAATCAGAAGTAAAGCTATCGTCAAAATCATAGCCTTTGAAAGTTCCATTTAAACTAAAAGTCTTTAGGATTTTACCTGTCGATAATTCAACGACCAACACATTTCCTGAATCACCTCCACTGAGATAAATCCATTCACTATTGGGAGAAAAGACAATACCTAAATAGGTGCTTTTCCCATAAGGAGAAAGTTTGGAAGGTGTTCCATATGGCGGAAAGCGTTTCGAGACCTGTTTTTCTAAATCAATGCGCGTAAAAGCACCATTATGCAGCGTAACGGCCCATTTACCGTTTGGACTAAGGGCCATACCAAAAGGATCGCTATTGATACGAAGCGTTTTACCGGCCGGTTTTACCAATCGACCAGAGGGTAATACAGAATAGCCATAGATGTCAATTTTGGCTGGTAAATCTCGCC
>JADMJD010000235.1:0-289 GCA_018780805.1 Rubrivivax sp. | reverse complement strand
ACAAAATGAGAGGAAAATAGATTTTAATATAGTCTTCATAGGTTTAAATAATTTAACGAAGGTAAAACTCTTCTACCTAAGCTTAAACAATTATGTATTAAAATTTTGTGAATAAAATCTACGAATTACTATCTTTCCTAAATCTTGAAATGGCTTAAGGTATTCAATACATCTCATTTATTTAGTAAATGGAAATGATTAAGAATTAAGGGTCGCAAGAGTTTTAGACAACAGGAATATATACACTTGTATTACTAAATGCATCCAAAATATTGGCTTACCGTTTGAT
>JADMJD010000011.1 GCA_018780805.1 Rubrivivax sp. | reverse complement strand
CGAGGTGGCCGCCATCACCGAGGCCGCGATGCGCGGCGAGATCAGCGACTACAAGGACAGCCTGCGCCGCCGCGTGGCCCTGCTCGCCGGCGTGCCCGTGGCCGCACTGGAGCAGGTGTGGCGCGACAAGCTGCGCCTGAACCCGGGCGTGCCGGCCTTTGTGCAGGCCTGCCAGGCGGCAGGGCTGAAGACGCTGCTGGTGTCGGGGGGCTTCACCTTCTTCAGCGAACGCCTGCGCCAGCAGCTGAAGCTGGACCTGGCACGCGCCAACACCCTGGGCGTGGCCGACGGCGTGCTCACCGGCACCTTGGTCGACCGCCCCTGGGGCGACATCGTCGACGGCGCCGAGAAAAGGCGCGTGGTGCTGGAGGTCTGCGAGCTGATGGGCATCGAGTCCCACCAGGCCATCGCGGTGGGCGATGGCGCCAACGACCTGCCGATGATGTCGGTGGCCGGCCTGTCCATCGCCTACCACGCCAAACCAGCTGTCGCCGCCCAGGCCATGCTGAGCATCCAGCAGGGCGGGCTGGACCGGGCGCTGGATCTGTTCGCGGACTGAGGGCCTGACCCGTCAGTTGTCGAAGACCAGCTGAACCCGGTGCACACGCGCCGCGGCCAGCGGTGCAAAACGCCACTGTGACAAGGCCTGGGTCAGGTAACGCTGCGCAGCACGGGGCGTGGACGCCGCCAGTACCACCTCGGACACCGTGCCATCGGGCTGCAGGGTCAGGTCGGCCGTCACTTCGCGCAGCGCGCCGGTGCGGCTGATCACCTGCGGCGGGATCACCGGCTCCACCATCTGCAACAGGGTAGGCGGCGCCAGGTCGGGCGCCGGGATGAAAGCAGGCAGGCTGACCGGGGCCGGCGGGGCGGGCAGCACCTCGGCCGGCGCCGGCCGCACCTCCGGCGGCGGTGCCAGGGTCAGGGCCGGCAGGGTCTCCGCCGGTGGCACCGTCGGCGCAGGTTCGGTTGCCGGCGCCGCATCGCTGCGCACCGGCTCTGCCGCCACGCTGCGCGGGATCTCGCGCCGCAGCGGGGCCGCGCCCGCCGGTGCCGCGGCCGGTGCCAATGCCGGGGCGGCATTCGGGGTCTCGGCCCGCCGCCGCAGCCGGCCGGCCTCCAGGATCACGCGCATCGGGTTGGCGGCGTCGCGCCGGGCGCGCTCCATCGCCTCGGCGTTCAGCGCGCTCGGCGCCGAGGCTGCAGCGGCTGGCGCCGCCGTCTGCGCGCCGGCAGGGGTGCACAAGCCACACAACAAGGCCAGCCCGGCAGGGCAGAACAGACGACGGAACGCAGGCATCAGCAGGCTCTCCACAGACCAGTCAGCTCTTGGCCACCGGTGTCATCACCACCCGTGGGGATGTACGGGCTCGATGGGGCGCGGATTCTAGGGGTCCGCGGCGGCACAGGACGCAAGAATCAAGCCGTGATCTGCGCCCAGGCCTTGTCCAGGCGTTTGCCGCTGACCGGCTGCGGGGTGCGCAGCTCCTGGGCAAACAGGCTCACACGCAGCTCTTCCAGCAGCCAGCGGTACTCGTCCAGCCGCGCGTCGGGCTGGCCCTTGCGCTCGGCCAGGCGGCGCGCCCAGCGTTGCTCCAGCGGGCGCAACTCGGCCAGGCGGGCGGCGTCGCGCGCCGGATCGGTGCGCCACTTGTCCAACCGCAGCGTGACGCCCTTCAGGTAACGCGGCAGGTGCTGCAGCGCGGCCCAGGGTGTGCTGGCCAGGAAACGTTTGCCCACCAGGCGCTGCAGCTGCGCCGTGATGTCGTCGGCCAGCTCCTTGGGTGCGCGGCTGTCCTTGAGCTTGCGTTGCGCAGCCTGGAATTCCGTCAGCACCACACCCGCCTGACGCGCCACCTCGTGGGCGATCAGCACCAGGCGCGGCCGGCCGTCGTCCAGCCGGGCCTGGAAGCTGCGCGCGTCGCTGGGCAGCGGCTCGTTGCCGAAGGCCCGGTCCAGCGCCAGGTCGATGATCTGCTGGCGCAGCTCTTCGGCCGTGCCCAGCGGCATGTAGGCCGAGGCCATCTTCGTCAGCTCGGGGATGTTCTTTTCCAGGTGTTTGAGCGGCTCGCGCAGCTGCAGCGCCACCAGCCGGCGCAGGCCGGCGCGGTGTTTGGCCGCCGCCACGTCGGGTTCGTCGAAGACCTCGATCTCGACATGTGCGCCCTGGTCCACCAGGGCCGGAAAACCCACCAGCACCTGGCCACCCTTGTTCAGCTCCATCAGCTCGGGCAGCTCGCCGAAGGTCCAGGCGGTGTAACGCTGGGCCGCGCTGAGGGCAGGTGCGGCCGATGTGGCGGGCGCCGCCTTGCCCGGGGATGGCATCGAAGGCGCGGGCGCTCCCGCCGGGGCCGGCCCGGCCGGCAGCTTCAGCGCCGCCAACGCCTGGAAGGCACTGCGCGCCTGGCCGCCGAACTCGGCCTTCAGCGCCGCCAGGTGCCGGCCCATGCCGAGCTGGCGGCCATGTTCATCGACGATGCGAAAGTTCATGAACAAATGCGGCGCCAGCGTTTCCTGCTTGAAGTCGGCGCGTTGCACCGGCAGCTGCGTGGTGTCGCGCACGGCCTTGAGCAGCACGTCCAGCAAGGCCCCGTCGCCAAAGGGCGTGGCTTCGCAGAACTTCGCGGTCCAGTCGGGCAGCGGCACCAGGCGCGAGCGCGGGCGCTGGGCCAGGCTTTTCACCAGGGCCAGCACCTTGTCGCGCAGCATGCCGGGCACCAGCCACTCGCAGCGGTCCTCGGCCACCTGGTTCAGCGCGTAGATGGGCAAGGTGACGGTCAGGCCGTCCTTGGCATCACCCGGCTGATGCAGGTAGGTCGCGGCGCAATCGATGCCGCCCAGGCGGATGGTCTTCGGGAACGCGGCACTGGTGACGCCGGCGGCCTCGTGCCGCATCAGCTCGTCGCGCGTGAGCTGCAGCAACGTGGGCTGGCGCTTGACCTCGTCGCGGTACCAGCGCTCCAGCGCCGGGCCCGAGCAGATGTCGGCCGGCAGCAGCCGGTCGTAGAAACCGTGGATCAGGTCTTCGTCGACCAGCACGTCCTGGCGCCGCGCCTTGTGCTCCAGCTCTTCCACCTGCTTGATCAGCTTGTGGTTGTGCGCCAGGAAGGGCAGCCGGGTCTCCCAGTCGCCCTGCACCAGGGCCTCGCGAATGAAAATCTCGCGCGCAGCCACCGGATCGACGGTGCCGAAGTTCACGCGCCGGTTGTTGTAGACCACGATGCCGTAAAGCGTGGCCCGCTCCATCGCCACGACCTCACCGACCTTCTTCTCCCAGTGCGGCTCCAGCAGCTGACGCTTCAGCAGGTGGCCGGCGATGGGTGGGATCCACTGCGGCTCGATGGCCGCCAGGCCGCGGCCAAACAGGCGCGTGGTCTCCACCAGCTCGGCCGTCACCAGCCAGCGGCCGGGCTTCTTGCTCAGGTGCGCGCCAGGATGGCGCCAGAACTTGATGCCGCGTGCGCCCAGGTACCAGTCGTCGTCGTCGGCCTTGCAGCCCACGTTGCCCAGCAGCCCGGCGAGCATGGACTGGTGCAGCTGCTCGTAGGTGGCCGGGCTGCCGTTGAGCCGCCAACCTTGTTCGGCCACGACGGTGTGCAGCTGGGCGTGGATGTCGCGCCATTCACGCACCCGGCGCGGGTTGACGAAACTCTCGCGCAGGCGTTGTTCCTGCTGGCGGTTCGATAGCTTGTGCGCCTGGTGGGCTTCACCGTGGCCACGGCCTTCTTCGATCCACTTCCAGAGCTTCAGGTAGCCACTGAACTCGGACTTCTCGTCGTCAAATTTCTTGTGTTTTTCGTCGGCCGCCTGCTGCGCCTCCAGCGGCCGGTCGCGCACGTCCTGCACCGACAGCGCCGAGGCGATGATCAGCACCTCGTCCAGCGCGCCGCGCTCGCGCGCTTCCAGGATCATGCGGCCGATGCGCGGGTCCAGCGGCAAGCGGCCCAGCTCGCGGCCGATGGGCGTGATGTCGTTGCGCTCGTCCACCGCGTTCAGCTCGGCCAGCAGCGCGTAACCGTCGGCGATGGCCTTTTTCGGCGGTGCTTCCAGGAACGGGAAGTCCTCCACGCCGCCGAGCTTGAGCGCCATCATGCGCAGGATCACACCCGCCAGCGACGAACGCAGGATCTCGGGGTCGGTGAACTTGGGCCGCGCGCTGAAGCTGGCTTCGTCGTAGAGCCGGATGCAGGTGCCGTCGGCCACCCGCCCGCAGCGGCCGGCGCGCTGGTTGGCCGCGGCCTGGCTGATGGGCTCGACCAGCAGCTGCTCCACCTTGTTGCGGTAGCTGTAGCGTTTGACCCGCGCCAGGCCGGCGTCGATGACACAGCGGATGCCAGGCACCGTCAACGAAGTCTCGGCCACGTTGGTGGCCAGCACGATGCGGCGGCCGTTGCCGGCGTTGAACACACGGTCCTGCTCGGCCTGGGACAGGCGCGCGAACAGCGGCAGGATCTCGGCCGGAGGCCCGCCCCGATGCTGTTGCGCCAGGTGTTTGTGCAGGTGGTCGGCGGCTTCGCGGATCTCGCGCTCGCCCGGCAGGAAAACCAGGATGTCACCCGGTTTGTCGCGCCAGAGTTCGTCCACCGCGTCGGCGATGGCGTCGTTCAGGTCGTGTTCGCGCGACTCTTCGAACGGGCGCCAGCGTTGTTCCACCGGGAACAGCCGGCCCGAGACCTGGATCACCGGCGCCGGGCCGCGGGCCGACGCGAAGTGGTTCGCAAACCGGTCGGCATCGATCGTCGCCGAGGTGACGATCACCTTCAGGTCGGGCCGGCGCGGCAGCAGCTGCTTCAGGTAACCCAGCAGGAAATCGATGTTCAGGCTGCGTTCGTGCGCCTCGTCGATGATCAGCGTGTCGTAGGCCTTCAGCAGCGGGTCGGTCTGCGTTTCGGCCAGCAGGATGCCGTCGGTCATCAGCTTGACGCTGGCGCCGCGCTGCAGCCGGTCCTGGAAGCGCACCTTGAAACCGACCACCTCGCCCAGCGGCGAGTTCAGCTCTTCGGCGATGCGTTTGGCCACACTGCTGGCGGCGATGCGGCGCGGCTGTGTGTGGCCGATCAGGCCCTTGCCACCGGCCTGCAGGCCGCGCCCGAGCTCGAGCGCGATCTTGGGCAGCTGCGTGGTCTTGCCGGAGCCGGTTTCGCCGCAGACGATGACCACCGGGTATTCGCGGATCGCCCGCGCGATCTCGTCGCGCCGGCCGGAGACCGGCAGCGATTCGGGGTAGGTGATGGGCGGCAGCGCGCGCGGGGCAAGGGGGGTCACGGGGCGCGGATTATCCGTCGCCGCCACATCCCCCAGGAATCAAGCCCCGGATCAGCGAGACGAATACGTGATCGCGTTGAACACAGCGCCCTGTGGATCCTGCAGCACGGCCATGCGGCCGACACCCGGGATCTCCATCGGCGGCATGCACACGGTGCCGCCCAGTTCGGCGCAGCGCGCCACGGTGGCGTCGATGTCGTCCACCGTGACATAACAGCCCCAGGCCGAGGCCCTGCCTTCGCTGCCGGGCGGTTGGCACATGATGCCGCCGATGGCGTTGTCGCCAATCTTCACCACATGGTAGGCACCGCTGCCCATGTCCATGGCCTCGGCCTTCCATCCGAACAGGCTGCCGTAGAAGGCAACGGCTGCGGCCGGGTCCGCGGTGGCCAGTTCAGACCAGCTGAAGGCACCGTGGGTCTGGTAGACATCCATCGTGGGGCTCCTGTTGCACAGAGGGGCGATCATGCTGCGGCACAATCGGCCGCGCCATGAGCCTCGTTTTCCCGCACACCTTCGTCCCCTGGTTCCGATCCGTCGCGCCGCACATCCACGCCTACCGCGGCAAGACCTTCGTGGTGGCGCTGGCGGGCGAGGCCATCGCAGCTGGCAAGCTCAACACCTTCGTGCAGGACCTGGCCATCCTGCACGCCATGGGCATCAAACTGGTGCTGGTGCACGGTTTTCGCCCGCAGGTGACAGAGCAGCTGGCGGCCAAGGGCCAGGTCTCGCGTTTCAGCCACGGCGTGCGCATCACCGACGCGGTGGCGCTGGATTCGGCACAAGAGGCCGCGGGCCAGCTGCGCTTCGAGATCGAAGCCGCGTTTTCGCAGGGCCTGCCCAACACGCCGATGGCCAACGCCACGGTGCGCGTGGTGTCGGGCAACTTCCTCACTGCGCGGCCCGTGGGCATCGTCGACGGTGTGGATTTCATGCACAGCGGCGTGGTGCGGCGCGTGGACGGTGCCGCCATCCGCCGCGCCATCGACATCGGCGCCTTGGTGCTGCTGTCGCCCTTCGGTTTTTCGCCCACCGGCGAGGCCTTCAACCTGACGATGGAAGACGTGGCCACCGCCACCGCCATCGCGCTGCAGGCCGACAAGCTGCTGTTCATGACCGAGATCGCCGGCGTGCGTGAGGACATGGCCGACCCCGAGAGCGGCGTCGACACCGAACTCGCCCTGGCCGACGCACGCCGCCTGCTGGCGCAGTTGCCGGCGCCGCTGCAGCCCACCGACCCGGCGTTTTACCTGCAGCACTGCGTGAAGGCCTGCGAAGGCGGTGTGGAGCGTTCGCACATCCTGCCCTTTGCCGCCGACGGCGCGGTGCTGATGGAGGTGTTCACGCACGACGGCATCGGCACCATGGTGGTGGACGAAAAGCTGGAGAGCCTGCGCGAAGCCACACCTGACGATGTGGGCGGCATCCTGCAGCTGATCGAACCCTTCGAACGCGACGGCACCCTGGTGCGGCGCGAGCGCACCGAGATCGAACGCGACGTGGCCAACTACACCGTGATCGAACACGACGGCATCATTTTCGGCTGCGCCGCGCTCTACCCCTACCCCGAGGCCCGCACCGGCGAGATGGCGGCGCTGACGGTGTCGCCACAATCGCAGAGCCAGGGCGATGGTGAACGCATCCTGAAACGTGTGGAACAGCGTGCCAAGGCCATGGGCCTGGACAGCATCTTCGTGCTGACCACACGCACCATGCACTGGTTCATCAAACGCGGCTTCGCGCCGGTGGACCCGGAATGGCTGCCCGATGCGCGCAAGCGCAAATACAACTGGGACCGGCGCTCGCAGGTGCTGGTCAAGAAGATCTAGGAGAAGTTGATGAGCCGACTGGTGCAGTGTGTGTATCTGAAGAAAGAAGCCGAAGGCCTGACGTTTTCGCCCTACCCGGGTGAACTGGGCAAGCGCATCTATGAAAACGTCAGCAAGGAAGCCTTCGAGGCCTGGAAAAAACACCAGACCATGCTGGTCAACGAAAACCGGCTGAACCTGGCCGACGCCCGCGCCCGCCAGTACCTGGCGCGCCAGATGGAGAATTTTTTCTTTGGCGACGGGGCCGACAAGCCGATGGGCTACGTGCCGCCGTCGGCCTGATGGCCGGGCATTGACCCCCATCAAACGATAAGGATTCGCGTTTGCAATACACTCTCAGTCATCCCGTGACCGAGAGTGCCACATGCAACGTCGTCCCCTGCTCCCCACCCTGAGCGCCTTGGCCCTGGCGGCCTGCTTCGGGTCTGCGCTGGCCCAGCAGCCGGTGCTGAACATCTACTCCGCCCGCCACTACCAGACCGACGAGGCGCTGTACGACGATTTCAGCAAAGCCACCGGCATCAAGATCAACCGGATCGACGGTGACGACAACGGCATCTACTCGCGCCTGAAGAGCGAAGGTGCGGCCAGCCCGGCCGACGTGGTGCTGATGGTCGACGCCGCCCGCCTCTGGCGCGGCGAAATCGAGGGCCTGTTCCAGCCCGTGAAGAGCGCGGTGCTGCAGGCCCGCATCCCGGCCACGCTGCGCAGCAAGGACGATGGCCAGGGCTCGCAATGGTTCGGTTTTTCCACCCGCGCCCGCGTGGTGGTGTACGACAAGACCCGCGTGCAGCGCGCCGACGTCGACACCTATGAAAAACTGGCCGCGCCGGTCAACAAGGGCCGGCTGTGCACGCGGTCGGGCTCGCACCCCTACAACCTGTCGCTGTTTGGCGCGATGACCGAACACCTGGGCCCACAGGGCACCGAAACCTGGCTCAAGGGCCTGGTGGACAACATGGCACGGGCGCCCAAGGGCGGTGACACCGACCAGATCAAGGGTGTGGCCAGCGGTGAATGTGCCGTGGCCATCACCAACTCGTACTACCTGGCCCGCATGATGCGTTCCGGCAAACCCGAAGACCGGGCGGTGGTGGAAAAGGTCGCCGTGGTGTTCCCGAACCAGGCCGACCACGGCACGCACGTCAACATCGCCGGTGGCGCGGTGGCCCGCCACGCCAAGAACCGCGATGCGGCGGTCAAGTTCCTGGAGTATCTGGCCAGCGATTCGGCGCAGAACTACTTTGCCAACGGCAACAACGAATGGCCGGCCGTCGCGGGTCTGCGCTCGCAAAACCCGGCGCTGCTGGCATTGGGGGATTTCAAGACCGAAACCGTGCCGATTTCCGTGATCGGCATGAACCAAGTGAAAGTGCAGCAGATGCTGGACCGCGTGGGTTTCAAATGAACTGCGCCCCAGGGGTATCGGCCGGGCGTTGAAAGACAGGTGGGCTGATATATTCAGCCCACCCCGATCCCCTGGAGACGCACGCATGTCGAACCTGAGCGAACTGCTGGCCAGAAAGGCCGCGCTCGAACAACAGATCCTCGAAGCGCAGCGCGAACAACGCTCGCAGGCCATCGCGCAAGTGCGGGCCCTGATGACCGAACATGGCCTGACGCTGGCCGATCTGGGCACGCGCGCGGCCGCGGCGCCGCGCAAGAGCGCCGGCGGCAGCGGCAAGGTGGCGGCCAAATACCGCAACACGGCCACCGGCGACAGCTGGTCCGGCCGCGGCCTGAAGCCCAACTGGCTGAAGGCGGCGCTGGCCGGTGGTGCAGCGCTCGACGACTTCAAGGTCTGAACACCCTTCCGTCGTTCGACCCGCGGCGGCCAGACGGCCCCGCCCTGCACCGCGCCTGGCTGCTCGGTGCGGGCCTGCTTGTGCTGGCGGTGTCTCTGGTCGACGCCTCGCTCGGCCTGTCCGGCGCGGCCGCCGGGGCCAGCCTGCCCTGGATGGCCTGCGGCGTCGGGCTCGCTGTCGCGCTGCGCGCCGGGCTCCGGGCCAGTTGGCCGCTGGCCGCCGGCTGGCTGGCGGCACCGCTGGTGCTCGGCGCTCCGCCGCTCATCGCCGTGCTGCAAGCCATCGGCTGCACGGCGGCCGTGGGCATCTGCGCGGCCGTGATCCGCCGCGCGGATGCCCAGACCGACCTCGAACGTTCCCGCGATGCCGGCATCCTGGCCCTGGCCGTGGTGGCGGTGGGCGGCCCGCTGCTGGCCGGTGTGCAGTTGTTCATCGGCTGGGTGGCCGGCAGTGGCAGCCTCCGGGTGGCCGCGCCACTGGATTCGCTGGCCCCCGCCTTGCTGGCCTGGCCCTGGCATGCACTGGGCCTGCTGCTGGGCGCCCTGCCAACGATCGCCCTGACCCGGGCCACGCGCTGGTCGGTGTTGAGTGCCACCCAACGTGCGCTTGGACTGGCGCTGGCCAGCTCGGCCGTGGCCGCATCGGCGCTCTGGTTCACCGGGCGCGACATGGGCATCGCCGTCAGCGCAGCGGTGGCCTGGTGGCCGCATGTGCTGCTGGTGGCACTGCTGCTGCGCGGCAGCCTGACCCTGCCGACGGTCACCACCGCCATCATCGGCGCGCTGGCCGCGCTGGCCACGGCGCAGGGCACGGGGCCGTTTGGCTCGCTGTCGCCCGCGGCGGCGCTCGGTGCCTTGTGCGGCTACCTGGGGTCGCTGCTGGCGCTGCTGCTGATCGCGCGCTCGGCCGGCCAGGAACTGCGCCTGCGCGAGCGGCGTTCCAGCACGGCGCTGGGGGCTGCTCGCCTGGCCGTGGCCGAATGGCACCTGCACCGCGACGGCGAAGTGCACCTGTCGCGCGATTGGCGGGCCCTGACACGCCACGGCGACGCGTCAACCTGGACGCCCGAAGCCTGGCTGGAAGACGTTCACCCGGATGAACGCCCGCGCTTGCAGGAGGCCTTGGCCCAGGTGACGCTGGGCGAACAGTCCGAACTGCAACAGGAACTGCGCATCCAGAGCCCGGACGGCTGGCACTGGGTGGAAGTCAACGTGCTGGCCGGCGAACACGACCAGGCCGGCCGCCCGCTGCGCCTGGTGGCGACCATGGCCGACGTCAGCGAACGCCACGAGGCGCAGGAGCGCCAGCGCCTGTCGGCCAGCCTGTTCGAGCACCTGCACGAAGGCCTTCTGATCGCCGATGCCGACCTGCGCGTGCTGGACGCCAATGCCGCCTACAGCCAGATCCTGGGCGTGCCGCTGGCCGATCTGCTGGGCACCGTGCCCTCGCTGCTGCGGCCCCAGCCCAACGACCCGCTGGCGCGCCAGCAGCGCGCCGCCATGTGGACCGGCCTGCGCGCCCATGGCCGCTGGCGCGGCGAGCTGATCGAACGCCGGCGCGGCGGCGAGATCTGCACGCTGCAGGCCACGATCTCGCAGGTGCACGGGCCCGAAGGCGATCTGCGTTACCACGTGCTGGCCATCTCCGACATCACCGAAGCCCGGCTGCAGCGTGAGAAGCTGGAGCGTCAGGCGCATTTCGACGAACTCACGCGCCTGCCCAACCGCGCGCGGCTCACACAGTTGCTGGCCGACGCGATGCGCGCGGCCGACCGCGACGGTTACCTGCTGGCCGTGTGTTACCTGGACCTGGACCGCTTCAAACCCGTGAACGACCGCTACGGCCATGCCGGCGGCGACCGGCTGCTGGTCGAGCTGGCCGGCCGCCTGCGCGGCGCGCTGCGCAGCCGCGACCTCTGGGCCGACGCCGCTGCACGCCTGGGCGGCGACGAGTTTGTGCTGCTGCTGCGCGCAGGCACGCTGGAAGAAGCGCGGCTGGCGGTGGAGCGTGTGCTGCGTGTGGTGGCGCAGCCCTATGTGATCGACGCGGCGCAGGAGCCGGTGCAGATCACCGCCAGCGTGGGCGCCACGGTCTACCCGATCGACCGCAGCGACGCCGACACCCTGCTGCGCCACGCCGACCACGCGATGTACGGCGCCAAACAATCGGGCCGCAACGGCTACCTGTTCTTCGACCCCGAACTGCGCCGCCGCACCGAAGAGCGTGTGATGGCCATCGGGCGTGTGCAGGAGGCGCTGGACCGCTCCGAGTTCGTGCTCTTCTACCAGCCCATCGTGGACATGCGCAGCGGCCGCGTGCTGGGCATGGAGGCGCTGCTGCGTTGGGAGCATCCACAGCAGGGCATGATCGCGCCGCTGCAGTTTTTGCCGCTGATCGAAAACACCGGCCTGTCGGCCCGCATTGGCGACTGGGTGCTGGGCCAGGCGCTGGACCATCTGTCGCAATGGCGCCGCAACGGGCTGGACATCACGGTCAACGTCAACATGTCGGCGCGCCACCTGCAGGAGCCCGACTTCGTGCAGCGGCTGTCCGAGCTGCTGGCCCGCCATGCCGAGCCGCTGGCGGAATCGCTGAAGCTCGAAGTGGTGGAATCGGCCGCACATGCCGACCTGGAAGCCACCTCGCAGCTGCTGGCACGTTGCCGCGCGCTGGGCGTGCGCTCGGCACTGGACGACTTCGGCACCGGCTACTCGACACTGACCCACCTGCAACGCCTGCCGGTGGACGTGCTCAAGATCGACCGCAGCTTCGTCAACCACATGCTCGACGACGCGCAGGACCGCGCGCTGGTCGAGGGTGTCATCGGCCTGGCCCGCACCTTCGGCTGCTCGGTCGTGGCCGAAGGGGTCGAGACACCGGCCCAGGCGCGCATGCTGCTGGACCTGGGCTGCGACATCGGCCAGGGCACCGGCATCGGCGCGCCCATGCCCGCCAGCCTGGTGGCTGATTGGGTGCGCGGTTATGGCGGCATGTTCGCGCTCGCGCCAGCGGCCCCAACATCCCTGCCGAGGGCGGCCCCAGGAACCGGGACGCTAGACTCGGCCGGGTGATACCCGCCGGTTTTCTGCAGGACCTGCTCAGCCGCGTCGACATCGTCGATGTGGTGGGCCGCCACGTGCAGCTGAAGAAGGGCGGCGTCAACCTGATGGGGCTGTGCCCCTTCCACGGCGAGAAGTCGCCCAGCTTCTCCGTCAGCCCGGCCAAGCAGTTCTATTACTGTTTTGGCTGCGGCGCGTCGGGCGATGCGGTGAAGTTCCTGGTCGAGTTCTCGGGCATGGGGTTTCGCGAGGCGGTGACGGACCTGGCCCAGCAGGTGGGCCTGCCCATGCCGGAAGACGACACCGACCCGGCCGAACGCGAACGTGCCGTGCAAGCCAAGGCCCGGCAGCTGTCGCTCACCGAGGTGCTGGACAAGGCGGCCGGCCATTACCGCCACGCGCTGAAGGCCAGCCCCCGCGCCATCGACTACCTGAAAAGACGCGGCCTGACCGGCCAGGTGGCGGCGCGCTTCGGCATGGGTTATGCACCCGAGGGCTGGCGCAGCCTGGCGAGCGCCTTCGCGCGTTACGACGACCCGCTGCTGGCCGAAGCCGGCCTGGTGATCACGCAGGGTGACGAAGGCCCGGAGCAGAAACGTTACGACCGCTTCCGCGACCGCATCATGTTCCCGATCCGCTCCGTCAAGGGCGAGGTCATCGGCTTCGGCGGGCGGGTGCTGGACAGCGGCGAGCCCAAGTACCTGAACTCGCCCGAAACGCCGGTCTTCAGCAAGGGCCGCGAGTTGTACGGCCTGTTCGAGGCCCGCCAGGCCCTGCGCGAAAAGGGCTACGTGCTCGTGGTCGAAGGTTACATGGACGTGGTCGCCCTGGCGCAATCGGGCCTGGGCAACGCCGTGGCCACGCTGGGCACGGCCTGCACCGCCGAGCATGTGCAGAAGATCTTCCGTTTCACGGACTCGGTGGTCTTCAGCTTCGACGGCGATGCCGCCGGCCGCCGCGCTGCCGGCCGTGCGCTGGAAGCTGCGCTGCCCCACGCCACCGACCTGCGCAGCGTGCGTTTCTTGTTCCTGCCACCGGAGCACGACCCCGACTCCTTCGTGCGCGAGCGGGGTGTGGCCGCCTTCGAACAGGCCGTGGCCGAGGCCGTGCCCTTGTCGCGCCAACTGATCGAGCAGGCCGCGGAGGACCTGGACCTGGCCACCGCCGAAGGCCGGGCCAAGATGCTGGCGCTGGCCAAACCGCTGTGGGAGGCGCTGCCCCAGGGCGCGCTGCGCGACCAGGTGCTGACCGATCTGGCCGAGCGTGGGCGCATGGCGGCTGAAGACCTGCAGGTGCGCTGGGGCCTGCGATCCAAACGGGGTGGTCGGCCTCCGACAGGTGGCGGGTACCTGCGCAGACCGCCGCGTTCTGTCAGTGCCGCCAAGGGCCCATGGGACCAGGCTGCGAGGGTCTTGCTCCAACGCAGTGAGCTGTGGCTGGACCTGACCGACGAAGAACACCACCGCCTGACCGGCACAGCGGGCTGGCACGGCCAACTCTTCGCTTGGCTGGACCGCTATGTCGCCGACCAAGGCACGTCACCTTGGCCTGTGCTGAGACAAGCCGTTGCCGGCGAAGCTTGGGCGGACGCGGCGCTGGCACTGGTCGACGACGCTGCTCGTGGTCTCGATGCACCTGCCGCCGTGATGCCGGATGCCACCCTCGACGAGCTGAAGACGCTCATCGCACAGGCGGAATCTGCTGTGCGGCAGAAGGCGGCGGCGGCGGAACTGGCCAAAATTTTGACGAAGTGACCAGGTTAGACGATAATCGAGGGTTTGTTGCAGCGGCAAGAGTGACAGCAGCACCTCCGGACCCCGGCCACCCCTGATACGGGTCACCAAAAGGCCAAACCCCTCCGCCAGGGCTGCATTTCTAAACGTCCACGCGAGCTTGCCCGCCCGACAGCGCCAGAGGCCGTCTGAGGCGCCACTTGTAAAGTTTCAAGTGGCACCGGACGGTGTGCCGCTGCTTGGGCGCTTCGTCTCCCCATCATCGAGGAACCGCATGACCGCGAAGAAAACCGCCGCCGCGCCCGCCAAGGACAGCAAGGACACCAAGAAAAAGGCCGACCCTGTGGTCGAGCCGAAGAAGGCCGCTCCCAAGGCCGCCGAGCCCGCGAAGGCTGCGAAGGCGCCCACCAAGGCCGCTGCCAAGACCGAAGCCAAGCCGGCCGGCAAGGCGGCGGCCAAGACGCCGGCGGCCAAGGGCAAGGGCGACAAGGCCGACAGCAAGAAGGCCGCGGTCGTCGAAGAAGAAGAGATCGACCTCGAAGCCGAGTTTGCCGCCGAGGCCGAGCCGGAGTCCGAGACCGAAGGCGATACCGGCGATGCGGCCGATGGCGAAAAGGTCAAGGCCAAGCCGCTGCGCATGAAGGTCTCGCGCGCCAAGGAGCGCGCGCTGATGCGCGAGTTCGGCCTGGACGAAACGGCGCTGACGGAAGAAGAAGCCGCCAAGCGCCGCCAGGAGCTGAAGACGCTCATCAAGATGGGCAAGACCCGTGGTTTCCTGACGCACCAGGAAATCAACGACCACCTGCCCGAGAAGCTGGTCAACGAGGAAATCCTCGAGGCCATCATCTCCATGTTGAACGACATGGGGATCGCGGTGTATGAGCAGGCGCCCGACGCCGCCACGCTGCTGATCAGCGGCAGCAACACCGCCACCGCCACCGAAGAAGAAGCCGAAGAAGCCGCCGAAGCGGCGCTGTCGACGGTCGATTCCGAGTTCGGCCGCACCACCGACCCGGTGCGCATGTACATGCGCGAGATGGGCACGGTC
>JADMJD010000033.1 GCA_018780805.1 Rubrivivax sp. | reverse complement strand
AGGCGTAGGCCTGGTGGTGGCTGCGGCCCACGCGCCCGCGCAGCTGGTGCAGCTGCGCGAGGCCGAACTTGTCGGCCCGGCTCATCACGATGGTGTTGGCCGTCGGCACGTCGATGCCGGTTTCGATGATGGTCGAACACAGCAGCAGGTTGTGGCGCTGCGCGACGAAGTCGCGCATCACCCGCTCCAGCTCGCGCTCGGGCATCTGGCCGTGCGCGATGGCGATGCGCGCCTCGGGCAGCAGCTCCTGCAGCTTGTGCGCGCGGTGTTCGATGGTCTCGACCTCGTTGTGCAGGAAGTAGACCTGGCCGCCGCGCTTCAACTCGCGCAGCACCGCCTCGCGGATGGTGCCGCTGCTTTCGCTGCGCACGAAGGTCTTGATCGCCAGCCGGCGCTGCGGCGCGGTGGCGATCACGCTCAGGTCGCGCAGGCCCTCCAGTGCCATGCCCAGCGTGCGCGGGATCGGCGTGGCGGTGAGCGTGAGCACATCGACCTCGCTGCGCATGGCCTTGATGGCCTCCTTGTGGCGCACGCCGAAGCGGTGTTCTTCGTCGATGATCAACAGGCCCAGGCGCTTGAACTTCACGTCCGGGCTGATCAGCTTGTGGGTGCCGACCACGATGTCGATGGTGCCGTCTTCCAGCCCCTGCAGCGCCGCCTTCACCTCCTTGGGGCTGCGGAAGCGCGAGAGTTCGGCCACCTTCACCGGCCAGGGGCTGAAGCGGTCGACCAGGGTCTGGTAGTGCTGCTCGGCCAGCAGCGTGGTGGGCGCCAGCAGCGCCACCTGCTTGCCGCCGTGCACGGCCACAAACGCGGCGCGCAAGGCGACCTCGGTCTTGCCGAAGCCCACGTCGCCACAGACCAGCCGGTCCATGGGCTTGGGGCTGATCAGGTCCTGCACCACGGCGTGGATGGCCGCGCGCTGGTCGGGTGTCTCTTCAAAGCCGAAGCTGGTGGCAAAAGCTTCGTAGTCGTGCGGGCTGAAGCGGTGTGCAAAACCTTCGCGTGCCGCGCGGCGGGCGTACAGGTTCAGCAGCTCCGCGGCGGTGTCGCGCACCTGCTCGGCGGCCTTGCGGCGGGCCTTGTCCCACTGGCCGGAGCCGAGTTTGTGCAGCGGCGCTTCGTCGGCCGACACCCCGGTGTAACGGCCGATCAGGTGCAGCTGCGCCACGGGCACGTAGAGCGTGGCCTTGTCGGCGTAGACCAGGTGCAGGAACTCGCTGGCACCTTCGCCGAGGTCGATGTGCACCAGGCCCTGGTAACGCCCGATGCCGTGGTTCAGGTGCACCACCGGGTCGCCCACCTTCAGCTCCGACAGGTCCTTGATCAGCGCGTCGACGCTGGAGACCTGCTCCTGCTTGCGGCGGCGCCGGGCCTGCGGCGCGCTGGCAAAGAGCTCGGTTTCGGTGATCAGCTGGATGCTGATGCCGGCGTCCGGTTCAAACCAGTGGAAGCCGGCGGCCAGCGGCGCAGCGGCGATGGCCACCTTTTCAGATTCATCCGACGGCGCCAGGAACTCGGCCAGCGTGGTCACGCTGGGCACGGCGATCTTGTGGTCGCGCAGCAGGTCCAGGATGCTTTCGCGCCGGCCTTCGCTTTCGGCCACGATCAGCACACGGTGCGGCGTGGCCTGCAGGTGGCGCTCCAGCGCGGCCATCGGTTCGGTGGCGTTGCGGTCTACCGCCACGTCGGGCAAGGGCCGGGCCCAGTCCACCGGCTCGTTGCCGCGCAGCACCAGGGTGGCGTGCGGGTGGGTCAACGTGAAGAACTGGTCGTTCTTCAGGAAGATCGCTTCCGGCGGCAGCAGCGGGCGTTCGGCATCGTGCTGCAGGAAACGGTGGCGCTCGCGCGTGTCGATCCAGAACCGCTCGAAGGCGGCGTCCACCTCGCCGTGCAGCGCCAGCGCGGCGTCGGCGCCGAAGTAGTCGAACACCGTGGCCGTCTGCTCGAAGAACAGCGGCAGGTAGTACTCGATGCCGCCGCCGGCGATGCCTTGCGCCATGTCCTTGTACAGCCGCGCGCGGGTCGGGTCGCCGTCGATCTGCTCGCGCCAGCGGGCGCGGAAGGCGGTGCGCGCGGCGTCGTCCAGCGGGAACTCGCGGCCCGGCAGCAGGCGCACCTCGGGCACCGGGTACAGGCTGCGCTGCGAATCGGGGTCGAACGTGCGGATGGAATCCACCTCGTCGCCGAACAGGTCCACGCGGTAGGGCACGTTCGAGCCCATCGGGAACAGGTCGATCAGGCCGCCACGCACCGCGTATTCACCAGGCGACACCACCTGGCTCACATGCTGGTAACCCGCCATCACCAGCTGCGCCTTCAGCTTGGCTTCGTCCAGCCGCGACTTCTGCTTGAACAAAAACGTCGTGCCGGCCAGGAAGCTGGGCGGTGCCAGCCGCACCAGCGCCGTGCTGGCCGGCATCAGGACCACGTCCACCTCGCGCTGCAGCACGCGCCACAGTGTGGCCAGGCGCTCGGAGATCAGGTCCTGGTGCGGGCTGAAGGTGTCGTAGGGCAGGGTCTCCCAGTCCGGGAACAGCGCGATGCGCAGGCCGGGCTCGAAAAACGGCAGTTCGTCGCTGAGGCGCTGGGCGTCGGACGGCTCGGCCGCCACGATGGCCAGCAGCCGGCCGGCGTCGGCATGGCGGCGGGCCAGGCGGGCCAGTTGCAGGGCGTCGGCACTGCCGAAAGGCCGCGGCAACGTGAAACGCTTGCCAGGCGCGATGGTGGGGAGCTGCATGGGAACCCCGGATTCTAGAATCGAGTCATGACGACCTCCACGCTTCGCTGCCCCCCGAGGGGGCGTTCGGCCGCCTTGGGGCGGCCCGGCGGCAGCCGATGAGCTTCTACGCGCTGATCCCCTGCGCCGGCGTCGGCGCCAGGGCCGGTGCGGCCGGGCCCAAACAATACGAGCGTGTGGCGGGCCGGCCGATGGTCGTCCACACCTTGGCCGCACTGGCCGCCGTGCCACGCCTGGCGGCCACCCTGGTGGTGCTGGCGCCCGAGGATGCGGTGTTCGAATCGCTGGTGCCGGCGCGTGCCGACCTGTGGCTGGCACGCTGCGGTGGCGCCACACGCGCGGCCACCGTGCTCAACGGTTTGACCGCGCTGCGCGCGCACGGGGCCACCGACGACGACTGGGTGCTGGTGCACGACGCCGCACGTTGCCTGCTGCGTTCAACGCAGGTCGAACAGTTGCTGGGCGCTTGTCAGGACGATGCCGTCGGCGGCCTGCTCGCGCTGCCCTTGGCCGACACGCTCAAACAAGGTGTGGATGGGCGCGTGGCAGCCACCGTCGACCGCAATGGCAAATGGGCCGCGCAGACACCGCAGATGTTCCGCCTGGCGCTGCTGGAACGGGCGCTGGACAGCGCCGGACCGGGTGTGACCGACGAGGCCAGCGCCGTCGAGGCCCTGGGCCTGGCGCCGCGCCTGGTGGCAGGCAGCCTGGACAACTTCAAGATCACCTGGCCGGGCGATTTTTTGCTGGCCACCACCTTGCTGGAGAGCCGCATGAACATCCCGCCGCTGCGCATTGGTGAAGGCTGGGACACCCATGCTCTGGTCCACGGCCGGCCGTTGGTGCTGGGTGGCATCAGCGTGCCGCACAGCCACGGCCTGCTGGGCCACTCCGACGCCGACGCGCTGCTGCACGCCATCACCGACGCGTTGCTGGGCGGTGCCGGCCTGGGCGACATCGGCCACCACTTCCCGGACACCGACCCGGCCTTCCGCGGTGCCGATTCCGGCGTCTTGCTGCAGGAGGCGGCACGGCGCGTGCGCGCCGCCGGCTGGACACCGGTGAACGTGGACAGCACCATCGTCGCGCAGGCGCCCAAGATGGCGCCGCACATCCCGGCCATGCGCGAGCGCATCGCCGGGCTGCTGGGCCTGCCGCTGGACGCCGTCAACGTGAAGGCGAAGACGGCCGAGAAGATGGGGCCGGTGGGCGAAGGCCTGTCCATCGAGACGCGCGCCGTGTGCTTGCTGCGGTCGACATCGACCTGAGTCTGGCGTGGGCGGCGCCCGCGGCTGCTCTTAAGATCGCGCCGTCCCGATGGAGATCCGATGATGATCCGAACCTTGTTCGCCACGCTGCTTGCCTGCGCGGTGTCGTGCGCGGCCGCTGCCCCGGCCTACCACGTGCCGGTGGCACGCAACTACACCGCCGCGTACGTGCTGGATTGGCGCGCCGCCGGCCGGGCGACGGCGGTGACGCCCGAGGGGCGCGGTGAAGGGCGATGGGCCGATGTCGGCGCGCAGCGGGTGCTGACGCTGACGACGCCGATCCAGTCCGCCGAGTTCGACGTCTACGACGAGGATTGTCCCGATGTGCCGTCGAAGGCGCGCAACGACACCCTGCAGATTGGTGTGACGCTGACCAGCGGCACACTGTCGCGCGGTGAGTCAGACCTTGTGCTGGCAGGCAACGTGGTGACGACGCAAGGCTGCAACGTCGGCCGCAGCGTGCCGTTTGGCACCCTGTCCGATCCCGGCCTGCGCACCCGCCAGATCGCCGCCGGGCTGCGCCCGTCGACGAGCGATCTGGTGCCCGGCGTCAGCCTGGCGGGCCCGAGCGAACTGCCCGGTGATCCGACCGCGGTTGCTGCGGATGTGATGACCTTCGTGGTCGGCGGCGGCCAGTTCGCTGCCAGCGGCCAGGTGCATCCGCTGACCTGGACCGACGGCTGGTTCGTGATCTCAGCGCCGTGGGGGGAGCGGGGCTACACACGCGTGGCTGTCGACCGCACGACCGGCGCCGAAACCTGGGTCGAAGCCGCCTGGTCGGCTGGCCAGCCAACCCAGGTGTTCCAGACGCTGATGGTCAAGCCGGCCGCCGGCGCTGGTTTTGGCACCGTGCGCCAGGCATCGCGGATCTGGGAGTCCGGGCTGTTTGCCGGTACCAACAACCCGTTCTTTTTCCGCCTCTACCGCGATGGCAGCGGCGAACGTCTGTCGCAGGACCTTGCGGCGGGCACCGAGACGCGCTCGCCCATCAACTGGGCGTTCGACGGCACGCACATCGTGCACACCCGCGCCATCGGCGGCGGCACAGGTCAGCGGCGTTGGGTGCCGCTGCGCAATGGCAGCGGCGTGCGTTTCGTGATGGAGAGCGAGACGCAGACCCTGCCCGACGGTACGGTGCTGCCGTTCATCGCGCCCCGCGTGAACTTCTATCTCGACCAGGGGCCGGCGACACCCCCGCCGACACGCTGAATGTGGCGCCGCCCGACCCGGGGCGGCGCTTCAGTTCCGGTCAGCACCGCCGAGAACCCCTGCAGCAGCGGCCCATTGGCACGCTATTTGCGTAAGGAGTCACTCGACGTGTCATTTCTCACTCGTCTCCGTCTGGGGCAGCGCCTGGCGCTGGCCTTTGGTCTGGTGTTGTTGCTGTTGGTCGGCATCACCGGCCTGTCCTTGCTGCGCATGCAAGGCCTCACCGACACGCTGGACCGCGTGGCGGTGCAGGGCGCCGAGCGCAGCCAGGCGCTGATGGGCATGGAGCGTGCCGCCAGCCGTTTCACGGTCACGCTGCGCGACATGCCCGGGGCCGAGCTGGCGCAGTCGGAGCAGATGATGCAGGCCGCACAAGCGGCCTGGGCCGCTTACGTCGCGGCGGAGAAGGCCGCCTCCAGCCGCTTGCCGGCTGAAGGCCCGGCGCAGCAGCTGATGGCCCAGGCCGGCCAGACCAGCCTGGCGGTGCAGGCCCTGATGGGCAAGGCCTTGAAAGAGGCCGGCGACCGGGGACTGGCCACGGCCTTCTTCAACGTCCGCCTGGCGCTGCAGGCTGATCCGGCGGTGTGGGTGCAGCGCCAGCAGGCCTGGGCCGATGCGCTGGTGGCGCTGTCGGCCTGGGACGATGCCGAGCGCCGCGCAGCCACCGCCGAGAGCACAGCGGCAGCCGCGTCGGCCCGGGGGCTGGTCATCGGCGGCGCACTCCTGGCGTTGGCGATTGGTGGTTTCACCGGCTGGCGCATCACGCGCGATGTTTCGCGCGGCATCGCCGAGGCCATGTCCGCCACTGCGCGCATCGCCCAGCATGACCTGTCGACGGCCATCCACACGCGACGCCACGACGAGCTGGGCGACCTGGCGCGTGCGCTCGAATCGATGCGCAGGGCGCTGCACACGCTGGCTGCCGGTGTGCGCGGTGCCTGTGGCGACATCGCCACCGCCAGCGCCGAGATTGCCCAGGGCAGCCAGGACCTGAGCCAGCGCACCGAGCTGGCCGCGATCACGCTGCAGCGCGCGATCGGCAGCATCGGCGAGCTGACCGGATCGGTCGATCAGACGGCGCAGTCGGCCGGCACGGCCAACGGCCTGGCCGCACAGGCGCACGACGTGGCGGGGCAGGGCGGTCAGGTGGTGGCCGAAGCGGTGTCCACGATGGACCAGATCGACGCCGCGTCGCGCCGCATTGCCGACATCACGGCCATCATCGACGGCATCGCCTTCCAGACCAACATCCTGGCGCTGAACGCCGCGGTGGAAGCCGCGCGTGCCGGCGAGCAGGGCCGCGGTTTTGCCGTGGTGGCCAGCGAGGTGCGCACGCTGGCCCAGCGCAGCGCCACCGCGGCGCGCGAGATCAAGGGCCTGATCGAAGACTCGCTGAACAAGGTGGCCGCGGGCAGCGGCCAGGTGCGCCGCGCCGGCAGCGCCACTGGCGAGATCGTGAGTTCGGTGCGTCAGGTGTCGGACATGATCGCCGCGATCAGTGCCGAGGCCGGCCAGCAGCGCCAGGGCATCGGCCAGGCGCGTGATGCGGTGCAGGAACTCGACCAGGTGGCGCAGCAGAACGCCGCGCTGGCCGAACAGTCGGCCGCCGCCGCAGGATCGCTGCAGCAGCAGGCCGAACGGTTGACGGCGCTGGTGGCGCGGTTCAGGCTTGAAACCGCCTGAGCGGTTTCAGCCCACCTGCACCGCGACGCGGCGTGGCTGCAGGTGCGCCGCCTTCGGGATGCGCACACGCAGCACGCCGTGCGCCAGTTCGGCGCCCACCTGGTCGGCGTTCAGCTCCTTGCTGAGCGTGAAGCTGCGCCGGTAGCGCGACACGGGCACCTCCACGTGCGAGGGCGTCAGCGCGGCCGGCACCGGCAGTGCCAGATCGGCTTCGATCAGCAGCTGGTCACCTTCGACGCGCAGTTGCAGCTGCTCGCGTGCGACGCCCGGCAGATCGGCGTAGAGCGTGATGCCGGTGCTGTCTTCGATCACGTCCACCGGCGGGCGCAGGGCGGGCAGGTCACGCTCGGCGGGGGTGGTATGGGCGGCCATGTTGGGGGTCACGTTGTTCATGGTGCGGGTCTCCGGGGTCATTGCACGTCGATGCGGCGGGGCTGGGCGGCGGCCTTGCGCGGCACGCTCACGTGCAGCACACCGTCGCGGTAGCGTGCGGTCACGCCGTTCGGGTCCACGTCGTCGGGCAGGCTGACCACGCGTCGGTAGCGGCCGGCAAAACGTTCGTTCAGGTGCAGCGTGGTCTTGCCGTCGCTGCCGGGCAGCGACGGCGCGCGTTCACCGGCGATGCTGAGCACGCCGCGGTCGAGGTTGAGCTCGATGCTGGCCGGGTCCATGCCCGGCGCAAAGGCGAGGATTTCCACAGACGTGGGCGTGGTGCCGACGTTCACGGCGGGGTAACCGCCGCGGCCGCGGCCGCGGATGCCCGGGGCGGCGTCGAAGACCGTCTCCAGCTCGCGTTGGGCGCGCTCGAGATCAGCGAAAAGGTCGCGTGGAAACAGGGTTCGGTACATGGCGGTGCCTCCTGAAAGAGGGGCGCTGTGCTGCCCCGGCTCACAGGAGGTAGGGCCACCCGGCCCGGCTTTCAAGGGTCCGTGATTTGCGCTGGATCAGGCCGCGCGCCGCAGCCGCAGATGCACCACAAAACCGCCGTCGGCCGCATTGGCCAGCTCCAGGTTGCCGCCCATGCGCTGCATCGCCTTCTCGACGATGGCCAGCCCCAGGCCGGCGCCGGTGGCGGCCGTGCGCGCAGCGTCGCCGCGGAAAAACGGGGTCGTCAGCTGCGGCAGCTTGTTGGGCGCCACGCCGGGGCCGCGGTCGCGCACCGAGAGGATCACCCAGGGCCCGGTGCGGTTGTAGCTGACGCTGACCTCGGCCACGCCGGTGTCGGTGCCACGCCCATAACGGCGCGCGTTTTCGAACAGGTTGGCGAACACACGCGAGAGTTCGGTTTCGTCGGCCAGCACCTTGAGGTCGATGGCCACACGCGACTGGATGCGGATCTGCGTGGGGTCGCGGAAGGCGGCTGCTTCGCGGTCGATCAGCTGCGACACGTGCACCGCGTGCAGCTGGGTCTCGCCGGGGCGGGCGTAGTCCATGAACTTGTCGATGATGGCGTCGAGCTGGTCGATGTCGCTGGCCATGTTGCTGCGCGCCTCGTCGTCGACCACGCTCATCTCGGCTTCCAGCCGCAGGCGCGCCAGCGGCGTGCGCAGGTCGTGGCTGATGCCGGCCAGCATCACCGCGCGGTCTTCTTCCACCTTGGCCAGCTCGCGCGCCATGCGGTTGAAGCCCATGTTGACCTCGCGGATCTCGCTGGTCAGCGTGTTTTCATCCAGGCGCGAATCGAGGTCACCTTCGCGGATGCGGCTGGCGGCAAACGACAGCTGCTTCAACGGACGGTTGATCAGACGTGCGATGCCCACCGAGCCCAAGGCCGTGGCCAGCAGCGCGATGCTGATCCACACCATCCAGGTGTTGCCCGCCATCGGGCTGACCTGCTCCGATTCGGCGCGCAGCCAGTAGGCGTCCTTGTCGATCGTGAAGCCCACCCACAGGCCCGGCTGGCCGTTCACGCTGCGGGCGATCACGGTGCCCGGGCCCAGGCTGCTGCGCAGTTCCTGGGCCACCCGCTCGCTGAAGCGGTCGACCTCGAAGGCCTCGTGGCGGTCGCTGCGCTCTTGCGGCGCCACGCGCACGGCAGCGTCGCCGAGCGACTTCATCAGCGTCACACGCTGGATGTTGTCGGCCTGGCCCAGCGCGTTGCGCGACAGGTTCACCAGGCCGGCGATCTGCTGTGCCGTCTGCAGCGCGCGCGGCTCGAACTCCAGCGCGCGAAGCGTCTGCACCCAGGCGACGATGCCGCCGGTCAGCAGAATGGCCAGGTAAAAAAACGTGCGCCAGAACAGGCTCAGGGCAACGGGCTGGCGCGACATTCAGGGCTGCTGTTCCGGGGGGCGTTCGGTGATCAGTTGGCGCCGTCCGGCACAAAGACATAACCCACGCCCCAGACGGTCTGGATGTAGCGGGGCTGGGCCGGGTCGGGCTCGATCATCTTGCGCAGGCGCGAGATCTGCACGTCCAGGCTGCGGTCGAAAGGCTCGAACTCGCGGCCACGCGCCAGCTGCGCCAGCTTGTCGCGGCTCAGCGGTTGGCGCGGGTGGCGCACCAGGGCCTTGAGCATGCTGAACTCGCCGGTGGTGAGCGCGATCTGTTCGCCGTCCTTCGTGAGCCGGCGCAGCGAGAGGTCGAACTCGAAGGGCCCGAAGCTGACCGTCTGCGCTTCCTTGGACGGTGCACCCGGTGCTTCCGGCGCCGGCCGGCGGCGCAGCACGGCGTGGATGCGGGCCAGCAGCTCGCGCGGGTTGAAGGGTTTGGGCAGGTAGTCGTCGGCGCCCACCTCCAGGCCGACGATGCGGTCCACGTCCTCCACCTTGGCGGTCAGCATGATGATGGGCGTGACGTCGTTGGCCGCGCGCAGGCGGCGGCAGATGGACAGGCCGTCTTCGCCGGGCAACATCAGGTCCAGCACGATCAGGTCCACGGTGTCGCGCGTCAGCACGCGGTTCAGCGCCTTGGCGTCTTCGGCCAGCAGCACTTCAAAGCCCTCCTGCGACAGGTAGCGACGCAGCAGGTCGCGGATGCGCGCGTCGTCGTCGACGACGACGATGCGGTCGGGGCGGTGCGGCGTGGTGCTCATGGTCGGGCCTTCGGAAAATGTAACAGCCGCATTGTGCGGGCCGGATTCGGGCCAAAACCGGTCCGGCTGACCGCCTGTTACATGTCTTGCTGAACCGCATCGAAGCCGGGCTTGTCAACGACGGGTGGCCGTGGCGCGCTGTCTGGTCATGTCGACTCGAAGGAATCCAATGCCTGTTTCTGCTGCCCGTGTGCTGCTCCCCCTCGTGCTGGCCACCAGCGGTCTGGCCGCTGGTGCGCAGGTGTTGCCCGCGCCTGAAAACGTGGTGGGCCTGAGCGCCAGTGCCACGCTGGAGGTGCCGCGTGATTGGCTCACGGTGGTGTTTTCCACCACCCGCGAAGGCCCCGAGGCCAGCGCGGTGCAAAGCCAGCTCAAGCAGGCGCTGGACGCCGCGCTGGTCGAGGCCCGCAAGGTGGCCAAAGCCGGTGAGCTGGAAGTGAGCAGCGGCAACTTTGCGTTGCACCCGCGTTACACGCCCAAGGGCGGCACCAACGGCTGGACGGGCAGCACCGAGCTGCTGGTGCAGGGCCGCGACATGGCCGCTATTGCGCAGCTGACGGGCCGCATCCAGAGCCTGAGCATTGCGCGGCTGAACTACAGCCTGTCGCGCGCGGCGATGGAGAAGGTGGAGGCCGATGTCACGGCGCAGGCCGTGGGCCGCTTCCGCGCCAAGGCCACGCAGACGGCGCAGCTGTTTGGCTTCACGGGCTACCTGCTGCGCGAGGTGCAGGTGGGCGGTGGTGAAGCGCCGATGCCGTACCAGCCGCAGATGATGAAGAGCCGCGTGGCGGCGGCGCCGATGGCCGACGAATCGCTGCCGGTCGAAGCCGGCAAGGCCACCGTGACGGTCAACGTCAACGGCAGCATCCAGCTGACGAAATGAGGTCCCCGGTGGCGGGCGGGGGGCTTACTGCGCGACCCAGCCGCCGTCCATGTTCCAGGCCACGCCCCGCACCTGGTCGGCCGCAGGTGAGCTGAGGAAGACCGCCAGCGCACCCAGCTGCTCGGGGGTGACGAACTGCAGCGAAGGCTGTTTGTCGCCCAGCAACCGCGTCTTGGCTTCGTCGTTGCTGATGCCGTCTTTCTCGGCGCGTGCGTCCACCTGCTTTTGCACCAGTGGTGTCAGCACCCAGCCCGGGCAGATGGCATTGACGGTGATGCCGGTGGTGGCCGTTTCCAGCGCCGCCGCCTTGGTCAGGCCCACGATGCCGTGTTTGGCTGCCACGTAGGCACTCTTGCCGGCCGAGGCCACCAGACCGTGGGCCGAGGCGATGTTCAGGATGCGGCCCCAGCCGCGCGCGCGCATGCCGGGCAGCGCGTGGTGCATGCTGTGGAAGGCTGAGCTGAGGTTGATCGCGATCACGGCGTCCCAGCGCTCGGGCGGAAAGTCCTCCACGTTGGCCACGTGCTGGATGCCGGCGTTGTTGACCAGGATGTCCAGCGCACCGAACTGCGTCTCGCAGGCCTGCACCATGGCCGCGATCTCGGCGGGTTTGCTCATGTCGGCGCCGTGGTAACCGGCTTTCACGCCCAGCGCCGCGATCTCGGCCATCGGGCCGCTGGCATCGCCAAAACCGTTGAGCATGACGTTGGCGCCTTGTGCCGCCAAAGCCTTGGCGATGCCCAGGCCGATGCCGCTGGTGGAGCCCGTGACGAGGGCGGTCTTTCCTTGGAGCATGGGGAGTCCTCTGCGATGTTGCTGGCATCATCATAGGAGACGGAGCCCTGCACGATGACCACCGCCATGTCCACCGCCACCTCCCCGCGCCTCAAGCATGTTCAATGCCTGGATGGCCGTGGCCTGCACCGCATGGCGTACTGGGAATGGGGCGACGCCCACAACCCGCGTGTGCTGGTGTGTGTGCATGGCCTGTCGCGCCAGGGGCGCGATTTCAACACGCTGGCGCAAGACCTGGCAGGCACCTACCGCGTGGTCTGCCCCGACGTGGTGGGCCGTGGCCAGAGCGACTGGCTGGCCGACCCGCAGGGTTACGCGATCCCATCCTACGTGGCCGACATGGTGACGTTGCTGGCGCGGCTGGACGCCGAGGTGGTGGACTGGGTGGGCACCAGCATGGGTGGCCTGATCGGCCTGGGCCTGGCCAGCCTGCCGGGCAGCCCGCTGCGCCGGCTGGTGCTCAACGATGTCGGCCCCAGCATCCAGTGGGCGGCGCTGCAGCGCATCGGCACCTACCTGGGTCAGCCCGCACGTTGGCGCACGCTGGACGAAGCGGCCGACGCGATGGCCGCGGTGTCGCAGGGCTTCGGCCCGCACACCCGCGAACAATGGCTGGCCTTGTCCGCGCCCCAGGTGAAACCTGATGGCGACGGCCTGAGGCCGCATTACGACCCGGCCATCGCCGTGCCCTTCCGCGCCCTCACACCCGACATGGCAGCGGCCGGCGAAGCCTTTCTGTGGCAGTGCTGGGACCGTGTGGCCTGCCCGGTGCTGCTGCTGCGTGGGGCCGACTCCGACCTGCTGTCGGCACAGACCGCCGAGCAGATGTGCGGCCGTGGCCCGCGCACCCAACTGCACAGCTTTGCCGGTGTGGGCCACGCGCCGACGCTGGTGCAGCCCGAGCAACGGCAGGTGGTGCGCGACTTCCTGTTGTCCCCATGAAGACGCAGCCATGAAGACCCAGGGGGCGCTGGCCCGCGACGCAGCGCCCATCGTCACCCTCTCCGGCGCCGACACCTCGCCGGCACAACCCGGCGAGGACGGCGCTGCAGCCCTGATCCGGGCGCGCGCCTTTGCCGAGCCGCTGCTCAGCGGCCGCCTGCTGGACACTGGCGAAGAAGCCTTCGGCCATGCCCAGGGCGTGGCCGAGGTGCTGGCCGGCATCGGCGCCGCGCCCAGCGTGCAGGCCGCGGCCTACCTGGTCTACGCCGGCGACTGGCTCACCCGGCCCGAAGAGGTGGTGGGCAAGGCCTTCGGCCCGTCGTACGCCGGCCTGGTGCAGGCCACGCGGCGCCTGGTGCAGGTGCAGCGCGCTGCGCGCGAAGGCCAGCAGAACGCGGTGGTGGACGCTGCTCGGCGGCAGCAGCAGCTGGAGCGTGTGCGCAAGATGCTGCTGGCGTTTTCACGCGACCTGCGCGTGGTGCTGCTGCGCCTGGCCTCGCGCTTGCAGACGCTGCGCTGGTTTGCGGCCAGCCGCACCGCCTGCCCCGAGGCCATCGCGGCCGAATCGCTGCAGGTGTTTGCACCGCTGGCCAACCGGCTGGGCATCTGGCCCATCAAGTGGGAGCTGGAGGATCTGTCCTTTCGTTTCCTGCAGCCCGGGGCCTACCGCCACATCGCTGCGCTGCTGGACCAGAAACGCACCGAACGCGAGGCCGGCATCGAAGCCGCGCGCGCCCAGGTGGCCGCGCTGCTGGCCCACGCGGGCCTGCCGGCCGAAGTGGTCGGCCGGCCCAAACACCTCTACAGCATCTGGAAAAAGATGCAGGGCAAGCAGCTCGGCATCCAGCAGGTGTTCGACTTGCTGGCGCTGCGTGTGCTGGTGGACGACGTGCCGGCCTGTTACGCCGCGCTGGCGCGTGTGCACGAACGTTTCCCCGCTGTGCCGGAGGAATTCGACGACTACATCGCACGCCCCAAGCCCAACGGCTACCAATCGCTGCACACCGTGGTGCGGGGCGACGACGGCCGGGCCTTCGAGGTGCAGATCCGCACGCGTGCCATGCACGAACATGCCGAATTTGGCGTCGCCGCGCACTGGGCCTACAAGGAGGCCGGCACCAGGGGTTATGCCGGCGTCAGCGCCGCAGGGGCCTTCGAGGACCGTGTGGCCGAAGCGCGCAAGGCCGTGTTGCGCCAGTTGCTGGCCTGGGAGCGCGATCTGGCCGAGCCGGCCGCGGCCGATGCGGCGGCGGCGAATGCACCGACCGATGCACAGGCCGACGCGGCCGCCGACGAACGCATCTACGTCTTCACGCCGCAGGCCACCATCATCGAGCTGCCGGTGGGCGGCACGCCGGTGGACTTTGCCTACCAGCTGCACAGCGACCTGGGCCACCGCTGCCGGGGTGCCAAGGTCGACGGCGCGCTGGTGCCGCTGAACACCGCGCTGGCCAGCGGGCAGACGGTGGAGATCGTCACCACCAAGGAGGGCGGGCCTTCGCGCGACTGGCTCAACACCGAGCTGGGTTACCTCAGGAGCAGCCGCTCGCGCGCCAAGGTGCGGGCCTGGTTCAACGCCGAGCAGCAGGGCCAGACCATTGCACGTGGCCGCGAGTTGGTGGAGCGTCTGCTGCAGCGCGAAGGCCGCACCGCGGTCAAGCTCGACGGCCTGGCCGAGCAGCTCGGCTTCAAGGGCGCCGAGGCCTTGTTCGAGGTGGTCGGCAAGGACGAGTTTTCGCTGCGCCACATCGAGCAGCTGTTGCGTCCGCCCGAGCCCGAGCCGAGCGAGGACGAGACCATCTCGCTGCGCCGCTCGCGCAGCGCCGGTGGCGGCGTGCTGGTGGTCGGTGTCGATTCGCTGATGACCTCGCTGGCGCGCTGCTGTCGCCCGGTGCCACCGGATGCCATCGCCGGCTACGTGACCCGTGGCAAGGGCGTGGGCATCCACCGGCGCGACTGCAGCAACCTGCGCCACATGGTGGCCATGGCGCCGGGGCGAGTGATCGACGTGGCCTGGGGCCAGCCCACCGGTGACCGCGAGGCGCTGTACCCGCTGGACGTGGAGATCGAAGCCGCCGACCGCCCGGGCCTGCTGCGCGACATCACCGAGGTGTTTGGCAAAGAGCGGCTCAACGTCACCGCCGTGCAGAGCCAGTCCTCGCACGACGCCCGTGGGCGCACCGCTCGCATGAGCTTCACCGTCGAGGTGCCCGACAGTGCTCGGCTGCAGGGCGCATTGGCCCAGGTGGCGCGCATCCCGGGCATCCGTCACGCCCGGCGCCGCTGAGCCGCCACAGTACTTCGTGTATAGTCATGGGCTCTCAGGCGCGTAGCTCAGCTGGTTAGAGCACCACCTTGACATGGTGGGGGTCGTT
>JADMJD010000089.1:1768-1927 GCA_018780805.1 Rubrivivax sp. | reverse complement strand
CCCATGATGCCCTGCAGTTCGGGAAACTCGCCGACCATGTCGGTCAGCAGGTCGGCCTTGGCCAGCAACGCGGCCTGATCGGCCTGCAGCGCCAGCGCCTCGCCCCCGAGCTGTTCGCCGATGGCGCGGGCTATCGCCTGCACCCGCGTCACGCGCTCG
>JADMJD010000089.1:0-1623 GCA_018780805.1 Rubrivivax sp. | reverse complement strand
GCGTCGGCGGGCGAGATGTTGGAAACGATGAGGAACTGGTTGGTCAGCTTGCCTTGCGCGTCCAGCAACGGGAAGTATTTCTGGTTCGCCTTCATGGTCAGGATCAGACATTCCTGCGGCACGTCGAGATAGGCGGTTTCAAAGGTACCGACCAGCACATTGGGCCGTTCGACCAGCGCGGTGACTTCGTCCAGCAGGGCGTCGTCGTCCACCGGCTTGAAACCCAGCGGCGCGGCTGCGGCCTGCAGCTGGCGCACGATGTCGGCGCGGCGCTCGGCGAAGCTGGCGATGACCGCACCTTCCTCTTTCAACTGCGCGGCGTAGCTGTCGGCGGACGTCAGCACCACCGGGCTCACGCGCGCCTCGAAACGATGGCCGTGCGTGTCGCGCCCGGCGGTCAAACCCAGCACCGACACCGGCACGATGTCCGCGCCATGCAGCGCGACCAGGCTGTGTGCGGGACGCACGAAATTGACCGTTTCCCAACCATCACCTGATGGTTTGGGATAGGTCATAACCTTGGGAATCGGCAGCTTGGCCAAGGTCTCCTCGATCGCTTTTTTCAAACCGCCCTCTAGGCCCATACCGGGCACCTGAATTTCAAGGAACAACGCTTCAGCCTTACCGTCCGAGGCGCGTGTTAAGCCAAAGTTTTCATCGAAGCCAAAGGAAGCAAGCTTCTTCTGCAACGCTGGCGTGGGCTTACCGTTAGCGTCAAGGCCGACGCTGACCGGCATCAATTTCTGCGACACCCACTTGGTTTCGGCCTGTATAGCCACGCCAGTGATGTGCGCGGCTAGACGGCGCGGCGAAGCGAAATTCATCACCGCCGCATTCGTTTCTGCCAGACCCTGCGCGACCAGGCTCTCGGCGAGCGCGGCAGCAAACGCCTCGCCCAGATTTTTCAACGCCTTGGGTGGCAGCTCTTCGACGAACAGTTCGACCAGTAAATTTTGCGTACTCATGCTGCCGCCTTCTTTGCAATTTCTGCTGCCACTTCATCCGCCCACGCCTTGGGTGCCATCGGGAACCCCAGCCGCGCGCGCGAATCGAGATAGCTCTTCGCCACCGCACGCGCCAGATTGCGGATGCGCCCGATGTAGGCCGCGCGCTCGGTCACCGAAATCGCGCCGCGTGCGTCGAGCAGGTTGAAGGTATGCGCGGCTTTCAACACCTGTTCGTAAGCCGGCAGCGCGAGCTGCGCTGCAATCAGTTCCTGGGCTTTTTTCTCGTGCGCGCTGAACGCCGTCAACAGGAAGTCGACATCGCTGTGCTCGAAGTTGTAGGTGGATTGCTCGACCTCGTTCTGGTGATACACATCGCGATAAGTCAGCCCCTCCGTCCACACCAGGTCATACACACTCTCGACGCCCTGCAGGTACATCGCCAGGCGCTCCAGCCCGTAGGTGATTTCACCGGTGATCGGTTTCACGTCGATGCCGCCGACCTGCTGGAAATAGGTGAACTGGGTCACTTCCATGCCGTTCAGCCACACTTCCCAGCCCAGCCCCCAGGCGCCAAGCGTGGGGTTTTCCCAGTCGTCCTCGACAAAGCGCACGTCGTTCTTTTTCAGGTCGAAGCCCAGCGCTTCGAGCGAGCCCAGATACAGCTCCAGAATGTCCG
>JADMJD010000024.1 GCA_018780805.1 Rubrivivax sp. | reverse complement strand
TCAGGGCTTCGGTCTCGGCCTGGCCCAGACGCTCCTTGACGGCCTTCTCGATGCGCGCCAGGCCCGAGCGGTACTGGTTTTCGGCCAGTTCGCCCACGCAGCGCACACGCCGGTTGCCCAGGTGGTCGATGTCGTCCACGTCGCCGTTGCCGTTGCGCAAATCGACCAGGATCTTGACGACGTCCAGGATGTCCTCGTTGGACAGCGTCATCGCGCCTTCGGGCGTGTCGCGGCCCACGCGGGCATTGAACTTCATGCGGCCCACGCGGCTCAGGTCGTAGGTGTCGCCGCTGTAGAACAGACGGTGGAACAGCGCTTCGACGGCGTCTTCGGTCGGCGGCTCGCCGGGGCGCATCATGCGGTAGATGGCCACACGCGCCGACAGCTGGTCAGCCGTTTCGTCGATGGCCAGCGTCTGGCTGATGTAGGCGCCCTGGTTCAGCTCGTTGGTGTACAGGCACTGCAGGTCCTTGATACCGGCGACGCGCAGCTTCTTCAGCAGGGCCTCGGTCAGTTCCTCGTTGGCCTTGGCGATGATCTCGCCGGTGTCCGGGTCGACCATGTTGCGGGCGATCACGCGGCCCACCAGGAAGTCTTCCGGCACGCTGACGAAGCCGGTGCCCGTCTGCTCGAGCTGGCGCACGTGACGCGCGGTGATGCGCTTGTCCTTCTCGACGATGACGTTGCCGTCCTTGTCGGTCAGGTCAAAACGCGCCACTTCACCCTTCAGGCGCTCGGGCACGAAGGCCATCTGGGCCCCGGTGTCCATCAGCTTGAAGATGTCGTTGTGGAAGAAGTGGCCGAGGATGGATTCCGGGTTCAGGCCGATGGCCTTGAGCAGGATCGTCACCGGCATCTTGCGGCGGCGGTCGACGCGGAAGTACAGGATGTCCTTGGGGTCGAACTCGAAGTCCAGCCAGGAGCCGCGGTACGGGATGATGCGCGCGCTGAACAGCAGCTTGCCGCTGCTGTGCGTCTTGCCCTTGTCGTGTTCGAAGAACACACCCGGGCTGCGGTGCAGCTGCGACACGATCACACGCTCGGTGCCGTTGACGATGAAGGAGCCGTAGTCGGTCATCAGGGGCACTTCGCCCATGTAGACCTCTTGTTCCTTGATCTCCTTGACCAGCTTCTGCGGGTGCGATTCCCGGTCGTAGATGATCATCTGCAGCTTCGCGCGCACGGCGGCGGCGAAGGTCAGGCCGCGCTGCTGGCACTCCCGCACGTCGAACGGCGGTTTGGCGATGTTGAACTCGATGAACTTCATCTCCACGAACCCGTTGTGCGAAACAATGGGGAACGCGGACAGGAAGGCCGCCTGCAAACCCTCGGGTTTGCGCTGCTGGGGCGGGATGTCCTTCTGGAGGAAGGCGATGTACGACTCCTGCTGCATCGTGAGCAGGTAAGGAACCTTGAGCACGCTCTCACGCTTGCCGAAGCTCTTGCGAATACGCTTGCGCTCGGTGTAGCTGTAGGACGGGGATGCTTGCGCCATTGAACTCTCCGTGTCGAGAACCGCCGCCTGGCCTAGGCAACGCATTCATCGGCGACTGGCTATCTCGGGCCCCAAGAGTCCGCAAAGCGGCCTCGTCCCCCAGGGGGAGCGAGTCGGCCCGGGAAACCCGTGCCGCCTCAACCTTGCACCCGATAGCTTGGTGGCAGGCCACTACCTGCCGCTGGCGGACAACCCCGGCGTTGCACCGGAGTCCGACCAAACCCGTTCTCTGCAGT
The DNA here is from genome assembly GCA_018780805.1 of Rubrivivax sp. GTDB lineage: Bacteria > Pseudomonadota > Gammaproteobacteria > Burkholderiales > Burkholderiaceae_C > Rubrivivax. The sequence continues at coordinate 225 of JADMJD010000024.1, read as the reverse complement.
CGGATCAGAGAACACTTGCAAGGGTGGCACGCCGCCCTTGCAGGTGTTCCCCGAGGGCCCGAAGACCCTGGGGAACGACGGCCTTACTTGATCTCGGCCTTGGCGCCAGCGTCGAGCAGCTTCTTCAGCGCGGCGTCAGCGTCAGCCTTGGGGATGGCTTCCTTGACGGGCTTCGGAGCGCCGTCCACCAGGTCCTTGGCTTCCTTCAGGCCCAGGCCCGTCAGT
>JADMJD010000047.1 GCA_018780805.1 Rubrivivax sp. | reverse complement strand
GCTTCTGGATGAACACGACGATGAACACCAGCACCATGATCTTGGCCAGCACCGCGCCCTGCCAGCCTTCCAGCAGCTTGTTCAGCACGCCCAGGCCCAGGCCGGCGTAGACGGTGCCGGCGAGCTGGCCCACGCCGCCCAGCACCACGACCAGGAAGCTGTCGACGATGTAACCCTGGCCGAGATCGGGCCCCACGTTGCCGATCTGGCTGAGCGCACAACCCGCCAGCCCGGCGATGCCGGCGCCCAGTGCAAAGGCGTAGGTGTCGATCTTGGCCGTGTGCACACCCACGCAGGCGGCCATGCGGCGGTTCTGCGTCACGCCGCGCACGAACAGGCCCAGCCGGGTGCGTGAGATCAGCAGCGCCACACCGCCCAGCACCAGGGCCGCGAAGATGCCGATGGCGATGCGGTTGTAGGGCAGGATCAGGTTGGGCAGCACCTGCCAGCCACCCGACAACCAGGCCGGGTTCTCGACGCCGACGTTCTGCGCACCGAAGAGGGTGCGGACACTTTGCATCAGGATCAGGCTGATGCCCCAGGTGGCCAGCAGCGTTTCCAGCGGGCGGCCATACAGCCAGCGGATCACGCTGCGCTCCATCGCCGCGCCCACCAGGGCGCTGGCCAAAAACGCCACCGGGATCGCGGCCAGCACGTAGAAGTCAAACAGCCCCGGCAGGTAGGCGCGGAACAGGTTCTGCACCAGATACGTCGCGTAGGCGCCGATCATGATCAGCTCGCCATGCGCCATGTTGATGACGCCCATCAGCCCGTAGGTGATGGCCAGGCCCAAGGCCGCCAGCAGCAGGATGCTGCCCAGGCTCAGGCCGGTGAACAACACGCCCAGGCGCTCGCCCCAGGCCATGCGGCCCTGCACGTCGCGCAATGCGGCCGTGAGTGCGCTGCGCACCTCGGGGTCGGCTTCGCCGCCGTCAGCAGCCGAGGTCGCCAGCCGCTCCTGCAGCAGCGCTGCCACGGCAGGTTGCCCGCTGGCGGCCAGGGCCTGCGCGGCGGCCAGGCGCTGTGTCTTGTCGCTGGCGGTGATCTGGATCGTGGCGCGCAGCCGTTCCAGGCGTTCGCGCAGGCCGGCGTCGGTTTCTGCGGCCAGGGCCTTGTCCAGCAGCGGCAACTGGGCTTCGTCGAGCGAGGCCTTCAGCAACTCGTCCATGGCTGCGCGGCGCAGCGTGATGTCGGGCGACATCAGCTGCAGCACACCCAGCGCCGCCTGCAGGGCACCCCGCAGGCGGTTGTTGTTGGAGACGTCTTCGGCGTCCGCCGGCAAGGTGCCGGGGGCGCCGCTGACGGCATCGGTGACCTGCTCACCCACCACGCGCCAGACCTTGCCGGCGCCGACCTTGATCTGGTCGTCGAGCAAGGCCTGCACGTAGGCGGCGAGCGCGGGGTCGGCGGTGGCCACCACCTTGTTGAGCGCTTCAACGCGCTCGCTGCTGTCACCCTGCGCGATGGCCAGGGCCTGTTCGGGGGTCAGCGCCGCGGCACGGCCGGCCAGAACAGCCAGCAGTGCCGCAACGATCAGGGTGAGCAGCGGCCGCAACACTTACTTCTTCGCGGGTTCGTTGACCTTGCCCTTGTTCTCGGCGATGTAGTCGCTCCAGGGGTCGGCCACGACCGGGCCCTTGGTCTTCCACACCACGTTGAACTGGCCATCGGCCTTGATCTCGCCGATGAACACCGGCTTGTGCAGGTGGTGGTTCTTCGTGTCCATCGTGGACGTGAAGCCGCCCGGCGCCGCGTAGGTCTGGCCGGCCATCGCCGCGATCACCTTGTCGGTGTCGGTGCTCTTGGCCTTCTCGACCGCCTGCTTCCACATCATGATGCCGATGTAGGTGGCTTCCATCGGGTCGTTGGTGATCGGCTTGTCCTTGTGGCCGGCGATGCCCTTGGCCTTGGCGTAGTCGCTCCACTTCTTGACGAACTCGGTGTTGGCCGGGCTCTT
>JADMJD010000167.1 GCA_018780805.1 Rubrivivax sp. | reverse complement strand
CTGCGACCGCGCCTACATCATCAGCGAAGGCACGGTGCTGGCCGAAGGCACACCGACCGAGATCGTCGACAACCCCCAGGTGCGCAAGGTGTACCTGGGCGAACACTTTCGCATGTGATGAAACCGTCACTGCAGGTTCGCCTCTCCCAGCACCTGGCGCTCACGCCCCAGCTGCAGCAGTCCATCCGGTTGCTGCAGCTGTCCACGCTCGAGCTGCACCAGGAAGTCGAGCAGATGCTCGAGCAGAACCCCTTCCTCGACACGGAGGACGAAGGCGGTGCGGCGTTCGACGGCCCGCCGGTGGAGCGCAGTGCGGCCACCGAGCGCAACGACACGGCCGAGGCCGCGGGCGGCGACGGTGAATCGCTGGCCGAGGTGAATGGCGCCGAGTTTGGCACCACCGAACGCGAAGACTGGGAAAACGGCACCGAGCGCGACGACTTCGACGGCATCTCCGAGACGCCATCGGCCAGCGGTGGCCAGGGCGAGGACGACGACTTCGAAGGCGGCGAGCGCAAGGTCAGCGCCGGCAGCCTGACCGACCACCTGCGCCGCCAGGTGATGGGCATGCGCCTGAGCGGCGAAGACGCCGCGGCGCTGGAGGTGCTGATCGAATCGCTGGACGGCGACGGTTACCTGGCCGACCCGCTGGACGAGATCGCCGAACGCCTGGCCCAGATGCTGGGCCTGGACAGCGCCGAGGCGCTGGACGAGCTGAACGACCGGCTGCAATGTGCGCTGAAGTGGCTGCAGAGCCTGGAACCCACCGGGGTGGGCGCACGCAGCCTGGCTGAGTGCATCGTGCTGCAGCTGCGCCAGCGGCCGCGCAGCCCGGCGCGCAGCATCGCCATCGCGATTGCCGACCAGCACCTGGAGCTGCTGGCCCGGCGCGACATCCGCAAGCTGGTGGCCGCCACCGGCGCCGACGAGGACCTGATCCGCGATGCGCAGGCGCTGATCCGCGGCTGCGAGCCCAAACCCGGCCGGCCCTTTGCCGATGCCGAGTCCAACATCATCGTGCCCGACGTCATCGTCGTGCGCGCCGGGCGCGGGCTGAAGGTCAGCCTGAACCCGGACGTGATGCCCAAGCTGCGCATCAACGACCTCTACGCGCAAGCCATGCGTGGCCAGCGCAATGGCGCCGGCGGCGGGCTCTCGGGCCGGCTGCAGGAGGCACGCTGGTTCATGAAAAACATCCAGCAGCGCTTCGACACCATCCTGCGTGTCAGCCGCGCCATCGTCGAGCGGCAGAAGAACTTCTTCACCCACGGCGCCATCGCGATGAAGCCGCTGGTGCTGCGCGAAATCGCCGACGAACTGGGGCTGCACGAAAGCACCATCTCGCGTGTGACCACGGCCAAGTACATGGCCACGCCGCACGGCACCTTCGAGCTGAAGTACTTCTTCGGCAGCAGCCTGAACACCGAAGCGGGCGGCAACGCCAGCAGCACCGCGGTGCGTGCGTTGATCCAGCAACTGGTGGACGCCGAGGACCCGGCCAAGCCGCTGTCGGACAGCCAGCTCAGCACGATGCTGGAAGAACAAGGCATCCAGGTCGCCCGCCGCACCGTGGCAAAGTACCGCGAAGCCCTGAAGATCGCGCCCGCGTCGCTGCGCAAGACCCTCTGAGGGCCCTTTGATCGTGGGGCTGTAACAGCGTGTTCTGTCACCTTCGCTTGCCTAAAATCGCGACCTGACCTGGAGATTGACCATGAAGCTGACGCATTGCCTTTCCGCCATCGCCCTGGCTTGCCTGCCGGTGCTGGGCTCGGCGGCGCCGATCACGTACACCTTCAGCGGCACGGCCACCTTCACCGAAGGGGGCAATGCGGACCTGGGCATCGTGTTGACTGTCACGGGCAACACCGACGATGTCAGCCTGGAGCCTTTCAGCCCGAACGACTACTGGTACATCCAGGACAACCTGAGCTACAGCCTCACGGTGGATGGCGACGCCTACACCTTCAACAGTGCAGCAACGGGTTACCTGTACCTGTTCAACTTCACCAACGGTGTGGTTGGTTTTGGGTTCGAAAACGTGCTTGACTGGCTGTTGCTGGACAACGCCGCTGAACTCGCCGGTTACAACATGCAGCAGGACAAGGGCCCGGTGGGTGGCAGCCTGCTGGACGCAGACCCGCAGCAGGGTCTGCTTGAACTGCAGGGCGCGACCAACACCCGCAGCCTGTCGTACGACACGCTCAGAAACGTCACCTTCAGCGCCGCGCTGGACAACGCCGTCCCCGAACCCGGCTCCTTCGCCCTCGCCGGCCTGGCCCTGGCCGGCCTGGCGCTGACGAGGCGCCGCAAGGCCTGACGCGCCCGCGTCCGCCGGCCTGACAATGCGGCCATGAGCCGCATTTCTCTTTTTCTGCCCTGCGCCGCCGGCGTCGAGCCCCTGCTGGCCGACGAGGTGGCACAACTGGCCGGCCGCACGGCCGAGATCACCCGCGGCGGTGTCTGGGTCAAGGGCGACCACCGGCTGGCGATGCTGCTGAACCTCGAATCGCGGCTGGCGCAGCGTGTGTTGTGGCCGCTGGTCGAGGGCCGCTACCGCGACGAACACGACCTGTACCACATCGCCCGCGACGTGGATTGGCCGGCCTGGATCACACCCGAGCAGACCCTGCGCGTGGACGTGGCGGCGCAGCGTTCACCGCTGCAAAGCCTGAACTTCGCGGCGCTGCGCATCAAGGACGCGGTGTGCGACGTGCTGCGCGACGCCACCGGCGCCCGCCCCAGTGTCGACACGCGGTCCCCCGACCTGCCGCTGATGCTCTACGTCGGCCCCGAGGACATGACGCTGTACGTCGACCTCTCTGGCGAAGCCTTGTTCAAGCGCGGCTGGCGCGAGGTGCAGGGCGAAGCGCCGCTGAAAGAAACGCTGGCGGCCTCGATGCTGGCCGCGGCCGGCTGGCAGGGCCGGCCCGAAGACGTGCCGCTGCTGGACCCCTGCTGCGGTGCCGGCACCATCGTCATCGAAGCGGCGCAGATCGCCTGTGGCATCGCGCCCGGCGGCCAGCGCCGGTTTGCCTTCGAGCGCATGCTGCCGTTCCGGCCACACCTGGCGGAGTGGCGCGCGCTGCAGCAAGCCGCCCAGGCGCGTGTGCACGCACCCGCGGTGCCCATCTTCGCGGGCGACGTGAGCTTCCGCATGACCGATTTCGCCACCCGCAACGCCGAGCGTGCCGGCGTGCGCCATGCGATCGAGTTCAAGACCATGGACGCGCTGCAGCGGCCCGCACCCACACCCACCGGGACCATCCTGATGAACCCGCCTTATGGCGAGCGCATGGCGCCCAAAGGCAAGGGCCAAGGTGGCCAGGGCCGCGAACAGACCGCGTCGCGCGAGAGCTTTGAAGGTGGTGGCAGCGCGGCCGACTTCTTCGGCCCGCTGGCCAGCCACTGGAAGCGCCACTACCCGGGCTGGACGGCCTGGCTGCTGAGCCCCGACATGAAGCTGCCCAGCCTGATGCGGCTGAAAGAAAGCCGGCGTGTGCCGATGTGGAACGGCCCCATCGAGTGCCGGATGTTCCGCTTCGACATGGTGGCCGGCTCGAACAAGGCCGGCGAGCCGCTCAACCCTGCGCCAGCGCCGGCAGGCGGTTGAACCAGGGCTGCGCCTGCTCCAGCTCGGCCGCGAGCTGCAGCAGCGTGGCCTCGTCGCCCATCGCGCCGCCGATCTGTACGCCCAGTGGCAGGCCTTCGGCCGTCCAGTGCAGCGGCAGGCTCATCGCCGGGGTGCCGGTCAGGTTGGCCAGCTGCGTGAAGGGGTAGGGCGTCAGGTTGTCGCGTGCAATCGTGTCGATGACACCCTGCATCAGGCCCGTGCGTGCCAGCAGCCCGAGCAGGCCGCTGCCCAGCAGGGCCTGCAAGGCCAAGCGTTGGGCGGGTGGCGGGTCGGTGGCGCCATGCAGCAGTGGCGGGCCGGCCAGCGTGGGGGTCAGCCAGACGTCGTACCAGCCGTAAAACGCCGCCAGCTGGCGCGCAAAGCCGTTCCAGCGCAGCTGCCAGGCCGTGGCCTGCGTGGCCGACGTGGCGCGGCCCAGCGTGGCGGTGACGCGTGTGAGCAGCTCGAAGTCGCGCGGCCGGGCGCCTGCGGCCAGCGCCTGGTCCATCGCCACCGGCACATGCGCAAAGTAGAGCTGCAGGTAGGCCTGCGCCACCTGCTCGCCGTCGATCGGTGGCGCAGCTTCTTCCACCCGGTGGCCCAGGTCCTCCAGCAGCCGGGCGGCCTGCTGCACCGCCGCTACGGCCTCGGCATGCACCGGTGTGCCCAGCGGCGAGCGGGTGCTGAAGGCCACGCGCAGCCGGCGCAGTGGCGCCTGCATCGCGGCCACGAAACCCGGTGAGGGCGGGGTGACAAACGGGTCGCCGGGTTCGGGGCCGCACAACACGTCCAGCGCCAGCGCCGTGTCGCGCACGCTGCGCGTGATCACACCTTCGCTGCAGGCGCCGAACCAGATTTCTGCCAAACCTGGGCCGTTGGAGATGCGCCCGCGCGAGGGTTTGAGTGCAAACAGGCCGCAGCACGCGGCCGGGATGCGCAGCGAGCCACCGCCATCGTTGCCACCCGCCATCGGCACCACGCCGGCCGCCACGGCCGCGGCAGAACCGCCGCTGGAGCCCCCCGGTGTGCGGCCCGGGTCCCAGGGGTTGCTGACACGCCCGAAGGCGGCCGAATCGCTGACGCCCTTGAGCCCGAACTCTGGCAGGTTGCTCTTGCCGAAGACCACCGCGCCGGCCTTCAGCAGGCGCTGCAGTGGCGCGGCGTGCACCGTGGGCACCACGCGAGCCATCGCGCGGCTGCCGTAGCTGGTGGGCACACCGGCCACGTCGAGCACGCTGTCCTTGATCAGCATCGGCACACCGGCCAGCGGGCCTTGCGGCCGGCTGGCGAGTTGTGTCTGTGCCAGATCGTCCAGTGGCCTCAGCAGCGCGTTCAGTGACGGCTGCACACGCGCCATCTGCGCCTGTGCCAGGCTCAGCAGTGTGCGGGCTTCGACCTCGCCCTGCGTGACCAACGCCGCCAGTGCGGTGGCGTCGTGCTGCAGGTACTCGGCGTGGTTCAACCCGCGGCCGGGTTCAGCGCTTCAGCAGGCTGCCCAGCAGGCCGCCCAGGTCGGGCATCGCACCCCCGGCGGGCAATTGGCCGTTGGGCGTCAGGCCGTCGATCACCTGCGGCAGCATCTTGGCCAGGCTGCCCGCCAGGTCGCCCTGGCCCAGGCCCAGCTGTTGCGACAGCGGGCCCAGCAGGTTGCCGCCCAGCGCGCTTTCCAACTGCGCGCCCGACACCGGCATGTTCTGCCCGGTGGAGACCCAGGAGGCCGCGGCTTCGCCCAGCCCACCTTGCTGCAGTTTGGCCATCAGGCCCTCCAGGCCACCGGCCTGCTGCACCAGGCCCATCACGATCTTCATCAGGTCGGGCTGGCCGCCTGCACCACCGCCCTGGCCCAGGGCCCCGACCACTGCATCGAACAATCCCATCGCCGGCTCCTGTGAATTGGCTGGTTTCATTGTGGCAGCGTCAGCGCCGCCAGCAAGGCCAGCGGCGCGGTGTCGGCGCGCAGCACACGGGGGCCGAGCGAGGCATCGGCAAAACCCTGCGCACGGGCCAGGGCCTCTTCGTTCGGTGACAACCCACCTTCGGGGCCGGACAGCGCCAGCAGCGTGCCGCTCACGGGCCGGGCGGGTAGCGTGGTGGTGGCCGGGCTCAGCAGCCAGCGCGGGCCGTCGCCCGCAAGGCCGGCCAGCCAGGTGGGCAAGGCGCGCACCGGCTGGACCACCGGCACCCGCGTGCGGCCGCTCTGTTCGGCCGCCGCGATGGCAATGCCTTGCCAATGGGCCTGTTTGCGTTCGGCCCGTTCGCCGTCCAGGCGCAGCACCGAACGTTCCGTCACCAGCGGCTGGATGGCCGCCACACCCAGCTCGGTGGCCTTTTCGACCAGGAAATCCATGCGTTCGTTGGCCGGCATGCCCAGGGCCAGCGTCACGGCCAATGCGGGCTCGCGGTCCACCGCGTGGTGGGCGCCCACACGCACCGACACCTGCTGCCGGCCCATCTGCAGCACCTCGGCCGTCCACTCGCCGCCCAAGCCGTCGAACAGCTGCAGTGCATCGCCCGGCTGCAAACGGCGCACCTGCACATGGCGGGCCGGGCCGGGGGGCAGGTCGAACACCGCGCCCGCACGCAACGGGGCCTCGACAAACAGCCGCAGTGCCAAGGTCTACGCGGCGTCGCGCAGCTCGCGGCGCAGGATCTTGCCGACCGGCGTCTTGGGCAGCTCGGTGCGGAACTCCACCACCTTGGGCCGTTTGTAGCCGGTGAGGTTGGCCTCGCAGAAGGCGCGGATGTCGGCTTCGGTGAGGGCAGGGTCCTTGCGCACCACGACCACCTTCACGGCCTCGCCTGCCTTGGCGTCGGCGATGCCGACGGCGGCACATTCCAGCACGCCGTTCATCTGCGTGATGACGTCCTCGACCTCGTTCGGGTAGACGTTGAAACCACTCACCAGGATCATGTCCTTCTTGCGATCGACGATGCGGAAGTATCCCCGTTCGTCCACCGTGCCCACGTCACCGGTGCGGAAGAAACCGTCGGCCGTCATCACCTTCGCGGTTTCATCGGGGCGCTGCCAGTAACCCGCCATCACCTGCGGCCCGCGGATCGCGATCTCGCCCGGCGTGCCCGGGGGCACCTGCTGCCCGGCGTCGTCCAGCAGCACCAGTTCGGTGCTGGGCAGCGGCAGGCCGATGGTGCCGGTGTAGGTGGGGCTGTCCACCGGGTTGCAGGTGGCCGAGGGGCTGGTCTCCGACAGGCCATAACCTTCGACGATGGGGCAGCCGGTTTTTTCCAGCCACAGCCGCGCGGTGGCGCTCTGCACCGCCATGCCGCCACCGACGCTGATCTTCAGCGCGCTCCAGTCCACCTTGTTGAAATCCGGGTGGTTGGCGATGGCGTTGAACAAGGTGTTCACCGCCGGGAAGCTGTGGAAACGCTGGCCCGCCAGGTCCTTGAAGAGCGCCGGCAGATCCCGCGGGTTGGCCACCAGGATGTTGCAGCCGCCCATGCGGATGCCCAGCATCATGTTCGTGTTGAAACCGAAGATGTGATAGATCGGCAGCGCGCACACGGTGGTGATCTGCTCACCGGCCGGGATCTTGCCCAGCGCAGGCTGGTACCAGGCTTCTGACTGCAGCAGGTTGGCCACCAGGTTGCGGTGCAGCAGCACCGCGCCCTTGCTGACACCCGTGGTGCCGCCCGTGTACTGCAGCACGGCGATGTCGTCCGGCCCCAGCGCCGCGGGCTTCAAGCTGAGCTTCTGGCCCTGCGCGAGTGCGTCCTTGAAGCGCACCGCGCCCGGGATGCGCCAGGCCGGCGCCAGCTTGCGCACCTTGCGCACCACGTGGTTGACGATGGCGCCCTTCAGCAGGCCCAGCATGTCGCCCATCGCGGCGACGAGCACGGTCTTGGTCGGCACGCTGGGCAGCACCTGCTGCAGCACCGCCGCAAAGTTCTCCAGCACCACGATGGCCTTGGCGCCCGAGTCCTTGAGCTGGTGCTCCAGCTCGCGCGGCGTGTACAGCGGGTTCACGTTGACGACCACGAAGCCCGCGCGCAGCACCGCCGCCACCGCGATGGGGTACTGCGGCACGTTGGGCATCATCAGCGCGACACGGTCACCGCGCACCAGCGGCTGCGCCTGCAGCCAGGCCGCCAGCGCACGCGAAAACGCGTCGAGCTGGGCAAACGTGATCACCTGGCCCATGAAGCGGTAGGCCGGCAGCGCCGCGTGTTTTTTGAAGCTCTCGTCGAACAGCGCCAGCAGCGACGGGTAGAGATCGGTGGCGACCTCCGCCGGCACGCCTGCCGGGTAGTGCTTCAGCCACGGTTTGTTCATGTTCTGGGGACCCCAACCTCTCGCGGATCATTCTGACCGCTGGCCGGCGCCCCCAGCATCAGGGGATTCGATAGCGGGCCGGCTTCCTAGAATCCCGTCGAATGCCCCGTGCCGCCGCCGGTCCCGACCCCGCCCCTGGCCCCGATGTGGGCCAGCGCTGGCAGCTGCATCTGCTGGGCCGCGCGGAACTGCGCAGCCCCTCCGGCCAGCCGCTGCGCCTGCCCGGCCCGGCGGCCACCTTGTTGCTGGCCCGCCTGGCCCTGCCGCCGCAGCGTGCGCATGCGCGTGAAGAGCTGGTCGAGCTGCTGTGGCCCGGCGTGGCACCAGCCACCGCGCGCAACCGGCTGCGCCAGCTGCTGTCACTGTTGCGGGGCCTGCTGCCGCCCGATCTGCTGCTGGCCGATCGGCAGACCCTGCGCCTGGCGGATGGGGCGCTGGCCTGTGACGTCAGCGCCTTCGAAGCGGCCGTGCGCACGCACCCGGCCGACGCCGCGGCGCTGTACGCCGGCGAGCTGCTGCCGGGCTTCTACGAAGACTGGGTGCAGGACGAACGCCGCCGTCTGGCGGCGCTGGTCGAGCGCCCGGAGGTGGCGGCACCCGCCCCGCGTGCCGGCCTGCCGCGATACCTGACGCGCCTGCTCGGCACCGAGGCCATCGCCGCTCAGCTGCAGGTGGCCGTGTGCCAGCACCGGCTGGTCACGCTGGTGGGGCCAGGCGGCGGTGGCAAGACGCGGCTGGCGGTGGAGGTGGCGCAGGCCCTGCAGGATGCCGGGCAGCCCTTCCAGCGCATCGACTTCGTGCCGCTGGCCGCCTGCACCACGGCGCCTGGCATGGCCGATGCGCTGCTCGTGACGCTGGGCCTGCCCGGTGGTGCCGCCGACCCCTTGAACACCCTGGTGCAGGCGCTCACGGGCCGCCGGGTGCTGCTGGTGCTGGACAACTGCGAGCAGCTGGTCGAGACCTGCGCCCCCTTGATCGCCGCGCTGGCCGCGCGGCTGCCGCAGGCCCACTGGCTGGTCACCTCGCGCCGGGTGCTGGGCCTGGACGGTGAACAGGAGCTGGCCCTGCCCACCCTCCCGCTGCCGCCGGCACGGGCCGGCATCGACACCCTGGTGCGCAACCCGGCCGTGGCCCTGCTGCTGGACCGGGCCCGCGCCGTGGCGCCCGGCCTGCGTCTGCACCCGGGCAATGCGGCCGCCTTGGTGGCTTTGGTGCAGGCACTCGACGGCCTGCCACTGGCCATCGAATTGGCGGCCACACGCCTGCGCAGCCTGGCGCCCGAGGCCCTGTTGGGCCTGCTGCAGACGCATGGCGAGCCGGCGCTGGCCCTGCTGGCGCGCAGCGGTCCCCGCAGCGGGCACGATCAGCGTCACGCGTCGATGCTGAAGGTGGTGCGCTGGAGCTGGTCGCTGCTGAGCCCGCCCGGGCAGGCGCTGCTGGCCGCGGTGGCGGTGTTCGAAGGCGGTTTTTCGCTGGCTGCGGCGCAGGCCGTGGCCGGGGACCTCACAGCCACCGACGCTGCGCAGGGTCTGGACGAAGGGGTGCAGCACGCCTTGGTGCGCGCCGAGCCCGCGGCCGGCCGCTACGCGCTGTACGAGGTGGTGCGCGAGGCGGCGCTGCTCGACCTCCCGGCCGAACAGCGTGCCCGGCTGCGCAGCCGGCAACGCCAGTGGATGGTGCACTGGGCGCTGGCCCTGCCGACCAGCCCGCCGCTGCCGGCGGTGCGGCGCGAGTTGCGCAACGTCGCCGCCGCGCTGGTCAGCGCTGCGGCCGATGGTGCGCCTGCCGACGCGCTGGCGCTGTGGGAGGCGCTGCAGCGGGCGCTGTCCGACATCTCGCTGCCGCCGGCCGCGCGCGCTGCGCTGGCGGCCAGCCTGCAGGCCCTGCCGGCCGGCCCGCCGCGCGCCGCCGCCCAGGCCACGCTGGCGCGGGCTGCCATGCGCGCCGGCGATGCAGCGTCGGCCCAGGCCCTGGCCGCGGCGGCCCTGGACGAACTGCCGCCACCAGACGCCGGCGATGGCCTGGCCCGCGCCACGGTACTGGCGCGTGTGGCCCACATCCGCTGGCGGCTGCAGCGAGACCCCGCGGTGGCGGCCTGGCTGGACGAAGCCGCCACGCTCGCGAAGGCCGAAGGGGCGCTGTCGTTGCAGGCCAGCGTGTGGTCGGTGCAGGGGGCGATGCAACGCCCGCAGGACCCGGCCGCCGCTGCCGCGCTGCAGCGCCAGGCCATCGCCGCGTGGCGCGCGGCGGGCGATGCCCATGGTGTGAACACCGGCCGCTACAACCTGGCGCTGGCGCTGACGGCACAGCCCGCGCTGCGCGTGCAGGCGCTGCAGGAAATCACGCAGGTGCAGGCCGACACACGCGCGGCGGCAGACTGGGGCCAGCTTGCGTCGGCCTGCAACCAGCGTGGCGAGATCCTGTCGTGGCTGCGCCGCTGGGACGAAGCCGTGGCCGCCTACCGTGAAGGCATCGCCGTGGCCGACGACGCGCTGGAACTGCTGCCGCTGGCCTACTGCCTGTGGAACCTGCCCGGTGCGCTGGCCCACCGCCGCGAGCCGGTCGCCGCCGGCCGGCTGCTGGGTTTTGCGGCCCGCTTCTGGGTCGAGCGTTTTGGCGCGCTCTCGGCCGCCGACCAGCACGACCAGCGCCGGGTGCGCCGCCTGGTGGCGGCGCAGTGTGGCGCGGCGCGGGCCGATGCGCTGCTGGCCGAAGGCGCCGCGTTCAGCCTGCCCGAGGCCGTGCGGCTGGCGCTGGGCGGCCCCGGCTGAACGGCTTCAGTCGCTGCCCAGCTCCACCGCGTAGGCCAGGCCCAGCTGCGTGAACTTCAGCGCGTGCAGCGCCTGGTTGCCAAAGGTGGTGGTGGTGTCGCGGTCGGTGTGGATGGCGCGGTTGTAGGTGTTGAACCCGGACTCGAACGGGAATGACGCGGCAAAACCCCGGCCGGTCCAGGACGCGTGGTCGGAGCAGGCATAACCGCAGCGGTCGTAAGCCACGCTCAGCTGGGGCAGGTAGGCCGCCGCCAGGTCGGCCACGAACTGGTTCTGCGCGGCGTTGGTGAAGTCCGTGTAGATCCACAGGTCGGTCAGGTCACCCTGGAAGGCCGTCATGTCCAGCTGCAGCACACCCACCACGGCCTTGGCCTGGCGCTGGTACTGGGTGGCGATCTGCTGCGAGCCGCGCAGGCCCACCTCCTCGGCGGCGTAGGCGATGAACTCGATCGAGCGCCGCGGGCGGTAGTTGCGATCGGCCAGCACACGGATGATCTCGGTCAGCGCAGCCACGCCGCTGGCGTCGTCGTCGGCGCCCGGCGCGCGCACATTGGCGTTGGCATTGCCGGCGATGGAATCCAGGTGTGCCCCCAGCACCACGGTTTGTGCGGCGTTGCCGCTGCCGACGATGCGCAGCTTCACCGATTTCTGTGGCCAGTCGGCGTGCCGCACCTGGCTTACCCGCATCCACGGCTTGCCTGTGGCCAGCTTCTTCCACTCGGCCGCCAGCCAGTCGGACGCGGCCACGCCATGGCTGGAGTTGTAGAGCCGGTTCTGGAAATCCGACAGCGTCTGGATGGTGGACAGGATGCGGCTGTCCTGCAGCAGCGGCAGCGCCGCGTTCACCTCCGTCTGGTCGTCGATGCTGTAGCTGGGCGCCAGCGCGGGTGTGGCCGTGCCCTGCAGGCGGTGCAAGACGGCCAGTGCCTCGGCCAGCGAATCATGGCGCACAAAACCGCCGCAGCGGTGCAGCTGCTCGTGCACCTCGTTGGAGAGCTGCGGCAGCCAGTCGGCGTCCAGTTGCACCGCGTGCACCCGCTCGCTGCTGCGCACCAGCGCGGCGTTGGGGCCACGTTCACGCGGCACGTTCACCGCCACATCGCGGGTGGACAGCACACGCGCGTCGGTGGCGCGCTCGGCTAGCAGCCGCCAGGCGGTGTCACCGACGGTGATCCAGGTGGTCTCGGCGGCCAGGGCGGGCAGGCTGCCGAGCAGCAGGGTGGCCACGGCCAGGTGGTGGGTGAATCGCATGTCGGGTCTCCGGTGGATGTGCCCGCGAATGTATCGCTGCGGCGGCCCCATGTTCGTGGGGGGCTTGTCGCACGGCCGGGCTAACGGGGCGCTAACGGAGCCCCGCCACAGTGGACCCATCCCACCGTTTCAGGAGTGCCGCATGTCCCGATCCCTGCTCAGCACCGCCGCCGCCCTGCTGCTGGCGGCCACCGCCCCGGCCCAGGCCGGCTTCAACGACCCCATCAGCTTTGCCCAGGCCGGCGCCGTGACGCTGACGCTGGACTTTGCCGAAGGCGGCTTCGACCATGTGCTGGAGCTGGCCGCCACGCCCGGCCCGCTGGGCGATGTGCTGATGGCGCTGACGGCCTTGTCCGAGCCCAGCCCCGACGTGCTGGGGCTGCCGCCCGCCGCGCTGGGCGACAGCGTGGCGCTGGGCGGTTTTGGCGCCGGGCAGGAGATCGTGCTGCGCATCACCAACGTCGAATCGGGCCGCCTGGGTGAGCCTGGCACCCTGGGCAGCCAGGTGTTCACCGGCAGTGCCAGCGCCTTCAACGAACAGCCCACGCAGTGGTACAGCTTTGTCGAGCAGCTCTCGCCCACCAGCCTGCGCGTGCGCATCGAAGACCTGTTCCCGCTGAACCCGCTGGACGGTGCCACCAGCATGGACGACTACGACCTGCAGTTCACCCTCACGCTGGCCGTGCCCGAGCCGGGCAGCACCGCGCTGATGCTGGCCGGCCTGGCCGCGATGGGCTTTGTCGCCCGCCGCCGGGCCTGAACCACCACCGCCCATCCCCGAGCCCGGCACCTGGGCGTGGCGGGGTCAGGCCCTGCTGCCAGGGCCGGCGAGTGGCCCCAGGGCGCCAGGGCCCATGCCCGTGTGGCGGAACCGGTGCGGGGCTTGGCCTATGCTGCGTGCATCCTGTGTGGCAGCGGTGGCATGACCCCATTGACGATCAACCCTGGCCTGCGTGTCGGCATCCGCCAAGGCCAGCTCTGGGCCTGGGAGCCGTTGCGGGCCGAGCCTCTGACGATGCGTGTGCGGGGTCTTGCAGCCCTGTTGGCCTGGCGCAGTGCGGCGGAAGCGGACTTGCAGGCCTGGCGCATGGCGCGCTGGCTGATCGAAGCCGCGGCCGGTGCCGCGGACCAGCCCGAGCCCCTGGCAGAGACTGCGCTGCCGCCCGCCGCGGCGTTGCAGGCCGCAGGGCCGGCCGATCTGGTGTCGGCCGCCGACCTGGCGCTGCAGCCCGGCACCGACGGCTGGCTGGCCTGGAGCCCGGTGCTGCGGGCCCATGTGCGGCTCAGCCCGGCCCAGGCGGCGTGGGCGCTGGGCCTGGGCCTGGCCGACGCGCCGCCGGGCGAGCGCGCCCGGCTGCAGGCGGCGGGGCTGCTGGTGCTGGCGACCCCTGACACGCTGCCGACCACCGCACCCACCGCCGAGCCTGCCGTGTTGCGTGCCGGCGACCCGTGGGCCGGGCTGGTGCCCGACGGCCGCACGCCGATCTACTTCGTCACCCACCACGTGGACCACCTGCCGCTGGCGCTGGGCATGCTGCGCGCGCAGATCCTGGCCCACGACGGCGGTGCGCTGCTGGCGAACTTCCTGCCGCTGCCCATCGTCTCGATGTCCATCGGCGAGTACCAGGCGGTCTACCGCCGCTTCGGCCCCGGGGTCTGGCTGTTCTCCGACTACATGTGGTCCCAGGCCCACAACCTGCAGCTCTCGGCCCTGGTGAAAGCGGCCGACCCGCGCAACCTCACGCTGCACGGCGGGCCCAGCGCACCAAAGTACGAAGCCGCCTGCCGCGACTTCATGCAGCGCCACGCGCAGGTGGACGTGGTGGTGCGCGGTGCCGGTGAACACACGCTGGTGCTGCTGCTGCAGGCCTTGGCCCGCGGCCCGGGGCTGGCTGCACTGCGCGACGTGCCGGGCCTGAGTTTCCACACCGACGGGCCGGCGCGCCGCGAACTGGTCCGCACGCCCGACCCGGGCCGGGCGCCCGATCTGGCCGATCTGCCGTCGCCCTACCTCAGCGGCATGTTCGACCACTACGGCGGGCGGGTGGTGGCGGCCATCCTCGAGACCAACCGCGGCTGCCCGTTTGGCTGCACCTTCTGCGACTGGGGCTCGGCCACGCAGGAGAAGATCCGCAGCTTCGAGCTCGAGCGCGTGAAGGCCGAGATCGACTGGATCGGCCGCCACCGCATCCGTGTGCTGTGGATAGCTGACGCCAACTTCGGCATCTTCGCGCGCGACATCGACATCGCGCAGCACATCGCCGACACCCAGGCGCGCCATGGTTTCCCACGCGAGGTGGTGGTGAACTACCCGAAAAACGCGACGGCAAAGATCGCGCAGATCGTCGGCATCTTCGTGCGCGCCGGCATCTGCAGCCAGGGCATCATCTCGATTCAGACCACCGACCCGGGCACGCTGCGCGTGATCCGCCGGGACAACATCAAGACGCGCAAGTACGACGAGCTGGGCGACATCTTCCGGCGCGAAGGCCTGCCGCTGTCGACCGACCTGATGATCGGCCTGCCCGGCGCGACGGTGCAGAGTTTCAAGGCCGACCTGCAGTACTACTTCGACGACGACGTCACCGTGAAGGCCTACCGCACCGAGCTGCTGCCCAACAGCCCGATGGCCGACCCGGCCTACCGCCAGGCCTACGAGATCCGCGTCGACGAACGTGGTTTCCTGGTGTCCACGGCCAGCTACAGCGAAGCCGACATGGCCGAGATGATGGCGATCTGGGCTGTCTTCGACATCGCCGATGGCCACGCGGTGCTGCGCTACGTGCTGCGTTACCTGCAGTGGGACCACGGCATTGCCGCCACCGAGTTTGTGCATGCCCTGGTGCGCCAGGTGCGCAGCGCGCCGGCGCCATACCCGGCCATCACCTGGCTGCTGCGCCATTTCGACCGCGAACGGCGCGCGCTGGGCGGCTGGGGGCCGCTGTATGCCGAGATCGGCCGCTTTGCCGCCGCCCACTTCGGCGTGCCGATGGACAGCGCCTTTGCCACCGTGCTGCAGGTCAACGAGTGGCTGCTGCCGCGCCAGGGCCGCCGTTTCCCCGAGGGGCACGCCCTGGCGCACGACCTGGTGCGCTGGTTCGAACACCACCACCGCGCTGCCGAGCCGTCCCCTTGCCGGCTGGTGGACCTGCCGCCCGGCACGCTGGCCATCGAGGACCCCTATGGCCTGTGCGAGCTGGACTTCAGCACGGTGGAGCAGTACGACAACCACCAGGTGTTCTTCGACCTGCCGGTGCGCATCGCACGCCGAAGGTCGGCGCCGAACTTTGTGCGCAAGGCGGCGTGAGCCGCCTCGCCGGGGCTCATTCCACCGCCTTCACCATGTCCTCGACCACCTTCTTGGCGTCACCGAAGACCATCATGGTCTTGTCCATGTAGAACAGCTCGTTGTCCAGCCCGGCGTAGCCGCTGGCCATCGAACGTTTGTTCACGATCACGGTCTTGGCCTTGTAAGCCTCCAGGATGGGCATGCCGTAGATGGCGCTGCCCTTCACGTGCGCGGCCGGGTTCACCACGTCGTTGGCGCCCAGGATGATGGCCACGTCGGCCTGGC
>JADMJD010000041.1 GCA_018780805.1 Rubrivivax sp. | reverse complement strand
TCGCTGGCCATCCGCGAGCAGACCTTCAACGCCGACCCGCTGCCGGTCTACCCCTTCAAGTTCGTGATCCCCATCGCCGGGGCCGTGCTGCTGCTGCAGGGCCTGGTGGAGATCGTGCGCTGCGTGATCTGCATCCGCGAGGGCGCCTGGCCCGCGCGCGAAGGTGACGTCGAAGAAGTGGACGTCGAAAAACTCAAGGAGATGGTGCACGTGAAGGATGCCGACATCGAGGCCATGGACCAGCTGCTGGTCCAGAAGGAAGGGGGCCGTTGATGATGCCGCGCAAGGAACTCTGGTTCGGCTTCATCCTGATGGGGCTGATCGTCGCTGCGGCACTGGGCATGGTGATCGCCGTGCCACAGATGACCAACGGCCACTACGGCCTGCTGATGTTGTCGCTGGTGGTCGTGGCCATCATGCTGGGTTTCCCCACCGCCTTCACGCTGATGGGCATGGGCATGTTGTTTGCGTTTTTTGCCTACCACTCCGGCGGGCAGAGCGCGGGCGGCGCGGTGCGGCAGACGCTGGACCTGATGGTGCAGCGCGCGTTTTCGGTGATGGGCAACGACGTGCTCATCTCGATCCCGCTGTTTGTCTTCATGGGCTACCTGGTCGAACGTGCCAACCTGATCGAAAAACTCTTCAAGAGCCTGCACCTGGCGCTGGCGCGGGTGCCGGGTTCGCTGGCCGTGGCCACGCTGGTCACCTGCGCGGTGTTTGCCACCGCCACCGGCATCGTCGGCGCGGTGGTCACGCTGATGGGGCTGCTGGCGCTGCCGCAGATGCTGCGCGCGGGGTATGACGTGCGGCTGTCGGCCGGCACCATCACCGCGGGCGGTTGCCTGGGCATCCTGATCCCGCCCTCGGTGCTGCTGATCGTCTACGGCGCCACCGCCGGTGTCTCGGTGGTGCAGCTGTATGCGGGCGCGTTTTTCCCGGGCCTGATGCTGGCCGGGCTGTACATCCTGTACGTGGTCATCGTCGCCAAGCTC
This sequence comes from Rubrivivax sp., assembly GCA_018780805.1. GTDB lineage: Bacteria > Pseudomonadota > Gammaproteobacteria > Burkholderiales > Burkholderiaceae_C > Rubrivivax. The sequence goes on along the minus strand of JADMJD010000041.1, from coordinate 993 downwards.
AAGCCGGCGATGGCGCCGCCGCTCACGGCCGAACAGCGCATCGTGCCGCTGCCTGCACCCATCGTCACGCTGGGCCTGGACGCCGCGCGCAATGCCATCGGCGGGCTGCTGTCGGCGCTGAAGGGCAAGAACAACCAGGCGGTGCCGACGGGCTTCCTGCTGAAGCAGCTGGGCATCGCGTTGTTGCCGCTGCTGGTGTTCGCCCTGGTGCTGGGCTGGAGCTACCGCAGCGCCACCGCACCGCTGCCACAAGACGTGGCGGCCGAGGCCGGCCTGCAGGAGATGGGCACGGGTGGCACCGCCGAGGCAGCCGGAGCCGATGGGGGCCTGGCCGAGCCGCCCAGCGAAGGCGGTGGCCTGGCCGAGCCGAAGGACGAGGGTGCGCTGGCCGAGCCGCCGCAGGAGGGTGCCTCGGAACCCGCCGCCGCGGTGACTGAGCCGGCGCCAGCGCTGGCCGAGCCGCCCGCGGCGGCGGCGGCAACGGCCGCGGCCGAGAACCCGCCGCGCGCCCTGACCACCGGCTGGTGGATCGGTGCCGGTGTGGGCGCGCTGGCGATGGCCGTGTTCTACGGCATCCTCAGCTTCGCCCGGCTGGAGATCTTCAAGATGCTGCTGACCAGCTTCTTCCCGCTGCTGGTGATGATCCTCGCGGTGCTGGGCTCCATCGTCTTTGGCCTGGCCACCCCCACCGAGGCCGCGGCCGTGGGCGCGTTCGGCGGTTTCATCCTGGCGTTTGCGTACCGGCAGCTCACCTTCAACGTGGTCAAGGAATCGGTGTTCCTGACCGCCAAGACCAGCGCCATGGTGTGCTGGCTTTTCGTGGGCTCGGCCATCTTTTCGGCCGCGTTTGCGCTGCTGGGCGGGCAGGAGCTGGTGGAGACCTGGGTGCTGAGCATGAACCTCAGCAAGACCGAGTTCCTGATCCTCAGCCAGGTGATCATCTTCATCCTGGGCTGGCCGCTGGAGTGGACCGAGATCATCGTGATCTTCATG
>JADMJD010000008.1 GCA_018780805.1 Rubrivivax sp. | reverse complement strand
CTTGTAGTCGCTGATCTCGCCGCGCATCGCGGCCTCGGTGATGGCGGCCACCTCGGCCTTGCGGCCGACGGCGGCAGCGATCTCGTCCACACACTCGATGTTGATCAGCGTGGAGTCCATGTCGAAGGCCACCAGCTTGAAATCGGCCAGCCGCAGTGGCGGCGTGAAGCCGCGCACGAAGAGGCCGGGGGCAAATTCGACAGGGTTTGACATGGGGGCGCGATGCTAACAGGCGAGACAACAGGCGAGACAACAGGCGAGACAACAGGGGATGACGCACGGGCAGCGGCCTCGCTAGACTGCCTCATGGCCACCGACATCTTCATCAGCTACCGCCGCGAACACAGCCAGCATGCCGCCGGCCGGCTCAAGGACGACCTGGCCGAATCCTTCGGCCCGCCGACCACGATCTTCCGCGACATCGAGGACATCGAGCCCGGGCTCGATTTCACCCGCGCGCTGGACAAGGCGCTGCGCTCCAGCGGCGTGATGCTGGTGCTGATCGGCCCCGAGTGGCTGGACGTGGCCGACAAACAGGGCCGCCGCCGGCTGGACATCCCCACCGACTGGGTGCGGCTGGAGGTGGCCACGGCGCTGCAGCGTGACATCCGCGTGATCCCCGTGCTGATGGAAGGTGCACCCATGCCGGCGCCCGAACGCCTGCCGCCCGACATGCAGGCCCTGGCCATGCGCCAGGCCTTCGAGTTGTCGGACAGCCGCTGGCGCAGCGATGTGCAGCGCCTGGTGGGCGCGCTGGCCAAGGTGCCCGGGCTGACACGCCGCGTGGCGCCCACGCCGGTGCCGGCACCGGCGCCGGCCAAGGGTGGCATGAAGACGCTGCTCACCGGCGCAGGCCTGGGCGTGGTGGGCCTGGTGGTGGTGGCGGCCATGTTCAGTGAAACGCCGGCACCGTCGCCTGTGCCTGCACCGTCGCCCGTGCCCGCGCCCCAGCCCGCACCGCAACCGGTGTCGTCGCCGGCCCCGGAGCCGGCCCCGTCACCTTCCGTGGCACAGGGCCCGTCCCAGGCACCGGTGGCCCAGCTGCCCGACCTGTCGGGCCTGTGGCGCACCGCCACCGGCGAGGTCTACCACTTCCAGCAGCAGGGCCGCGGCGTCAGCTTCACGGCCGAGGCCGGCGGCCAGCCCATGGGCCAGGGGCGTGGTCAGCTGGACGGCAACCTGCTGCGGCTGGCGATGACGGTCAACGTCAACGGCCAGTTCCTGGGCAACGCCAACTGTGACCTGCAGCCGGCCCCCGACCAACGCAGCTGGACGGGCATGTGCATGGGCCCGAACGGCCCCTTCGCGGCGCAGATGTTCAGGTAGGACGCGTCACGACGCCTCAGGCCGTGGCAGCCGGCACCACCGGCGGGCCCAGCGCGCGCAGGATGTCGCGCACATACTGCGCGCGGTCGGGCACGCCGGCGATCTCGCGGTCGATGCGCAGCTTGTCGTTGCCGGCCAGCTTGACCGAGCGGTTTTTCTGCACCAGCGTGATGATCTTCATCGCGTCGATGGGCGGCTGCGGCCGGAACACGATGTTGATCAGCTTCGGGCCGGCGTCGATCTTCAGCACACCGTAAGGCTTGGCCAGCACGCGCAGCCGGTGCGTGTCGAACAGCACCTGGCCTTGTGGTGGCAGCTTGCCGAAGCGGTCGGTGATCTCTTCCAGCAGGCTGTCGATCTGCTCGGCTTTCTCGGCGCTGGCCAGGCGTTTATAGAGGTTCAGGCGCACGTGCACGTCGCCGCAGTAGGCGTCGGTCAGCAACGCGGGCGCGTGCAGGTTGATCTCGGTGGTGGCGTAGAAGGTCGACAGCGGGTTCAGCAGGTCCGGCTCGCGGCCGGACTTCAGGCTGCGCACGGCTTCGGCCAGCATGTCGTTGTAGAGCTGGAAGCCGATCTCCATCATGTTGCCGCTCTGGTGTTCGCCCAGCATCTCGCCGGCGCCGCGGATCTCCAGGTCGTGCATCGCCAGGTAGAAGCCCGAGCCC
>JADMJD010000061.1 GCA_018780805.1 Rubrivivax sp. | reverse complement strand
TCAGGCGGATGCGCTGGCCGTTGACGACCAGGGTGTTGCCGTCGACGCTGACCTCACCCTTGAAGCGGCCGTGCACGCTGTCATACATCAGCATGTAGGCCAGGTAATCGGGTTCCAGCAGGTCGTTGATGCCGACGATCTGGATGTCGGCGTGGTTGGCGATGGCGGCGCGGAACACCATGCGTCCGATGCGGCCGAAGCCGTTGATGCCGATCTTGATGCTCATGACAGGGTCTCCAGGGTTGCTAGGCAGGGGGCGCGCCATGGCGGCGCCGATGGCGGCAATTGTCCACCCAAGCGCGCTGTTCCAGCCTGTCGGCCCGCGGGTGTGCGGAACTCACGGCACTTGTGCGCGCTGGCCACGCCGGCCGCTCGCCGCAGCGGGCACGCGGCCCGCCCGGCCCCTATCGTCCGCGCCAGCCCGACACCCGCCGGCGGCCTGAGTCCACAACTCACCGCCAGGAGGAAACGCCCGCCTCGACGCGGGTGCACTTGCACCGCCGGCGGTGTCAGGCCTTCCGCGCAGCGGCCGAGCCGGTGCGCGCCTGTGGTTCTTCGAGAAAGCAGTTCATGCAGAACATCAAGATCGGGGCGGTGGCGGCCGTCCTTTCCAGTCTGGCGCTTGCCACATCGGCAGCCACCGTGACCGCGGGCAGCCTGAGCCGCAGCGTCGGCGAGGACGTGATCGTCGACAGCGTCAACCAGCGTCAATGGCTGGGTGCCGACGTGACCAAGGGCCTGACCTACACCCAGACCCTGGCCGAGCTGGCCACGGGCGGCCGTTTTGCCGGCTACCAGATCGCACGCAGTGCCGACGCGCTGATGTTCATCGGTGCGCTGTGGAACGACGCCTCGTCCTGCAACAGCGACGGCACCAACTACATCAGCTGCTACGGCGACAACAACGGCGAGGACATGTCGTCGGTCTTCGGCGACTCGTACAGCGCCAACAGCCCCGGCGGCTACAACTACGACTACATGTGGTTCCTGACTGATCGCGTGGCCTGGGACGGCTCAGCACTGGCGGGCATCGCCTACAGCCATGACTACGGGACCAACGGGTACTACAGCAACAACTACAAGGAGGCGTACGCGGGGGATTGGTCCAGCCTGCAGGACACGCAGTACTACACCCAGGGCGACAACGCCATCGGATGGCTGCTGTACCGCGAGGGCAATGCCGTGCCAGAACCCGGCACGCTGGCCTTGGCCGGGCTGGCGGTGGCCGGCCTGGTGGTCACCCGGCGGCGGCGGGCCGCCGCACCCACCGCGGACTGACGCGCAAGCTCGGCCCTTCAGCCCTTCAGCCCTTCAGCACCTGCCGCACCACTGCCGCGACGTTTTCCGCCGTGAGCTGGAAGTGTTTGAACAAGGCCGGTGCCGGGGCGCTTTCGCCGTAGCGGTCCAGGCCCACCACGGCGGCGCAGCCGTATTTCCACCAGCCGTCGGTGACACCCGCTTCGACGGCGATGCGTGGCAGCCTGGCCGGCAGCACGCTGCGCTTGTACTTGACGTCCTGGCGGTCGAACACCGTGGTGCTGGGCATGCTGACCACGCGCACCGCGATCTTGCGTTCGGCCAGCAGCGCCTGCGCGTGCAGCGCCAGCTGCACCTCGCTGCCGGTGGCGATGATCACGGCCTGCGCCTTTTTCTTCAGCCCCACCTCGGCCGGCTCGGCCAGCACGTAGGCGCCCTTGCCGATCTCATCGAGCCCGGCCTTGGGCAGGTAGGGCAGGTTCTGCCGGCTCAGCAGCAACGCGCTGGGCCGGGTGCTGTTGGCCAGCGCCATGGTCCAGGCGATCATGGTCTCGGCCGTGTCGGCCGGGCGCCAGACATCCAGGTTGGGGATCAGCCGCAGGCTGGCGGCATGTTCCACGCTCTGGTGCGTGGGGCCGTCTTCGCCCAGGCCGATGCTGTCGTGCGTGAACACATGGATCACCCGCCGCTTCATCAGCGCGGCCATGCGGATGGCGTTGCGGCTGTAGTCGCTGAAGGTCA
>JADMJD010000202.1 GCA_018780805.1 Rubrivivax sp. | reverse complement strand
TTGATGTCCTCGGGCACACGGTCGATGCGGCGCAGGCTGCCGTCGAAGTGCTTCAAGTCCATCACCATCACGTCGTCCCAAAGACCCAGGCGCTTGAGGTCGCGCACCAGGTACTCGTTGACGATGGTGAACTCGCCCGACAGGTTGCTCTTGACCGACAGGTTGCCGAAGCAGGGTTCGATCGAGGCATCGACGCCGATGATGTTGCTGATGGTGGCGGTGGGCGCGATGGCCACGCAGTTGCTGTTGCGCATGCCGTGCTGGGCGATGCGGCTGCGCAGCGCGTCCCAGTCCAGCGTCACCGAGCGGTCAACCTCGACATAGCCGCCGCGGGCCTCGGCCAGCAGGTCGAGCGAGTCGATCGGCAGGATGCCGCGGTCCCACAGGCTGCCGCGGTAGCTGCTGTAGCGGCCGCGCTCGGCGGCCAGCTCGGTGCTGGCCCAGTAGGCGTGGTAGCAGATGGCTTCCATCGAGCGGTCGGCAAACTCCACGGCTGCAGCCGACGCATAGGGCACACGCAGCTGGTACAGCGCATCCTGGAAGCCCATCAGGCCCAGGCCCACCGGGCGGTGGCGCAGGTTGCTGTCACGCGCCTTCTTGACCGCGTAGTAGTTGATGTCGATGACGTTGTCGAGCATGCGCATCGCGATCGCCGTGGTGCGCTTGAGCTTGGCCTGGTCGACCTGACCGTCCACCAGGTGCTGGGCCAGGTTGATCGAGCCGAGGTTGCAGACGGCGATCTCGCTGTCGCTGGTGTTCAGCGTGATCTCGGTGCACAGGTTCGACGAGTGCACCACGCCCACGTGCTGCTGAGGCGAACGCACGTTGCAGGCGTCCTTGAAGGTCACCCAGGGGTGGCCGGTCTCGAACAGCATCGACAGCATCTTGCGCCACAGGTCCTTGGCCGGCATGCGCTTGAAGAGCTTGATCTCGCCGCGGTCGGCCTTGGCTTCGTAGGCGGTGTACGCGGTCTCGAAGGCGCGGCCGAACTTGTCGTGCAGGTCGGGGCAGGTGGAGGGGCTGAACAGCGTCCAGTCACCGTCTTCGACGACACGGCGCATGAACAGGTCGGGGATCCAGTTCGCGGTGTTCATGTCGTGCGTGCGCCGGCGGTCGTCACCGGTGTTCTTGCGCAGCTCCAGGAACTCCTCGATGTCCAGGTGCCAGGTCTCCAGGTAGGCGCAGACCGCGCCCTTGCGCTTGCCACCCTGGTTGACGGCCACGGCGGTGTCGTTCACCACCTTCAGGAAGGGCACCACACCCTGGCTCTTGCCGTTGGTGCCCTTGATGTAGCTGCCCAAGGCGCGCACGTTGGTCCAGTCGTTGCCCAGGCCGCCGGCGAACTTGCTGAGCAGCGCGTTTTCCTTCAGCGCCTCGTAGATGCCGTCCAGGTCGTCGGCCACCGTGGTCAGGTAGCAGCTGGAGAGCTGGCTGCGCTGGGTGCCGCTGTTGAACAGCGTGGGCGTGCTGGACATGAAGTCGAAGCTCGACAGCACGTCGTAGAACTCGATGGCCCGCGCCTCGCGGTCGATCTCGTTCAGCGCCAGACCCATCGCCACACGCATGAAAAACGCCTGCGGCATCTCGATGCGCTGTTCGTCGATGTGCAGGAAGTAGCGGTCGTACAGGGTCTGCAGGCCCAGGTAGTCGAACTGCAGGTCGCGTTCGGCCTTCAAGGCCGCGCCCAGGCGCGCCAGGTCGTACTGCAGCAGCTTGTCGTCCAGCAGCTCGGCTTGCACACCTTTTTTGATGAAGCTGGGAAAGTACTCGGCGTAACGCTGGTGCATCTCGGCCGGCATCACCTCGCCGCCCAGGATCTCGCGGCGGATGGTGTGCAGCAGCAGGCGTGCGGTGGCGCGGGTGTAGGCCGGGTCTTTCTCGATCAAGGTGCGGGCCGCCAGGATCGCGGCCTTGTAGACCTCGTCCATCGGCACGCCGTCGTACAGGTTGCGGCGGGTCTCGGCCAGGATGGGCTCGGCGCCGACCTCGGCACCCAGGCCGGCACAGGCCGATTCGATCAGCGCGCGCAGTGCGTCCAGGTCCAGCGGCACACGCTGGCCGCCGTCGAGCACATGCAGCTCCGGGGGGCGGGCAGAGGCCGGCACGGCCTGGCGGGCGCGCTCCTGCGTGCGGCGTTCACGGTAGAGCACGTAGGCCCGCGCCACCTCGTGGTGGCCACCCCGCATCAGGCCGAGTTCGACATGGTCCTGCACGTCTTCGATGTGGAAGGTGCCACCACCCGGGCGCGAGCGCAGCAGCGCGCGCACCACGGATTCGGTCAGGCCGTCCACCGTCTCGCGCACGCTGGCCGAGGCCGCACCCTGCGTGCCGTGCACCGCCAGGAAGGCCTTCATCAGCGCGACGGCGATCTTGTTGGGCTCGAAGGACACCACCGCGCCGTTGCGGCGGATGATCTGGTAACCCGCGAAGGCAGACGCTGCGGCGGCCGCCTGGGCGGTGGCGCGTGGTGTGGCCGGGAGGCTGGTGTGAATGGTGGACGGCACGGTCTGCTGCATGGGTTCCCCTCTTTCTGGTCGCGCAATGTGGGCCGCCCGCGGCGGCAGCCAGCGGGCGGTGGATTCAGTTTGTTTGTCGGTGTGCCGCATCCCCGGCCGGCAGCGCATGAAAACGCGCTGCGAGCGGGCCCGTTGAGGCCTGCAGCCCAGCGGGCTGTCGGGGGTGGGAGTGGTTCCGCGAAGTCATCAGCTTATCACGAAGGGACACTATATCTGGGGTCTGCCACCCCTACAAGCCACTAGCGGTAGTGTGCAGCCGCGGGCTTCTACCGATGGCCGCGCAGACCCGTCGATACCGCCCCTGCGGCAACAGGGCCGCCGGGACGAGAGCCGCGATTCATGCGGGTCTGCGGCTCGAAATGCGCTGCCGGCCGCGCCGTTTCTGGGGTTCGCCAAACAGCTGCAGACCGCACGGGCCCAGCGCCGCACGAAGGGCCTGCCAGGCAAAGCCGGCGCCGGGGTCGTGTTTGCGGCCGGGCGCCACATGTTCGTGGCCCACGGCTTCACGCAGCACGTAACGGCGTGTCAGCGCACGCAGCAGCCGCGCGAGCCGGCGGTACTGGGCGGGCTCGAAGTCCCGGCCTTCCAGGCCCTCGAGTTCGATGCCGATGCTGAAGTCGTTGCAGTTGTCCCGACCCCGCCAACGCGAGCGGCCGGCGTGCCAGGCGCGGCGGTCGCCGCTGACGAACTGCAGCACCTCCCCTGTGCGGCGGATGACGAAGTGCGCCGACACCTGCAAACCCCGAAGACCATCGAAGCTGGGGTGGCTGTCGCAGTCCAGCCGGCCGCGGAACAGGTCCTCGACTGCGGGGCCGCCGTAGACCCCGGGTGGCAGGCTGATCGAGTGCACGACCACCAGGTCCACGGCCACTCCCGCTGGCCGCGGCCCATGGTGCGGCGACGGGCGACGCCGTGCATGCCACCACCAGCCGCCCGCCCAGCCCGGCGTGCGCCGTTCAGTCGCTGCCGCTGCCACCGCTGTCGATGCCCAGGCGGGCCATGCGGTACCGCATCTGCCGCAACGACAGGCCCATGCTCGCGCCGGCCGCGGTGCGGTTGTAGCGGTGTTTTTCCAGCGCGCGCAACAGGATGTCGCGTTCGACCTCGTCCAGGTGCGTCTGCAGGTCGCGTGGCAGCACCACGTCGGCCGGTGCTGCTGCCGTGGCAGCTGGCAAACCCGTGGTGCGGAGCGACTCCAGCGCCATCGGCGCCGTCGCCTCGAAGCCGTCTTCGTCGGAGAGCGCCAGGTCGTGGGCCGTGATCTGCTCCTGCCCCGACAGCGCCAGCGCGCGGTGCAGCAGGTTCTCCAGCTCGCGCACGTTGCCAGGGAAGCGGTGGCGCAGCAGCAACTGCATGGCGTCGGCCGTCAGCATCGGCGGCGGGCTCACACCCGCGTCCTGCGCGATGCGGCCGAGCACCGCGTTGCAGATCGCGGGCAGGTCGTCGATGCGCTCGCGCAAGGGCGGCACGCCGATGCGGATGACGTTCAGACGGTAGAACAGGTCCTGACGGAAGCGGCCATCGCGCACCTCGTGGCCCAGGTCCTTGTGCGTGGCGCTGACGATGCGCACGTCGATGGCCACCTCGGCCACGCTGCCGATGGCGCGCACCGCGCGTTCCTGGATGGCGCGCAGCAGCTTGCTCTGCATCGCCAGCGGCAGGTCGCCGATCTCGTCCAGGAACAGGGTGCCACCTTGTGCGGCCTGGAAAAAACCGCCCCGGTCTTCCTGCGCGCCGGTGAAGGCACCCTTGCGGTAGCCGAAGAATTCGGCCTCCAGCAGCTGCTCCGGGATGGCGCCGCAGTTGACGGCCACGAAGGGCATCGCCGCCCGCGGCGAGACATCGTGGATGGCACGTGCCACCAGCTCCTTGCCGGTGCCCGACTCGCCATGCACCAGCACCGGCGCCATGCTGCGCGAGACCTTCTGCACCAGGGCCCGCACTTCGCGCATCACGGTGGAATCGCCGGCCAGGCGGGCGAGCGAGTTCTGGCCCGCGCTGCCGGGCCGGGCACGCCGGGCTGCGGCCGCGTCGGCCGCCACCGGTGCCGGTGCCGGCACACGGCCCAGCGCCGACGCGACGACGGCGCGGAATTGCCGCAGGTCCACCGGCTTGGTGAGGTAGTCGTAGGCGCCGGACTTGAGGGCCTCGACGGCGTTCTCCGGCGAGCCGTAGGCCGTGATCACCATCGCCTTCTCGGGCCGGCCGGCGGCCTCCAGCCGCGCCAGCAGGTCCAGCCCGGTGCCGTCGGGCAGGCGCATGTCGGTGATCAGCAGCTCGTAGCGCTGGGTTTCCAGCAGCTTCCAGGCCTCGGCCACGCTGCCGGCGCTTTCGACGTCGTAACCCTCTCGCATCAGCGTCAGCTCGTAGAGCGTGCGCAGGTCGGGCTCGTCGTCGACGACCAGCAGGCGGGGCGCGGTGGAAGGCAGGCTCATCCGTTCAGCGGCAGGACCGCATCGGGCGCGCTCAGCACGGCGCGCCGCATCGTGACCACGAACTCGTTGCGCAGGCGGTCGGCCCCGCGGCGGGGCCGGAATTCGATGCTCGCGCCATAGCGTTCGCACAGCTCTCGGCAAATATACAGGCCCAGGCCCGAGCCCCGGCTGCGGGTGGAGAAGAAGGGCTCGAACAGGTGGCGTTCGACCGCGGGCCGGATGGCATCACCGTCGCTCAGCACCAGCAGCTGCAGGTGCGTGTCGTCGCGCACACCCAGGCGCAGCAGCACGGCGCCGGGGGTGTCGCTGGCGTGCCGCAAGGCGTTGTCCAGCAGGTTCACCAGCACACGCCGCAGGTGCTCGGCGTCGAAGAGCGCGCCCAGGGGTCCCTCGGGCACTTCGGTTCGCAGGCGGCTTGTGGCGCCGAGCTCCAGGCCGGTGGTCTGGGCCCAGTCCGCCGTGGCGGCAGCCACCACCGCCCGTGCGTCGATCACCTGGGGGGCGGACGCACCGGCCGGCGCCAGCTCCATCACCTCGTCGACGATGCGTTGCAGGCGGCGCACGTTGTCGGCCACCATGCGGGCCAGGCGCTGCTGAGGCGGTGCGAGTTCGTCTTCCAGCATCAAGGCGTTGGCCTGTGCGATCGCGGCCAGCGGGTTGCGGATCTCGTGGGCGATGCCGGCCGAGACCCGGCCCATGGCCGCCAGTTTTTCCTGCCGCAGCCGGGCCTGGGCGGTGCGCAGGTCTTCCAGCAGCAACACGCAGTAGGGGTCGGCCGCGGTGTCGGGCCCTTCACCTGTCGGCACCGGCGTGAACCGCACCTGCAGGCGCAGTGTGCGCACCAGGCCGTCGTCAAAGGCCAGGTCCACCTCGCGTCCGGCCGCCGGCCAGCGGCCTTCGGCCAGGGCCTGCTGCGCTGCCACGGCCAACCCGCGCCAGGGGGCGCGGCTGCCGAGGTCGAACGGGGCCTGCGGCCCGGCGCCGTCGGACACCAGCAGGGCACGTGCCGCCGGGTTGGCGGCCCGCACCCGCAGGCTGCGGTCGATCACCAACACGCCGTCGGCCATCTCCTGGATCACCAGCCGGTTCAGCTGTGCCTGGCGGCGCGCCAGTTCCAGGCTGTCCCGGGCGGCGGCTTCTTCGCGTGTGAGCCGGCTCGCCAGTTCGCCTGCCACGAGGGCAATGACAAACAGGCCGATGCCCGCCAGGCCGGCGCGTGTCAGCGCCACGGTGGGGTCGGCGGTGCGCAGGCCGGTTTCCCAGGCGCCCAACAGCAGCAGCAACGCCACCGTGGCCGCGGTGCCCAGGGCCATCAGGCGGGGCATCAGGACCCCGGTCATCAGCACCGGCAGCACCAGCAGGGCGGCAAAGTTGAAGCTGGTCGACCGGTCCAGCAGGTGCAGGGCCACGAAGACCACGACATCGACGCCGATGGTCGACACCCATTGCCAGCGCAGCGCGGCCGGCGACGGTGCGGGCTGGGCCAGGGTCTCGGCCAAGGAGCGGAAGCGCGGCAGGACCCACACCACCAGCGCCAGCACGGCGTAGATCAGGCACAGGCTGGTGACCAGCGTGGGGCTGGGCACGTCGGCCAGGCTGGCGGCCACCTGCGCCAGCACCAGCGCCAGGCCGAGCGCGGCGCGGGCGGCGGCATAGATGCGGGCCACACGCAGCAAGGCCCCGCCTTCGGTGCCGGTGTCGGCCTCTTCGCGCGAGGCAAATCGCGAGTCGGCGGCTTGTGTGTCGGGGCCGGCGGGGTGCCGGCGATCATGCTGCCGGCGGTCACCGGTGCGCCGATCCTGGCGGCGGCGGTCAGCCGGGGGTGCTGTCATCGCCCCTCAGCGCGGACCGGCCAGGCGGTGCGCCTCGCTGCAATAGAGGCGGCCGTTGGCATCGGGCAGGGCCTCGGCCTGCGGCAGCCGCAGATCGCAGTGCGCGCAGGCGACCATCGCGGCCAGGCTGGGCGGGGCCTTCTTGTCCGGCCGCGTGGCCGGGCGGGCCGCGGGCGGATGGCGTTTGCGCAGCAGCAGCCACAGGCCGGCCACGACGACAACGAGAACGAGCAGGTATTTCATGGGGCGTGCTCAGGCGCCGCGCCGCAGCAGCACTTCGACCACGAAGCGCGAGCCGGCATAGGCCAGCAGCAGCAGCAAGGCACCGGCGTACAACCAGCGTGTGGCTTTGCGGCCGCGCCAGCCGCGCATTCGCCGTCCGGCCAGCAGGGCCGCAAACACGGCCCAGCCCAGCAGCGAAAACACCGTCTTGTGGTCCCAGGTCCAGCGCACGGTGGTCAGCATGCCCAGCAGCAGCGTGGCCGTCAGCACCGCGAAGCCGGCCTCGACAAAACGGAAGGTCAGGCGCTCCAGCTGCAGCAGCGGCATGCCAAAGGCCGACGGCGCGGCCCCGCGCTGCAGCCGCAGCCGGCGCTCGGCGCTGTCCAGCAGCGCAGCGTGCAACACGGCCGCCCCGAACAGCCCGTACGAACCCACGCCGAGCACAAAGTGCAGTGGCGCCCAGGGGGAGGCCATGGGCCGCGGTTCACCGGGGAACATCCAGGCCACGGCCACCGCCGCCGCGCCCGCCAGTGCCAGCACGCGCCGCACCGCCGGCAGCGGCACGAGGCGGCTCTCCACGGTGTGCACGGCCAGCACCAACCAGACGGTCATCGACAGCACCGGGGCGAAGCCCAGCCGTGCGCCCGGCGCGTCCTGGCCCCAGCCGCCGATGTCCAGCAGCAGCAGCACCAGGTGCGTGCCCCAGCCCAGCACCAGCGCTACGGCCGACCAGCGGCTGGCCTGCGCCGTGGGCCAGGCCGCCGCCGCATAGGCCAGCATGGCCAGCCCGGCCAGGGGCGCGAGGCCGGCCCAGGCAGCGGGACCCGAGGTCGGTAAGATCATGGGCTCCAGTGTACCGACCCCGCCCGGCTTGCCCGGGCCCGCCTGCGCCCATGGCCACCACCCTCACCGACCGCCTGTCGCGCCTGGTCAAGACCATGCGCGGCCAGGCCCGCATCACCGAATCCAACGTGCAGGACATGCTGCGCGAGGTGCGCATGGCCCTGCTCGAAGCCGACGTGGCGCTGCCGGTGGTGCGCGACTTCATCCAGCGTGTGAAGGACAAGGCGCTGGGCCAGGAGGTCGTCGGCTCGCTGAACCCCGGCCAGGCGCTGGTGGGCATCGTGCACAAGGAGCTCGCCGCGACGATGGGGCAGGGCGTGGCCGACATCAACCTGGCCACGCAGCCGCCCGCCGTCATCCTGATGGCCGGCCTGCAGGGCGCGGGCAAGACCACCACCACGGCCAAGCTGGCCAAACACCTGATCGAGAAGCGCAAGAAGAAGGTGCTCACGGTCTCGGCCGACGTCTACCGGCCGGCCGCCATCGAACAGCTGAAAACCGTCACCGCCCAGGCCGGTGCCACCTGGTTTGAATCCACGCCCGACCAGAAGCCGCAGGACATCGCACTCGCCGCGCTGGACCACGCCCGCAAACACCACTTCGACGTGCTGCTGGTCGACACCGCCGGCCGCCTGGCCATCGACGAGGCCTTGATGGCCGAGATCCGCGCGTTGCACGCGGCCGTGAGCCCGGTGGAGACGCTGCTGGTGGTCGACGCCATGCAGGGCCAGGACGCCATCAACACCGCGCGTGCCTTCAAGGAGGCGTTGCCGCTGACCGGCATCGTGCTGACCAAGCTCGACGGTGATTCACGCGGTGGTGCGGCGCTGTCGGTGCGTCAGGTGACCGGGGCGCCGATCAAGTTCGCCGGCGTGTCGGAAAAGATCGACGGCCTGGAGGTCTTCGATGCCGAGCGCCATGCCGGCCGTGTGCTGGGCATGGGTGACATCCTGGCCCTGGTCGAGCAGGTGCAGAGCGGTGTCGACCTGGCGTCGGCGCAGAAGCTGGCCGACAAGGTCAAGAGCGGCGGCTTCGACCTCGACGACTTCCGCGAGCAGATCTCGCAGATGAAGAAGATGGGCGGCCTGTCCAGCCTGATGGACAAGCTGCCCAGCCAGTTGGCCGCCAAGGCCCAGGGCGCCGACATGGACCGCGCCGAACGCGACGTGCGCCGCATGGAAGGCATCATCTGCGCGATGACCGCACTGGAGCGTCGCAAGCCCGAGCTGATCAAGGCCAGCCGCAAGCGCCGCATCGCCGCTGGCTCAGGTGTGCATGTGCAAGAGGTCAACCGCCTGCTCAACCAGTTCGAGCAGATGCAGGGCATGATGAAGAAGATGAAGGGCGGCGGCCTGATGAAGATGATGAAGCGCATGGGCGGTTTGCCCGGCATGCCCCGCTGAAGTGTGACGGACTGCACACCTGGCGCCGGGTGTGCCGTGCGGGCGAAACGTCTGGATACGCCTGTTCCCCGCCGCACCGTTGAGTTGGGGATGGCGCGGCCGTAGTGTTCGGGATCAAGCACGCACCTTCGGCGCCCATGAACTCCCTCGACCCCTTGTCTGCCGCCGCGCTGGTCACCGCGGCCCTGTTGATGCTGAGCCTGCTGGTGGTGCGCCGGCGCCAGCGCGGGCAGGCGCGCAGCGCCCGCCAGGAGGCGCTGGACACCGTGGCCGCCTGGCCGCCCGAAGCCGCGCGCATCCTCAACGTGAACGAACGCCAGGCCTACGACCTGCTGCGCCGCGCGCTGCCGGGTTTCATGGTGCTGGCCCAGGTGCCCTTGTCTCGTTTTGTGCGCGTGCCCACCCGCAACTCCTACACCGACTGGCTGCAGCGTGTGGGCCAGCTCAGCGCCGACCTGGTGGTGTGCGACGTGGGCTCGCGTGTGCTGGCCGTGATCGACATCCGCTCGGCCGACGAAACCGCACGCAGCCGCCGCCGCCACGATCGCATGACCCGTGTGCTCAAGGCCGCCGGCATCCGCGTGCACACCTGGCGCGCCGACGACCTGCCTTCCGCGAGCGAGGTGCGCACCAGCATCGGCTCGGTGCTGGTGGACAACGCACCGCGTGGCACGGCCTCACGCCCGATGCCGCTGATCCCGGTGGCCGACATCACCGAGATCCTGGCCGAAGGTGATGCCCTGGACCACACGATGGAGCCCGTGCCCTCGGGCTTCTTCGAAGAGTTCGAGCCGGCGCAGCGCTGAGCCTCTTCAGCTCAGCAGGGCCTGCGCAAACTCGGCCGCATCAAACGGCTGCAGGTCTTCGAGTTTTTCGCCCACGCCAATGAAGTAGACCGGCACCGCGCGGCCCACCTCGCGCTGCCAGGCCGCGATGGCGCAGAGCACGCCGCCCTTGGCCGTGCCGTCGAGTTTGGTCACCACCAGGCCGGTGAGCTGCAGCGCGGCGTCGAAGGCCTGCACCTGGGCCAGCGCGTTCTGGCCGGTGTTGCCGTCCACCACCAGCAGCACCTCGTGCGGCGCGCCGTCCTGCGCCTTGCCGATCACACGTTTGATCTTCTTCAGCTCGTCCATCAGGTGCAGTTGGGTGGGCAGGCGGCCGGCGGTGTCGGCGATCACCACATCGCAGCCGCGCGCGCGGCCGGCGGTGACGGCGTCGAAGCTCACTGCCGAAGGATCACCACCTTCCTGCGCGACGATCTCGACCCGGTTGCGGTCGGCCCAGACGCCCAGCTGCTCGCGCGCCGCGGCGCGGAAGGTGTCGGCCGCGGCCAGCAGCACCTTGCAATCACCCTCGGCCAGATGGCGCGTGAGCTTGCCGATGGTGGTGGTCTTGCCGGCGCCGTTGACACCCGCGACCATGATCACCGTGGGTTTGGCAGAGCCGATTTCCAGTGTTTGCTGCAAGGGGCGCAGCCAGTCGGTCACGGCCGCCGCCAGCAAGGCCTTCACGGCGGACGGCTCGGTGGTCTTGCTGTCCTTCACGCGCCGTTTCAGGTCCGCCAGCAACGCGGCCGTGGCCTTGGGGCCGGTGTCGGCCATCAGCAGGGCCGACTCCAGCTCTTCGTACAGCGCGTCGTCGATGCGTGCACCGGTGAAGACCTGGGCCAGGCCGCTGCCGGTGCGGGCCAGGCCCTGGCGCAGGCGGGCCAGCCAGCCGCTGCGTTCTGGTGCTGCAGCGGGTCCTGAAGCCGTTGCCGCCGGTGGTTCGGGCGGGGCCGCCACGGCCGGCACAGCAGGCGCCGCCGGGGCGTCGGGTGCCGGGGCGGGCGGGGCCTTCTTCTTGAAGAAACTGAACATGTATCGGAGTTCTCGCGGGGGACTTTGCACGCCGCTGCGCTACGCTATAATGCGGAGTTCAGGCGCTTTAGCTCAGCCGGTTAGAGCGACGGAATCATAATCCGCAGGTCCGGGGTTCGAATCCCTGAAGCGCCACCAGATGTTCCCCCGGCCCGAGGCAACCCCTCGGGCCGTTTTGTTCACAGCCCCTGGATCCACACCATGCCCCGCTGTGCTGCTGTTGTGTTGGCCGTTGCCGTGTTGGCCTGCGCCGCGTTGCCTGCTGTCGCGCAGCAACGCAACTTCCCCGCCAACGCGCTGCGCGGTGAGTTGCTGATCCAGCAGCCGCCCGACGTCACGCTCAACGGCCAGCCGGCGCGCCTGGCGCCCGGTGCCCGCATCCGTGGCGACAACAACCTGCTGGTGCTCTCCGGCGCACTGGCCGGGCAAAAGCTGACGGTGCACTACACCGTCGACAGCTACGGCCTGCTGCTCAACGTGTGGCTGCTCGGCGCCGAAGAGCGTGCGCGCCAGCCCTGGCCCCGCAACGCCGCTGAGGCCGCCAGCTGGCGCTTCGACCCCGTGGCCCAGACCTGGAGCAAACCATGAGCGAAGCGCCCACCAAGAAGGTCTTCATCCGCACCTTCGGCTGCCAGATGAACGAGTACGACTCGGACAAGATGGCCGATGTGCTGGGCGCCGCCCAGGGCTATGAAAAGACCGACGATGTCGAGCAGGCCGACCTGATCCTGTTCAACACCTGCTCGGTGCGCGAAAAGGCGCAGGAGAAGGTCTTCAGCGACCTGGGCCGCGTCAAGCACCTGAAGCAGAAGGGTGTGCTGATCGGCGTCGGCGGCTGCGTGGCCAGCCAGGAGGGTGCGGCCATCGTCGAGCGTGCGCCGTATGTCGATCTGGTCTTTGGCCCGCAGACCCTGCACAGGCTGCCTCAGATGATCGCTGATCGCCAGGCGCAGCGGCGCCCGCAGGTGGACATCAGCTTCCCGGAGATCGAGAAGTTCGACCACCTGCCGCCAGCGCGGGTGGACGGCGCTTCGGCCTTCGTGTCCATCATGGAAGGCTGCTCCAAGTACTGCTCCTACTGTGTGGTGCCCTACACCCGCGGTGAAGAGGTGAGCCGCCCGTTCGAAGACGTGCTGACCGAGGTCGCCGGTCTCGCCGACCAGGGTGTGAAGGAGGTGACGCTGCTGGGTCAGAACGTCAACGCCTACCGCGGCACCATGGGCGGCACGGCAGAGATCGCCGACTTTGCGCTGCTGCTGGAGTACGTGGCCGAGATCCCCGGCATCACCCGCATCCGCTACACCACCAGCCACCCGAACGAGTTCACGCAGCGCCTGGTCGAGGCCTACGGCAAGATCCCGCAGCTGGTGAACCACCTGCACCTGCCGGTGCAGCATGGCAGCGACCGCATCCTGATGGCGATGAAACGCGGCTACACCGCGATGGAATACAAGAGCACGGTCCGCAAGCTGCGCGCGGTGCGGCCGGACATCAGCCTGTCGTCGGACTTCATCGTCGGGTTCCCCGGCGAAACCGAAGACGACTTCGGCAAGATGATGAAGCTGATCGACGACGTGGGCTTCGACGCCTCTTTCAGCTTCATCTTCAGCCCGCGTCCCGGCACACCAGCCGCCAACCTGCCGGACGACACACCGCGTGAGCTGAAACTGCAGCGCCTGCAGCACCTGCAGGCGACCATCGAGACCAACGTGCGCCGCATCGCCGCGTCGCGTGTGGGCACGGTGCAGCGCATCCTGGTCGAAGGCCCGTCGCGCAAGGACGCACAAGAGCTGATGGGTCGCACCGAGTGCAACCGCATCGTCAATTTCGACGGCGGCCCGCAGCGTGACCGGCTGATCGGCCAGATGTTGGACGTGGAAATCACCCAGGCTTTCCCGCACTCGCTGCGCGGGCAGGTGCGGGTCAACGACGACGCACGAAGCCCCGCCACCACAGCGTGAGCGCGACCGCCACGACCATCGCGCCGTAGGTGGCCATGCGGCCGTCGCGGCCGAAGACCACCAAGCCCAACAGCGTGACCACGCTCGCACCCAGCGCTGCCGCAACAGCAAGTGCTCGCCAACTTGTTTTGGTCAGCTCGCGCCGCCACAGCAACTTGGCGCCTGCGGCGGCCAACAACGCGGTGCCCACCGCCGGCGCGAAGAGGTTCAGCAGGTGCCAGACGGCGTCCAAAGGGCTCATGGGGTTGATGCCGATCAAGTTCGGCGGTCCGTGTGTCAAGAATCCGGCCACCGCCGGTGTCCGGTAAATCTTACAATCAGCCTGTGAGCGTCCTTGCCCTTGGCCTGAACCACACCACTGCGCCGCTCGACCTGCGCGGCCGGTTTGCGTTTGCGCCCGACCAGCTGCCCCCGGCGCTGCGCGGTTTCCGCGAGCGTTTGCAGCGGGCTGTGCCCGAGGCGGCGCTGATCTCCACCTGCAACCGCACCGAGCTCTACGTCGCGGCCGATCCGCGCCAGGCCGCCGAACTCGTGCGCCCGGCACTCGATTGGCTGGCGGAGCAAGGGGGGGTCACCGGCAGCCACCTGCAGGCCCACACCTATGTGCGCGAAGACCGCGAGGCCGCGCGCCACGCCTTCCGCGTCGCTTCAGGTCTTGACTCGATGGTGCTGGGCGAGCCCCAGATCCTGGGCCAGCTGAAAGAAGCCGTGCGCCACGCCGATGAAGCTGGCACGCTGGGCAGCACGCTGCACCAGCTGTTCCAGCGCTCCTTCTCCGTGGCCAAGGAGGTCCGCAGCTCCACCGAGATCGGCGCGCATTCCATCAGCATGGCCGCCGCGTCGGTGCGGCTGGCGGCGCAGCTGTTCGAAGACCTGCGCGAGATCAACGTGCTGTTCGTCGGTGCCGGCGAGATGATCGAGCTGGTGGCCACACACTTCGCCGCGCGCAGCCCCAAGGGCATGGCCGTGGCCAACCGCACGCTGGAGCGCGGTGAGCAACTGGCCAGCCGCTTCGGTGCCCAGGCGCTGCGCCTGGCCGACCTGCCGGCGCGGCTGGGTGAGTTCGACGCCGTGATCTCCTGCACCGCCAGCAGCCTGCCCATCATCGGCCTGGGCGCCGTCGAGCGTGCGTTGAAAGCGCGCCGCCAGCGGCCGATGTTCATGGTCGACCTGGCCGTGCCGCGCGACATCGAACCCGAGGTCTCGCGCCTGTCGGACGTTTACCTGTACACGGTGGACGACCTCGCCGCCCTGGTGCAATCGGCTGGCGAAAAACGCAAGGCCGCGGTCGAGCAGGCCGAGGCCATCATCGATGCCGGGGTGCTGAGTTTTGCCCACTGGCTGGACCAGCGCGCCGCGGTGCCGCTGATCCAGGCCCTGCACCAGCAGGCCGACCAGTGGCGTGAGGCCGAGTTGCTGCGCGCACGCAAACAGCTGGCCAAGGGCGAGGATGTCGAGGCCGTGCTCGAGGCCATGACACGCGGCCTGACGCAGAAGCTGCTGCACGGCACGCTGGCCGAATTGCGTGGCGCCGGCCAGCAAGACCGCGAGCAGCTCGCGGCCATGGTCTCGCGCCTGTTCCTGCGCGGCCGCAGCGCCGACCCCGGCAGCGACGACGGCCGCTAGCGGCCGGCCACCGGCTGCCGTGCCCTGCGGGCCGGCGTTTGATCGCACCACGCCTTTGCACGCATGAACCCCCGTCTTCGCCACCAGTTCGAACGCCTCGCCATGCGGTTGGCGGAGCTCGACGCCAGCCTGTCCGACCCGCAGGTGATGGGCGACATCGGCCGCTGGCGCCGGCTGTCGCGCGAGCAGGCCGAGTTGGCGGGGGTGGTGGCACTCTGGCGCCGCCATGGCCAGCGCGAGGCCGACATCGACACCGCGCGCGAGATGGCCGCCGACCCCGAGTTCGCCGAGATGGCTGCAGCGGAGATCGCGCAGGCCGAAGCCGAACTGCTGCAACTGCAGGCGCAGTTGCGTCTGGCCCTGGTGCCGCGCGACCCGGACGATCAACGCAATGCCTTCCTGGAGGTGCGCGCCGGCACCGGCGGTGACGAATCAGCGCTCTTCGCTGGCGACCTGGTGCGCCTGTACAGCCGCTGGTGTGAACGCCAGGGCTGGCGCCTGGAGGTGATGAGCGAGAGCCCGGCCGAGCTGGGTGGCTACAAGGAGCTGGTGCTGCGCATCGAGGGCGCGGGTGCCTACGGCCGCCTGAGGTTCGAGTCGGGCGGCCATCGCGTGCAGCGGGTGCCGGCCACCGAGAGCCAGGGTCGCATCCACACCAGCGCCTGCACCGTGGCCGTGATGCCCGAGCCGGACGAAGCCGAAGAGATCACGCTGAACCCGGCTGACCTGCGCATCGACACCTTCCGCGCCAGCGGCGCCGGTGGCCAGCACGTCAACAAGACCGACAGCGCGATCCGCATCACCCACCTGCCCACCGGCCTGGTGGCCGAGTGCCAGGACGACCGCAGCCAGCACCGCAACAAGGCCAAGGCGATGGCGGTGCTGCAGGCCCGGTTGCGCGACAAGGAGCGCAGCGAACGTGCCGCCAAGGAAGCCGCCACGCGCAAGGGCCTGATCGGCAGCGGCGACCGCAGCG
>JADMJD010000030.1:12939-77586 GCA_018780805.1 Rubrivivax sp. | reverse complement strand
GCTTTGCAGCTCTTCGCCGTAGGCCTTGGCCACGTCGTCGTAGAACACCGGGTCGAGTTCCGGGTAGGCCTCGCGGCTGATGCCGGCGCGGCCGCCACGGAAGTGCAGCATCGTCGGGCTGGGGATGGTGACCTTGGGGGTCAGACCGGCCGCGACCTGGGCCTTCAGGTACTCGAAGTCGGCCTTCTGGATGTCCTTCACATGGCGCACCTTGTCGATCACCTTGATCACCGGCGGCGCCAGCTCTTCGCTGCCGTCGGCGCGGATCACCGTGACCGGGATGTCGGTTTTCACGCCGCCCAGCTGCTCCAGGAAATCGATGTGGAAGTAGGTGCGGCGGAACTCACCGTCGGTGATGCTCTGCAGGCCCACGTCCTGCTGGAACTTCACGATCTCGGTGATGGCCCGGTCTTCCACCGCGCGCAGCTGCTCGGCATTGATGCTCTTCTTGTTGAAGAAGGCATCACGCGCTTCCAGCAGGTAGGCCGGGCGCAGGAAACTGCCGACATGGTCGGCGCGGAAAGGGGGCGTGGTGCGGGCAGTCATCAGGGTGTCTCCTGGGGTATGAATCAATTCGGGTCGGGACGATAACCGGTGTCCACCACCACGCCGCCGCCGCGCACACGCGACACGCAGGCACACAGGCGGCGGTTGGCACATTTTTCTTCGGCACTGAAGAAGACATCGCGGTGGTCGATCTCACCTTCCAGCGCCAGCACGTCCACCACGCACAGGCCACATTCGCCGCGTTCGCAGTCGGACATGGTGTCGATGCCGTGCTCGGCCAGCACCTGCAGCAGCGAGCGGTCGGCCGGCACCTCGATGCGCGCAGCCATCCTCCCATCCTTCTGCCCGCCCACCTGCACCCAGAAGGGCTCGGCACCCTTCAGGCCGCCGGAGCCGAAGGTCTCGAAACGCAGCGCTGTGGTCGGCCGGTCGGCACGCTGCCAGGCCGATTGCGCGCCTTGCAGCAGCGGCGCCGGGCCGCAGACCAGCATCTGCGCGCCGGCGGGCAGCGCCGCGATTTCAGCGTCCAGATCGATGCGCGTGCCTTCGGCATCGGTGAAGGTGGCCAGGCGGTCGCCGAGCGCGGCGCGCAGCCGGTCGGCATAGACCAGCTCGTCCGGGCTGCGCGCGGCGTAGAGCATGCGCACCGGTGTGCCGCGGCGGGCCAGCGTGAGCGCCATGCCCAGCATCGGCGTGATGCCGATGCCACCGGCCACCAGCAGCGTGAAGGGCGCGGCCAGCGGCAGCTCGAAGTGGTTGTCGGGCCCGGCGATGCGCAGCACCGCGCCGGCGCTCAGCCGCCACATGCAGCGCGAGCCGCCGCGGCTGGGGTCCACACGTTTGACGGCGATGCGGTAGACACCGTCGCGCACGCTGTCCTGCGGCAGACCCACCAGCGAGTAGGAGCGCAGCAGGTCCTGGCCATCGGCCGACAGGCGCACGCGCAAATGGCTGCCCACGTTCCACGGGGCCACGCCGGCGGCGGGGCGCAGCGTGAACTCGCGCACCGTGGCGCTGAGGTCGCGCGTGGCTTCAACGCGGGCCTCGGCCCACTGGTCATCGATCTTCATGGCGGGGACTCCTGGTTGGTCTTGTCAGCGCGTACGTCAGCAGGCACGTCAGCGGGTCCCGAAGCGCTGGATCAGCGCGCCGCCGGGCAGGCGGGCCAGGCTTTCGTGGCTGCCCAGGGCCTGGCTGAGGTTGCCTTGGGCCAGGCGGGCGTGTTCGCGCAGCAGCGCCTCGGCGCGGGCACCCTCGCGCTGCTCGATGGCCTGCAGCACGGCCTGGTGCTGGTGCTGCGCGACGACGAGCATGTCGCGCGCCTGCGGGCCCAGGCTCTGCGCCATCACAAAGCCGCTGGGCGATGCAAAAGGCTGGGCCGCCGCGCGCTCCAGCTGGCGGCGCACCACGGGGCTGCCAGCCATCTCGCCCAGCAGCACGTGGAAACGTGCGTTCTGGGCGGCGTAGGTGCCAAACGCGGTGTCGTCCAGGGCAGGGCCAGCGAGCACGGCGTCGATGGCGGCCAGGCAGCGCCGGGCCTCGGCCATCAGCGACGCCGCCACGCCGCGCTCGGCGGCCAGGCGCGCGGCCAGGCCCTCCAGCGTGCCGCGCACCTCGATGGCGTCGCGCACATCGGCCTCGCTGAAGGCCTTGACGGCAAAACCGCCGCCGGGGATGGGCTCCAGCAGGCCTTCGTCCTGCAGCTTGATCAGCGCCGCGCGCACCGGCGTGCGCGACACACCCAGGCGCTCCACCAGCACCAGCTCGGCCAGGCGCTCGCCGGGCGGCAACTCGCCGCTGACGATCAGCGCACGCAGGCCCAGCTGGGCCTTCACGGTGGCCGAGCCGTCGCCTTCCGCCGCGCCCGTGCCGCGGCCGATTTCGCTGATCACGCCACGCTCCGCAGCGGGATCACGCGGCGCTGCGGGTCGTCGGGGGTTTCGGCAGCCACCAGGCGGTCGATCAACTTGCGGGCCCACATCGCACCAGCATCGATGTTGAGGTTGTAGAAACGGTGGCCCGGACGGGCGTTGATGGCCTGTTGCTGCGCTTCGAGCACCGCTTCGTCTTCGCGGAAGATGCCGGCCACGCCCTCGCGCAGCTGGTGCGTCAGGCGCTGTTCCGTCAGGCAGTAGTTGCGGGCAAAGGCCCAGAAGTAGTGGCAGGTGGTGTCGGTCTGCGGCGAGATGGTGTTCAGCACGAAGCCGTTCACACCCTGGCTGCGGTCACCCTGCGGCGCGCCGCTGCCGGCTGGCGCCACGCCCACGTCGATGGTCACGGTGCACGGCGCCTCGAAGCGGATGATCTGCCAGCGGTCGACCTTGCCGCGGTAACCGCGTGCCTGGTAGAGCTGGCTGGCCCAGAACGGCGGCGGCTCGATGTTTTCCATCCAGCGCGTGACGGTGGCAAAACGGTCGCCATGGGTGGTGACAAAGGGCGCCTCGGCCACCTCGCGGTTGCCGATGGAGCTGCCGTGCACAAAGGTTTCGTGCGTCAGGTCCATCAGGTTGTCCAGCACCAGACGGTAATCGCAGGCCACGGTGATCAGCTTGCCGTCGGCCGCCCAGGCCGGGTCGTGGTTCCAGTGCAGGTCGGGGATCAGCGCCGGGTCGGCCAGCAGCGGGTCGCCGGGCCAGACCCAGACGAAGCGGTGTTTCTCCGCCACCGGGTAGGCGCGCACGCAGGCCGACGGGTTGATGGTCTCTTGCGAGGGCATGTGTGTGCACTGCCCCTGGGCGTTGTATACCAAACCATGGTAACCGCAGACCAGCTCGTCCCCGTCCAGCCGGCCCATGGACAGTGGCAGCAGGCGGTGCCAGCAGGCATCCTCCAGCGCGACCACCTGGCCATCCAGCTGGCGGTACAGCACCATTTTCTGGTTCGCCACCGTGCGGGAGGTCAGCTGGCGCTGCACCTCCACATCGTAGGCAGCGGCGTACCAGGCGTTCAGCGGGTGGGTGTTCATGGCCAAGCATCCTGTCTGAATGTATACAGACAGGATACCGCACGGTCGGCAGACCGCTTCTCGGGTTAACCCTTGTTCTGGGCCATGCGCTCCACCCGCCACTGCAGCAGGCGCCGCATCTGGGCCAGCGACACCCAATGCGCCGACACCAGCGTGAGGATGCCGTCGCGGTGCAGCTCCAGCACCTGGGCGTCGGGCAGCTGGCGCACACGCTCTTCGTCGATGGTGAAAAAGCCGTCCACGCCGAGCTTGCTGCCGTCGGGCAAGGTGGCGTCGAAGCTGCGTGGGCGGAACAGGTCCAGCGCCGCGAGCCGGCGCACGATGGCACGTGTGTTGGCGATCTGCCGCTCCAGTTGCTCCAGCTCCTTTTGCACCTGGCCTGCAAAGGCGGTGGCCTGGCCCTGGTCGTCGAACAGGCGCTGGCCGGCGCCACTGCTGGCCAGGGCCGATGACGCGTTGTCCACACACACCGCCATGCGGTCGGTGGTGCCCAGCTGGGCGATGCAGAACGGGTAGGTGGCCATCAGCGCCGGCATCTGCACGCCGCGCCAGCGGCCCTGCTCCAGGTACAGGTTCTCACCCTGGCTCATGCCGAACACCGCGATAGGCACAAACTCCGGCACACCCTGCGCATCGGGGCTGCCCTGGATGAAGACGATGGGGTAGTCGGCCGCGGCCAGGATGCATTCGTCGGCGGTCAGGAACAGCGAGTTCATGCCCGCCAGGTGGGACCAGTCCTCGACCGGGAAACGCACCACGGTGGAACGGTGTTTGACGCTGTCAAGCGGGACGGCTTCGCGGTGCAGTTGGGGGGTGATCATGGTCGAGTATCTCCAGGTTCTTCGATGCGGCTGACCAGCACCTTGTCCACGCGCTTGCCGTCGAGGTCGACGACCTCGAAGCACCAGCCGCCCCACTCGACGGTGTCGGTGGTGGCGGGCAGGCGCCCGAGCAGCAGCATGATCATGCCGGCCAGGGTGTTGTAGCGCCCGCGGTCTTCTTCGGGCAGTTCCTTGACTTCAAGGCGGTCCTTCAGCTCGGGCACCGGGATCAGGCCATCCATCAGCCAGCTGCCGTCGGCACGCTGCGTGGCCCAAGCCTCGTCAGGTGAACCTTCGCCGAGCTCGCCGGCAATGGCCTCGAGCACGTCACGTTCGCTGATCAGGCCTTGCACGGCGCCGTATTCATCGACGACGAAGACCATGTCCACGTCGTTGCGCCGGAAATGTTCGACCAGCTCCATGCCGTTGAGCGTCTCGGGCACGAACACCGGCGCGTGCAACAGCTCCAGCAGCGAGGGCGGCTCGCCACGCGACAGCGGGCCCAGCAGGTCGGTGGTGCCCACCACGCCGATCACGTCGTCCAGGCCGCCACGGCACACCGGGTAACGCGAGTGGCCGTGTTCCACCATCTTGGCCAGCATGTGTGCGATGGGTTCGTTCGCGTCCAGCCACACCAGCTCGGCGCGCGGGATCATCATCGAGCCGATCTGGCGATCGTCCAGCCGGAACACGTTGCGCACCATCTGGTGCTCCTGGGCCTCGATCACGCCGGCGTCCAGGCCTTCTTCCAGCTGGGCCGCGATCTCTTCTTCCGTCACGCTGGCACCCGGCGTGCGGCCAGCCAGGCCCAGCAGCTTGAGCACACCGTGGGTGGAAGCCGACAACATCCACACAAAGGGCTTGGCGGCGATGGAGATCAGGTTCATCGGCCGCGCAACGACGCGCGCCACGGCCTCGGGGAACATCTGCCCGATGCGCTTGGGCACCAGCTCGCCGAAGATGATGGTGCAGAACGTGATCAGCACCACCACGCCGGCCGTGGCCGCGATGTCGGCCGGGCGCTCGCCGATGGCGAAGGTCTGCTCCAGCCAATCACCGAAGGGGCCGGCGAACGCGGCCTCGCCGACGATGCCGTTCAGCAAGCCGATGGAGGTGATGCCGATCTGCACCGTGGACAGCCAGCGCGTCGGGTCCTCGTGCAGCGCCATCGCTGCCGCCGCACCGCCGTCCCCCGTTTCAACCATCACCTGCAGACGCGCCTTGCGCGCCGCCGTCAAACCCATCTCCGCCATCGCGAACGCGCCATTCAGCAGGATGAGGAAGACCAGTAAGGCAGTGTCCATCAGGGCCCCGGCGCCAGTGGCCGGGAGCGGTTGCGGGACGCGGAGATTAACAGACGCTTACCCGCGGCCCGTGACAATGGAGACATGGACTACCTCATCGGCGACGTGCAAGGCTGTGACGGCGCGCTCGGCTTGCTGCTGGACAAGATCGGCTTTTCCCCGTCGCGCGACCACATCGTGCTGCTGGGCGACCTGGTCAACCGCGGGCCCGATTCGCTGGGTGTGCTGCGCCGCCTGCGCGGCTACGGCAGCGCCGCCAGCTGCCTGCTGGGCAACCACGACCTGCACCTGCTGGCCGTGGCCCATGGTGTGCGCAAGCCGCACCGCAGCGACACGCTGGGCCCCATCCTGGACGCACCCGACCGCAGCGAATGGCTGGATTGGCTGCGCACCCGACGCCTCGCGCTGCAACGCGCCGGCTGGTTGTGTGTGCACGCCGGGGTGGTGCCGGCCTGGGATGCGGCGCAGACGCTGGCGCTGGCATCAGAACTCGAAGGCCTGCTGGCCGGCCCCGACCTGCCCGCCTTCCTGAACGTGATGTACGGCAACCGCCCCGCACGCTGGGACGACGGCCTGCAGGGCCCGGACCGCTGGCGATGTGCCATCAACGTCTTCACGCGCATCCGCTTCTGCGCCGCCGACGGCACACTGGACTTTGACGCCAAGGAAGGCCTGGACGCCGCGCCGCCCGGCATGGCGCCCTGGTTCCAGCACGCGCACCGCCGCACCGCCGGCACCCCCATCGCGTTTGGCCACTGGAGCACGCTGGGCCTGATCAACCGCCCCGACCTGCTGGCCACCGACACCGGCTGCCTGTGGGGCGGCGCGCTCACGGCCGTGCGCGTAGACGGCGGCCGGCGCGAGGCCCTCCAGCAGCCCTGCCCCCAGGCCCAACGCCCGGGCGCCTAGAATCCGCGTTGCATCGGAAGCGTGGCAGAGTGGTCGATTGCACCGGTCTTGAAAACCGGCGGCTCGCAAGGGCCCGTGAGTTCGAATCTCACCGCTTCCGCCAGAGACCCAGCATTCATGCGGGTTTCAAGGCTTCTAGACCCCCTCACCCGCCATCAAACCCGCCATCCAAAAAAACGAGGGGGCAGAGTTCGAATGCGAAGCAGCGCCTCTCGCCCACAAGGCAAGTGGGGCCCACTTTGCCAGAACCTGCCGCGGGATCCGGCCTTAGCCGCGCACCAACATCCGAACCGCCTGCATCACCGTGGCTGAAACTCAGTACTGCCTCTTTTGGATTGACTCGTGGGCTACCTGCATGTCCAAGCAAGAGTGGTCAGCGTGGGCACAAGCAATAGGCACCGTCCTCGCGGTTTGTGTTGCACTGGCAGTGCCGCTCGTCCAACTGCGGGCTAGGCGCAAGGCGGCAGACGAAGTGATTGACGCCGCGGCCAAAGTTGTTGCGGCGGGCCAACTGCTGAACATGAGTCAGATCCTCGGCGCCGCGACAGCAATCGAACGTGCCGCGCTGGATGCCGGCGGGGCGCCTCTGGATATCGACAACCTACGTTGGCTTGCGCGAACGCTTGGGCAAGTCTCATTCTTGGATGATGCCGCCTTGCATGCGCTGGCGCTCGCGTTACCTGCTTGCGCCATCGACCTAGTGCGGGGTCGGGGCCTTCTGGTGCAACTTCAGCGACATATCGATGCCGACCTGAGGCACTACGATGCGGAACCGATTGTCTCGACAGACTGGCCATTCGTGCTCGAGTTGATCGTGCCTGCGCTCGGCGCCTTGAGGCATGCTTCGGAATCCCTCGACGAATATGTGCCGTAAGTGTGCCGGGTACTTCGACCGACGAATTCCCGCCGCTCGACAGAAGTCCGGCTCGCCGGGCTAGGCCATTGCGACCGCAAACTTCTCCCGCCAGTTCAGCGGCTCAACAATGGCTTGGTCGCCATGGTGACGTTCGTTCACGCGATTGAACGCCGGGCGCTCCAGCGCATGTAAGCCATGTGGTGCCTCGCGTCGGAGATCTTCAAGCTCACCGTCGATCTCGGTTAGGGTCAGCAAAGCCACTCGTCGATTCAAGTCTTGAAACTTTCGCCTTGCGTCGCGAAACTCTATTGAGGTCTGCAGCGGGCGCAAGGTCAACTGCAGGGCGCTAATGACAGCGATCACCGTACCTGCGATTGCAAGTAGCGCCTCGTGCAACGAGAACACGCCAGCTAGCGCAAGCATTCCAAACAGGCATTGCACGACATTGAACGTCGTGTCCAGACGCTGCCAAAAACGCTCGTTCAGAGATCCAAACTCAATGGCAAAACGCACTTCCGCAATCGCTATGCCGAGCGTTCTTTCAGGCATGATCATCTTCCCGGTTGTGGCGGTGGTGTACTCGACGGCGACGGGCTGGGCGCAGGTGCCGGCGCTGGTTGTATCGGCCGGTGGGGGGTCCAGTGGCGAATGTCCGTTGGCGGGGGTGAGGTGCCCGGGGCTCTTGGCAGCGTCATACGAACTCCGATTGTGAATCGTCAGTGTATTTGCGCCTGACCCTGACCACAATGGTTCGGGCATGATCTCAACCGGTGGCCGCAGCCCGTTCCTGCACGGCCTGCCAAACGTCGGCAATGCCCCAGATGAGCTCTTGTTGAACGTCGGGGTCGTGGGGCCTGAAGAACTCCGAGGGCACCATGGGCACCAGCCACAGCAGGCGGTGGTGCATCTGGCACTCGAACATCGGCACCCCGACGAACCCGGCCGCCTCTTCGATCTGTTCCAACGTCAGCCGCTCAGACGCGAGTCGTTGCCCGAACAAGCGAGCGGCGGCCAGGCGCTGCGCCCGGGATGCCGGGTCTAGTGCTGCAGTCGTGGTCCTCGACTTGCGCAGTTGCGCGGCCAGGGCGTCGATTCGTTCGGATCTCATTGGGTGGTCCTCTCTGTGGTGATTCGTTGCAGGCGCTGCTGCAGGCTGTAGGCCAGACCACGCGCGGCGGTCAGCAGCCCGGCGGCCTGCGGCGCACCGTCGCCTGCGAGGGCGTCCAGCAGGCGCAGCAGTTCGCCCGCGGTCAGGTTCAGCGCGGCCAGGTCACGCGGGGGCAGCGGCTCCGGCGGCCACACTCGCATCGTGAGCGGGCCTATCTGGTGTGTGGTTGGCTCGTTCATGCCCCCGTCTGCCTCTCGGCTTCCTTGAGCAGCGCAACGAGGGCAGCGGCGCCCTCTTCAGTCGTGGGCACGCTGGCGGTGCGGCCTGCGAAGGTCAGTTCTACCCGGATGACCCCAGCTGCGCCCGCAGGGGCCGGCGCAGGCGTCGAGATGGGCGCGGGGGCGGGGGTAGGTGCACGGGCGCCTGCCGTGCCTCCAAAGGGCCCCACGCCGGGCGCGTTGGCGCCGTCGGGGCGATACCCGGGGATCTTGGCGAAGTACCCGCCATAGGGCCGGCCCAGCGGGTCATAGCCGGCGCTCCGCTCGACGTTCGGATCACTGCCGTTCAACGTGTAGTAGTAGCCCTCAGGGACAGGCACTTGCAAATCGACGCCGAAGTCAGAGCTCCCGGTCGGGCCTAGGACCGAGTCAGTCTTCCCGCCGTTGATCTCGCCCCCAGGGCCAGCCACGCCGGCCGACGTACCGCCCAGGCTGCCGGCGGCTTGGTTCAGCCGCTCCCCGTATCGGTTGACGGCCTCAGTAGCGGCATCGGTCGCGCGCTTGGCACGGCCCATTGACGACTCGATCACACTGCCAAGGCCAGCCGCGGCAGCTTGCGCTTCGATGATGCGGGCCTGCAGCTTGATCTCTGAAGACTCGACGCCACCATTCGCGGCGATGGCTGCATCGCGAAACTGGGCGAAGGCCCGGGCCTTGTCAGCCAGCGACACCGACACGTCGTTGGCGATCACACGGTATGCCTTGCCCAGTGTGTCAGCCGTGGCCTGCAGTTCGTCGCGGGTCTTGATGCCGAACGTTCGCAGCGCCTCCGCCAGGCTGTCCACGCCGGGCTTGAGCTCGTCCAATTTCTTGCGCGCGCCTTCAAGTGCGGCGGTCAACGTCTCGCCGGAGAGCTTGCCCTGACGGCCCAGTTCTTCGACTCGGTCGATGACGGCTTGAAGTGCGCGCTCCGTCCCGGCGGCGTCGGTGGCTCTGTCGAGTGCTGCGGCCAGCAGGCGCCCGGTCGTGCCTGCGTCGGCGCCCAGCGCTTCCAGGGATGTGGCCAGGGCGTCGACGTCGTTGATTGCACTCGACGCGGCCTCTGTGAACCCGGTTTCGAGCTCTCGAACGCTCGTGCCTGCGCGGCGCAACGATTCGTCGGCCAGGGCGTCGAGTGCGGCGGCCAGGCGGCGGGCCCCTTGGGTGCTCGAATCGAACGCAGCGCGGGCCTGAGCCTCAAACACTCCGAGGTCTACGTCCTTCAGCGCGCCGGCCAGCGTGTCGCGCAACTGGGCCCCGGTGATAGCGCCACGCTGCGCCAGCACGTCGAGTGCAGCGCCGGCCGCGGTGATGCCTGAGAGGTCCGACAGGTCCAGGGCCTTTTGCACCTTGCCCAGTGCGTCGGCCACGCTCTCGCCCTTCTGGCGCACTTGGTCGAACTCGCCCAGCAGGCGGCGGGATTCGGTCGTCAGGCCGGCGGCTTCCTCTGCAGCCTTTGCCGACTCTTGAGCCAGGGCGGCGACGCTGGCGGCCATGGCGCGGGCGGCCCGGTCATTGGCGGCGAGCTCTTCCTCGGTCTCTTTCAGCTTGTCGTCATAGCCGGCCAACTTGGCGATGCCTTCGCCTATCCACGTGCCCAGTTCCCGGAAGTTCGTGATGATCGCCAGCAGCGCGGCGACTTTGAACCCGCCCAGGATCGCGGCGAACCTGCCGGCCGATGCTGCGGCGCCCGTGGCGGCGGTGCCGGCGGCGGTCTGGGCCGTGGCCAGCGCCACGGTTTCAACGGTCGCGGCCCGGGTCGCGGTCGCGATGCCCAGCATGGTCTGAGCGAGCTTCAGGGCCTGCCAGGCGGCGGCGGCCTTGCCGGCGGAAAACAGCAGCGTGCCCAGAGTGTCGAGGTTGGAAGCAAGCGAGTTGATTGCCTCCGCAGCGGCGGCGCTTACCCCGTTGGCTTGGTCTACCTCGCCCACGTACCGGGTCCAGGCTGTAGAAAGGTTGGCCAGCGCACGGCCCACCGTGGGGGGCAGCTGATCGAACTCCGACTGCAGCGCGGCCGACTGGCCTTGCAGGGCGTTGATGACTTGCGCAGCGGTCAGTGCACCCTGTGAACCCAGTTCGCGCAACTGGCCCACGGTCACGCCCAGCCCTTCCGAAAGTGCGCGCGCAAGCCGGGGGGCGTTCTCCAGAATGGACCGCAGTTCGTCGCCTTGCAGCCGGCCCGACGCCAACGCTTGGGCGAACTGCTGGACGCCTGACGCGGCCTCTGAAGCACTGGCGCCCGACAACTGCAGGGCCTGCGTGATGCTCTCGGTCAGGGCCAGCGCGTCGCGGTTCGTCAGGTTCAGTTCGCGGCCAGCCTGCGCCAGCTTGACGAACAGCGCGCCCACGTCGTCAACGGCCACGCCGGTACGCTGGGCGATCTCGAACACTTGGGCGAACGTGCTCTGAAAGTCGGCACTGTCCCCAGTGGCCAGGCGCACCCGTGCGCCTAGGTTGTTGAAAGCGTCTGCCGCGTCGGCAACGTCTCGCGCGGCGCTCGTCAGCAGCGTCCCGCCAAGTGCTGCGCCAGCCAGGGTCTGAACAGTGTTCAGCGCAGCGCCGATCTTGTCGAGCTCGCCCCGAACAGTAGCGCCCGCGGCGGCCTGCGTGGCTGCGCTGGCGCGCGCTGCGGCGGCGGTGCGCTGGATCGCGGCGACGTGGTCGGCCTCTGCTGCGACGGCGGCACGCGTGCTGGCGGCCGCGGTGGCAAGGGCGGCGGTCTTTTCGCGCAGTGCCGCCCTGCTTTGAGCAATTGCCGTGTTGGCTGCACGCAATGCAGCTTGATACTCGACAGTAGACCTTGTCGCCTTGTCCGCGCCTGCGTTCAAAAGTTCCAGCGCGCTGCGCTGGGCGCCGAGTTCGCGGCGAGTCTCTGCAAGGGCGGCGGCTTGAGAGCGCTCGACTTCACGCGCGGCTTTCTTGGCGGCGGTCAGCTGGTCCAGTTCGGCGGCCAGACGGTCGAGGTCGGCTTGACTGTTGCCCGCGCTGGCTCCAAGGCCCCGCACGGCGCCCGCAAGTTCGGTCAGTACAGGCGCGCCGTCGCTCTCGATCTTGACGCCCAGCACTACATCGCGGCGGTTCGTTGCCATGGTGCGTCAGTCCTCCGAGGTCTCGGTCTGTGTCACTTCGGAGATTCGGCCCTGCCCGTCGTGCGAGATTGACGACTTGGTAACTCGGGTCGGCAGCGTGACCTTGATCTCGGGAACGTCGGGGCGGTCCTCTTCGGCCACGGTCCCGGCTGTGATGCCAAGTGCGGCCATGGCGTCTGCTTCGCTCTTGCCCTGCATCTGCGCCAGCAACCGCACTTGCAGTGCCGTCGGGCCGGTGACTTCATATCGCAAAGTCTCCGGATCACAGATCGTCACAGTCAGACCGAGGTCAATTGCCGATGCGAGATAGTGCAGACCGACACGGCCCGAGATCTCAGACCGTCGATAGGGCCGCTCGCGTTTGATGTTTGATCGAAAGACAGCGCCCCCGGCGATTGGCATGGGGCCATAGCTGATGCCCTCGGGAATGGTCGCGCGGGCCCTCTCGAAGAGGTCGCCAGCCTTGGGCTGGGCCTTCTGAATCTTCTCGGCCCAGGCCGGGTCCAGTCGAGCAAGGTTCGCCATGTTCGCGTCGCGTTCCTTCATGCCCTGCGCCACCTTTCGCACTTTCGCCTGCATCTCTGCGACCCAGGCCGGTTCTTTGTCCGCGGCGATTCGATACGCAAATGCAGCAATCGTCGTGCGGTCAAAGAACAGGTCGGGCTTCAAAAGCAACGCCTCGGTTTCAAGCACACGATAGGCATGCCCGAACGTGACGGGCTCGATTTGAAAGCCCCCGAACGCCAGCATGCCGACGGCGAGTTGCAGCTTTCCGCCGGGCGGGCCGGACAGGAGGTAGGCGGCGCCCACAGTCAGGCCCCCAACACGATCTCAGGGCGCGCATCGGCGCGGCGCAGGACAGGCGAGCGGGTCGCCTCGCTCTCGACAATGAGCGCTTCCTCGCGGCGTTCGGCGTCCAGCAACAAGCGCTGCAACTCGGCGATCTCAGCGGCGCGCGCTGCGGCGTTCGGCCCGGGCTTGGCATAGTCGCCGACGTTCGCGCAAATCAGTTCGGCGAACGTGTCGGCCCCCATGAGCACGGCCAGCCACGGGGCCAGGTCCATGCGGGCCCATTGCGTGGGCAGGTGAAACACGTCGCCAGCGTCTCCGCCGCTCGCGGCGGGCGGTCCCGCGCGCTTGACGAGGTCGGGACCTGTGACGTGCCCATACGGGCGGAAGACTTCGCCAATGTCCTGCCCGCTCGCAGCAGCCCGGCCTGCTTGTCGGACCCATTCGGCACCTTTGGCATGCGCTGCAGCGGCAAAGGCAGCGGCGCGGCCCCGGGCTTCGTCAAGGTTCGCGGCGACACGTTGCCGCGTCTGGATGCTGGCGCCGACTTCGGCGATCTCGACGCGCACGGCGGCCACGTCGGCGGAGTAGTCACGGTCTGGGGTGTTCATCATTGGGGCCTTTGTTGTGGGCTCAGACCGCCATGCGCGGGCCAGCGTTCGGGATAGGCGCAGACGGCGACGGGTCGGCGTAGCGCTTCAGGTTCGCCAGCAGTTGATTCAGCGTCGCGTACTCGCGCGACGCTCCGTTCGCAGCGGCGGCCATTGCGGCGGCGAGCTCGTACTCGCGCACGGCCAGGCGCAGGTCGTGCACGCCGATGTTTTCGGCGATGAGCTTCCGCTCGGGCCATGCCGGGTCTTCCAGGAACGGCCGGATGCTCGCCAGGTCGTAGCGCTCACTTGCCGGTGTGTACAGACTGCCTGCAAACGCTGCGATGGCGTGGGCCTGCGCCTCGCGGCGGTAGATGCCTGCCTCTTCATCCAGAGCGCGGGCCCGACCGCGGGCTGCCACGGCTTGAACCTCGATGCGGTCCATCTTGGCCAGGTCCACGCCGGACCGCAGCGTCTTGCCGTAGCCAGCGGCGCCAGCCGGATAGGTGCGCTCGCTTGCGCGGGCTTGCGCGGTGGCTTTGCGTTCGGCTTCGGCGCGGTCGCGCCAGGTCGGCGCAAGGGGTGCGGCGGTCGTGTCGGTCTTGTCGTTCGTGCTCATCTGGTGTTCCCGTAGGCTTGCGCCCGAATTGCGTTCCACCCGGCTGCATCCATTGCGGCGCTGGCGGCGGCCACACGGTCGCCGAACTGGGCGCGGACGGCTGCGGAGTGCACGGTGCGTGCGTGTTCCAGGGAGATGCCGATTGCCTCGCCCCGGTCGATGAAACTGGCGGGCAGCTGGGCGAGGTCCACGAATAGCCGCTTCAGGTCGGCGCGTGTGGCGGTGGTCATCGCTGGCCCCCGTTCGCGGCCTGCGCCTGCAAGTCGCGGTCGAATGCGGCCAGGTCTTCACGGGACAGGTGGATCAGCCCACGCTGGCCCAGCCGCACGATTCGGGCTTGTCGGGCCTGCATCTCGTTGAGTAGGAGAGTGCGCTTCAAACCACGTTCGCGCGCTGCGGCGGGCAGCGGCGCCCACGCGTGCGGGTCAGATTGCAGGGGGTGCATTGGGCCTCCAATTGATGCAGGATTGCAGCCTATTGCGGGATCTCTAATTAGTCCTGCCGCTGCGTTTCGCTACTCTCGTTGGATGCGTCTCGCTTGTCCTGCCGGTTCACTTATTTAGCGTCGCGATACCCGTGCGTGATGCCCTATTACGTCATAGTCAAATCTAATCAAGATTTTCGACCCGAAAAACGTCTGACTATCGGGCCTATTCTTCCCCCCGGTCGGCATCGCTATTCAGGGGCCCCGCCGCTCTCCAGGTCGCCCAGATTTCAGCCGCGGCCCACGCCGACCCAGTGCTCGCCGATGGCCCGCGCGCAGGCGTAGCGGCTCCGCGGCGCCCCGATCTCCGCGCCCCTGTAGCTGCGCCGGCCTGTGCGCGTAGAAACGCCCGCAGGGCGTGTGCCGGCTGCGGGCGCTGGCACGGGCTACGCCGACGGCGGCCACAGGCACGGGGGCCGGTGTGTCAGCCAGGGGCGTGCGCGCTGGCGCTGGCGCAGCTTCACGCATCGCTGGGCACGTGGCGCGGCGAAGCGCACGCCACGCCACAAGGGCCCGGCTTCAGGCTTGCGCATCGCTAACCCACTCGACGCGCAGACCACGCTCCAGACGGGCCGGTGTCCGCTGGGCACGCTCTGCGATGTCTTTGGGGTCGCCCTCGAACCATGGGGCAGACCAGCGCCGGCCGCTCCAATATCGGCGGGCCTGCGGGCAGCGTTCGGTCGATGCGGGGTAGATGCCGGGGGCGGTCGGTTTGGTGGGCACCCACACGGGGTCTGCTTTGCTCATGGTCGGCTTCCGGTTGATCGCCCAATTCAGGCGCACGGCCGACTATCCACACGACTACTAGGTACAAACGTACAACCTTTGGCGGCGGTCGGGCTTTGCGGGCCTGATTCACCTTTGCACCTTGGCCACACCTTGAGGCCATAGGTAAGCTAAGTGCTTGTCGCTAATGTCTTTTTCTCTATTTACCTTTTACCTATGGATAGAGTGATGTCTACAGGAATAGCGTGCTGTAGCGCCAAGCCCGCCAGCGTGGCCAGCGCGTGGCGCCCGCCAGCCGGAGTGAGAAGGCCATAGGTAAAAGGTAATAGGTAAGTTCAGCCCGGCGCGGCGCCGATCCCTTGGGCCCTTGAGTACGCGGCGGCGACTTCTGCCGGCTTGGCGAGGGCCAGGGCCGGGTGTGCTTTGGCCAGGTACAGCTGCGGCTTCCTGCCGTCGGGCATCACGATGTTGTGCACCTGACCAGAGGGTCCCAGCGCCGGGTGACGGATGTAGCCCAGACGTGCCATGAGGTCGTCCCGGTCGGCGCCGACGATCTTGACGGCGGGCCGTTGGCTGCTCCACAACTGGCCCAAAAACCAACTCGACGCCCAGCCACCTTTGAACCCTAGATGCTCGGCCTCGATGGCGTCTAGAACGGCTTGCTCTGCCGGCGGTCGGGTCGTCTCGACGATTGCGCTCGTGGCGGTGGTCTTGGGCGCGCGGCCTTGCACCCATGAAAGGCCGTACTCGGTCGGCAAGGCCAGGCTCTGCAGGTAGTGCGTGATGTGGGCGTATCCCTTGCCCCTGCCTGCCCAGCTGTAGAGGGCGTCGAAATAGCCCCCGTGCATTCCGTCGCGGGCAAGGTCCTCTGCAGTCTGTTGTGCCGACCACAGGACCATGTACCGGCGCGTGTCTCGGGTGAGAGGCATCGCCCCTCTAGCGTTGGCATTGAACAGCCAATTGCCGCAGATTTCGTCGGTGCGCTGGTCTACGCCTTTGGCTTCTATTTCCAGCGCGTCGCCGGTAATCATTGGCTTTAGCTTTTCGAGTAGACGGCCGTCGTCGTCTACCTTGAAGTCCTCCACCAAATAGGCCATCTTTCCGAACAGCCACGCATTGAAGCGGCCGGCCAGCTTGGTCGCGTCTGGCCAGGTCACGAGATCGCTGCCCAGCGCGGCGGCGACGCAGCGCGAGAGGAAAGACTTACCGTTGCCCTCCGTGCCCTGCAGCACCATCGCCCACTGAAATTTGTGGCCCGCGTGCTGCACCATGTTTGCCAAGTAGTACAGCGCGAGATCTCGGTCCCGTTGGTCGGGCAGCAGCTTCGCCAGGTGCTGCAGGAACGGCCCAACGTCGCCGGCCACAGAGTCAACCTTTGGCGGGCACCACGTGTTGACCCGCTTGCGGCCTTCGGTCTCGATGATCGCCCCGGGTTCCAGCAGCGGCCGAAAGCAGGTGCTGTCAACCGTTGGTGCAACGAGGACTTGGTTCTCTGTGAATGCCTCGAACGCCTTTCGAGATGTGCGCTCGTTGCGTGCATCCATGGCGAACGTGTAGCCCCCGAATCGGGCGTTGAACTGTTCGGGCCTCAGCAGCTTCCCACCGGGCACCAGCACCCGGTGTGCGTCAGTCACATAGACACAGCCCTTGAAGATTTCGGCGGCCCTCTCCGGGCCGATGAACGTAGCCCCCTCGCGCTGCGACATGCCCGGCGCAGCGCTGGGCGCCGACGTATCGAACGGGCTTTTCGTCTCCGGGTCTTGCAGCACGTCAACCTGCACTGCGCACGCGGCGTCGATGCAGGACCATGTGTTCCCGCGCAGATAGCCCGAATGCGTATCCCACTTGTCACGCGCCAGCGCCGAGCGGCGCATGAGTCGTTCCATGCGCTCTCGGTCACAGCCCACCCAAAAGGCAAGGTGCGACGCGAGCGCAGAGTCGGCGGTGCTGCGGTCGAAAGGCTCGTCACTGTTGGCGTTGGCGTTGGCGGGGTAGGCCCGGGCCAGCACTTCAACGTTGTTGTTCCAGAGATCGGCGAAGGATGCCCGGTCGTTGGCGGCCCCGAGCTTCTTCGCCAATGACCGGGAAGCCAGCGCGCGGCGGACGATTTCATCATCGTCTGCAGGCCCCCGCCAGTCGGCGCGCGGCCCGTCCCCCGGCGTCGGCTCTCCCGAGCGCTCGCGGGCCGGGAAGTAGGCGGCGGCCACGGCTGCAATCTGCGGGCATGGCTGCGTCATGTCGCCCGTGGCTTCCCACCAGCGGCCGAGGCAGAAGAACCGGCGCTCGTGATATAGCTCGATATGCAGCGGGATGTTTTTCTTAGAGTGCTCGGGCACGGGGCCTTGACCCCAAATGTGGAGGCCACGCCCCGACTGAGAGACCTCGCAGGCCGTGCCCGGCAGCGCAGCGAGCAGCTGATGCGAGAGCGTCGACCAGGTGCCCTGCGGCGTCAGCGCGCCGTCGATGTCCAGGCAAAAGAACGGGTCTCTTTCGGTCAGCACAAACCCGACCCGGAACG
Source organism: Rubrivivax sp. (assembly GCA_018780805.1). Classification (GTDB taxonomy): domain Bacteria; phylum Pseudomonadota; class Gammaproteobacteria; order Burkholderiales; family Burkholderiaceae_C; genus Rubrivivax. The sequence goes on along the minus strand of JADMJD010000030.1, from coordinate 60,044 downwards.
ACTCACCCCAGAGCTTGGCCATTGCTTCGGCGGTCTGCCAGTCGGTCCAATGCTGCGGGTCGTGGGCATCGATGCCCGTGCGGCCGTCCCTGTAGTCACACGGGATTTTGTCGGTCCGCCCATCGGGCAACGGCACCAGCTTGCAGACGATGAATTGCCGCCAGGCGGCCAGGGGTGCAAGTGCAGTCATTGTAACGCACCCCCCGGGGCTTTGTAGAATTGCATGGCTAGTATGTTTGGCCCGTCCTCAGTGGCGGGCCTTTTCTTTTGGGGGTCAGTTGTCAGGCAGCAAGACGGTGCGGCGGCCAGAGGGACCAAGTTCCAGCGTCACTTATCCGCTCTACTCGCAGACCGTCAATCGACATGCTGCCGACGTGGCCGAACCAATCAGTCGGGTCTGCCTTCATCTGCAGTCCGACCGTATGGAGATCCCGCCACAGGTGCGCAGGGATGCGGGCGGCGCGGCGCAATCGGTCGCCACATAGCAGCGCTCTCGGGGACACCCCGAACCGATACAGACCCTCCGCACGCATCTCGCGCCAGGTCATATCCCGCAACAGCCCCGTCGCCGCGTCGATCACTCGCTTGGTCGCAGCCGGCTCAAAAGTCTGGTTCAGAGAAAACCAAACGACGGGCCGCTCCCCGGGGAATAGGACTTCGTCGGCAGTCCCCCAAAGGTGTCCCGCCGTCAAGATCGAATCGACCTTTTCCGCGATGGTGTAGTGCCAGGCGAGCGTGGTCATGGTTAGCTTCCCAGTGCAGTAGGTGTCAGTCGATGCTGGCGAGATACCGGCGCAGCCCTTCGCGCGTGTACAGCCGGCGGCGGCCGAACATGACAAACGGCGGGCCCTCTCCGTGTCTCGCCCATGTGGCCAGCGTGCCCAGCTTCACGCCCGCCAGCGCGGCCACGTCGTCGGCCAGCACGTAGCCCATGGACTCGGCCAGCACTCGCGCAGGCTGCGGGGCCGGTGTGTCGGCGGGGGTCATCAGCGGCGCGGCTTGTTGCCCTGCGCCTTGATCCACGCGGCCACGTCCTCGCAGCGCCAGGCCGTGACCCGGTCGGAGAGCTTGACCGGCGCGGGGAACTCCCCTGCCCTGACTTTGCGCCAGAGGGTCGCGCTGCTGAATGGCACGATGGGCGGCCGACCCGGGCGCGGGCGTCGCGGCGAGCGGCCAGCGGCGGCGTTGTTCTCGGCTTGCTCTTCGGACACAGAGCTTTCACCGATCAGGATGTTCTGGCGGATGTACCCGGTCGCGGGTAGCTGCAGGGGCGTGGACATCGGCTGATTCCTCATGGGTTGCGGTGACATGAGGGGATGCTCTGCGAAGCCCGGCTAGATGTCCTGCCGGGATATTTCGCTTGGCCTGCGGCCGTCGAGCACCACCTCATGGGTTGCGGTGACATGAGGGGATGCTCTAAGAACTCCCGTGGCGTGTCCTGCCGGTCTAGTTATTTAGCCGGCCAGGAATGCAGCCCAATCGGCCATCATCTGGCGGCGCTTTTCGAACAGGTCGCCACGGCGATAGGCGGCTTCCACCTTGTCGCCGATCGCATGCGCGAGTGCCATCTCGGCAGCTTGGTTCGGGTATGCCGTGCACTCCGACACCCAGTCTCTGAACGTGGATCGGAACCCGTGGGGGACGGCCGCGACGCTCATGCGCCGCAGAACCGCCGACAGCGTCATGTCGGAGAGAGTCCCCCCGCGTGGTGACGAGAAAACCAGTTCTGTGCCAGCCATCCGAGGCAGTGCCTTGACCAGCACGACGGCGGCGTCAGAGAGGGGCACGCGGTGTTCCTTGCCTGCCTTCATTCGCGCGGCGGGGACCGTCCACACCTTCGCTTCTAGATCGATCTCAGACCACTCTGCGCCGCGAACTTCCCCGGATCTCGCGGCCGTGAGAATCGCGAACTCCAGGGCGCGGGCGCCGATGCCATCGGATGCGCGTAGGCGGGCCATGAACGACACCATGTCGTTGACGGGCAGCGCGCTGTGATGCTCCCGGGCGTTGACCTTGGATGGGCGCGGTAGCAACTTGTCGAGATGCCCCCGCCAGCGCGCCGGGTTGTCCTTGTCGCGGTAGCCACGCACCGCAGCCCAGTCGAGCACGAGCTCGATGCGCCCACGCAGGCGAACCGCCGTCTCGTTCTTTTCGGTCCAGATGGGTTCAAGAATCCGCGTCACGTGGGCCAGGGCCACGTCGCGCACCATCAGGTGCCCGACAACCGGGTAAGCGTAGCTCTCCAAGGTGTTGCGCCACTGCTGCCCGTGCTTGACGTTCTTCCACCCCGACTCGTGGGCGGCCATGTACGCGGCGGCGCATTCCTTGAACGTCTTCCCGCTCGCCTGCGCAGCCTGCAATGCGCTCTTGGCGGCCTTGCGTTCGGCCACGGGGTCTATGCCCTTGTCGATGCTCGCCCGCGTCTCCTGTGCCCGCTCCCGGGCCTGCGACAACGACACGGCGGGATAGCCCCCGAGTCCGATCTCGCGGCGCTTGTTGCCGACCTTGGCACGCAGAATCCACGAGCGGCCACCAGAGGGCAGAACCTGCAGATGCAGGCCAGGCACACGGCCCACGGCGTACATGCCAGGAGCGGTCAATGCACTGACCGCGCCGGCCCCCAGTTCCTTTGCTGCTTTAGGCATGTCTCCGTCGAACTCCCGCAGAAAACCGCGGGTTATCGCACCCGCCATCTAACCCGCCAAAAAAGCAGGTGGTGTGATGATACGGGGTGAGATGACGTGATCCGATTTTTTCCGTCTCTCATAGGTGAAACGGTCGCCTATGACACGTCAAGACACGGTCTGGAGTTCGAATGCGACAGACACCGCTTCCGCCAAAAGACGATCCCGTACAGGCTCAGGACGTCTCAGACCCCCCAAAAACTCCACCGCTCTCCCTCTAGGGTTCGATTTTCGTCGTCCAAGGTGATGCCATACAACCGCATCGCTTTATGGCGGTACGGATGGCAGTACGGATGGCGGTACGGATGGGGGGACGGAAATGCCGCGGATTGCCAAGCCTCTGACCGCACTTGAGGTCAAGCTGGGCTGCCAGATGACCTTGACCATCTGCCACAAGGGGCTGTAGAGCCCGTCGCGGCTGCCCGGCCCACCGGTGATGGCGCCGAGGCGAAGACGCTGGCCTGCTCGAAGTTGGTCACGGCATAGACCTTGTCGACCGACGAGCGCCTGCCAGGCTGTGGCGGCCCGCTGGGCAGGGCCTGCGCCAGGCGCGGCGCGAAGTTGGCCCCCTTGGCGGCGGCCACATCGGCATGCGAGACATCGGTCGTCACCTTCAGCACGGCCTCGCCTTCAAACCAGCCGGTCAACAGCGGCAGCTGGACCCGGTCCGGGCCCGGTCCGGGCCCGGTTTCGTCGGCGCGGGCGCGTGGGCACATCCCGCAAGGGCGGCCATGGTGCAGATCGACGCCATCCACTTCGACCATCCCATGGGAACACTCCTTCATCAAGCGGGCGATGGGCCCACCGCCCGTTGCCAATCGCGGGGCGAGCTGCCCACACGTTGCTGGAACACACGCCCGAAGGCGCCCGAGCTGGCGTAGCCCACCTCGGCGGCCACCTGCTTGACTGCCATGCCGCGCCGCAGAAGTCGACGCGCCAGCCCGAGCCGCCAGCCCGTGAGGTAGTCGCCCGGCAGTGCACCGACCGTTTGCGCAAAGTGCGCGGCAAAACGCGCCCGCGACATGCCGGCCACCGAGGCCATCGCTTCCAGCGTCCAGCGCCTGGCAGGCTCGGCGTGCAAGGCGCTGAGGGTCTTGGCCAGGCGGGCATCGGACAACCCGGCCATGACACCCGCGTCCACCAGCCGTTCGGCCATCGCGTGGCGCAGCAACTGAATCAGCAGCACCTCGACCAGCCGGTCCAGCACGGCCGCATGCCCACAGCGGCTGGCCAGCGCTTCAGCGAACAGCAGGTCCTGGGTAAGCGCCAGGCCGGGCAGCTGCGCCGTCGGCACACACAGCAGGGCCGGCAGGCTGTGAAGCAGCGGATTTTCGTCGCCAGCGCCGAAGTGGATGGTGGCGGTGACGAGCTCGGCGCCCTCGGCCGACAGGGCAGCGACCCGATGGGCCTGCGGTCTGGGCATGAAGACGACGCTGGGCACGCTCAGGCGCAGGCGTTGCCGTTGTGGTCCGCTCAGGCGCACCGGGCCGCGCCGCACCAGGTGAAGGTGGCTGGTGCCGGCCTGCGGCTGGATGGCGAGCTCGTGCTGCAGCACGCCGCCCAAGACGAGCTGCGAACGCAGCTCAAAGCGCTGCAGCAGGGCGGACAAGCGGTCTGACGAACGTTCAGGCATGAGACGAACGGACAATAACTTGAGACGATACGCGGCAAATCATCTCACTGTCTGCGCTAGAGTGCCAGCGGTCGATGCCACCTCAAACCCCTGCCATGACCACCATCGCCCCCCGCCCGCTGATGCCGCGCCAGGCCGTGCCGCCACTGCAGCTGCCCACGCTGGACCACGGCCTGTTCGATCTGGCGGCCGATGCCGCCCCGAACTTCACGCTGCTGGTCTTCTACCGCGGCCTGCACTGCCCCATTTGCCTGAAGTACCTGCTGGAGCTGGGCCGGCTGCAAGCCGATGTCGAACAACGCGGCGTCAAGCCCATCGTGCTGTCGGGCGACACACCCGAGCGCGCGCGTGCGATGGCCGACAAGCTGAAGGCCCCGGGCCTGCGCATGGCCCACAGCCTGCCGCTGGACCAGGCCCGCGCGTGGGGGCTGTACATCAGCAGCTCGCGCGGCACCACGTCCATCGGCATCGAGGAGCCGGCACTGTTCTCCGAGCCGGGCGTGTTCCTCGTGCGCCCCGATGGCACGCTGTACTACGGCGCCGTGCAGACCATGCCGTTTGCACGGCCCCACTTCGACGAGCTCCTGGCGGCCATCGACTTTGCGCTGGCAAAGGCCTACCCGGCGCGTGGCGAGTACGCCGCCGCCGTCTGAGCGCGCACGGCCTGAGCGCGCACGACATGCCGCCCCTCTTGCGACGCAGCGCGCTGCTGACCGGCCTGGCGAGCAGCCTGCTGGTCACGGCATGGCGCCGCGCCCTGGCAGCGCCAGCCGCGGACACGGCCCTGCGCCTGCAGGCGCTGCCGGCGCACGCGCCGATGGCTCAGCTGCATGCGGGTGGCCCCACCGGCCTGCTGGGTGTGACGCGGGATGGCGGGCTCTGGGCCTTGGCACCCGCACCCGCTGTGCCACGCCGCCTGGCCGAAGGCGTGGACCCGCAGACACCGCTGGCCAGCGGCCATGGGCGCGTCGCCGCGCGCACGGCCAGCGGCGGCCTGTGGGTGTTCGACATCGCCGCCGGCCGGGCCCGGGTTCTGCCGGATGCAGGCCTGGCTCCGCACGCCGGTCTGCTGGTCCTGCCGCTCGCCGTCCTGGGCGTGGTGGCGGCCGGGCACCTGCTGGTGCGCTTCGAGCCTGCGGCCGACGGGCGCTGGCTGGCCGTGGCCCGGTCGTCCGAAGCGCTGTTGCCCGATGCGCGTCCACTGCAGGCCGACCTTGATGGCCGCGGCGATGGCGGCCACATCGTGGTGCTCGCCGGCCCCGATGCGCAGCGCTACAGGCATGGTGTGCTGGGCGACACCGTCGAGGCGACGCGCATCCTGTGGCTGGAACGCCATGGCCTGCAGGTCCTGCGTGCGCTGGACCTGCCCGCACCACATGTGTTCGAGGACATCGCACCGCGACCCGTGGCGCTGCCCGGGCCGCCCGCTGCCGTCGGCCTGCTGACGGTGCGTTCCGGCCCGGACGGCGGCCAGCTGGCCCTGTTGAGCGCAGACCCGGCACGGCCCGCTCATCTGCATCTGGCCGCGCTGGGCGAGCCGGTCGGTGGCTTTCACCGCTGGCTGGCACCGACCACCGACGGCCGGCACCTGTTGGCGGTGCACACGCCACACATCGGCGGCGTGCTGCACAGCTACCGCCTGGACGGGGCGCGGCTGCTGCGCCGCCGGCTGCTGGCCGACATCAGCACCCACCACATCGGCGCGCGCGAAACCGACCTGGCCGTCTGGCTGCAGGGTCAGCTGCTGCTGCCCAGCCAGGACGGTCAGGCCCTGCTGCATGTGAACCCCGCACGGGACTGGGCCGACGAAGGCGCCCTGCCCCTGCCTGCGCGCGTGGTGCAGGCCACGGCGCTGTCCGATGGCACGGCCTGGGCCGGCCTCCTGGACGATGGCCGCGTGGTGCTGGCGCGGATGAGTCCCGTGCTGCCGCCCAGCCGGCGCTGACCACCAACTCCGCAATCCCTGGCAAGGTCACGGTGCCCTTGCTTGTGCGCCATCGATGGCGACCCAGCGACACTTGAGCTCCCACCAGGAATCGTCAAAACGTGACCCCTCGCGCCAGGTGCGATGCATGTTGATCTGCGCAGACCACTTTGACACTCGCGCCAAAACCGAGCAGCAGCCCCGTCGGCCGACGTCGAACAGTGGCGCGGTTCGCCTCACAAAAGGCCAGGCGCGCCAGAATGCGCTCCGCGCAATTGAACGCGTTCTTCGCCCGACGCTGGCATGGCGAAGTGCCTGTGCGGACGGTCCTGTGGCGTGACATGTTCGCCGCAGGGACAGCCGTGAACTTGCTGGCGACGTTCACCGCGCTGATGGCGGTCAGCCAGGACAGTCCGGTCTGGGCGGTTGCGGCCATCCACTGGCGCCTCGGCCGGGCCGCGACGGTCTGACACTCAATCCGAACCTCGAGCCAAAACACCTGGATCGACCAGCGCCGCTCCCAGCGCCAGGGACAGCATGTGCATCGCGTGCGGCACCATCTGCCGGCTGGCCTGCGGCACCAGGCCAAGGTGGTCCATGACGTTGGCCTGCGTGATCGAGGCCAGGCCATGCATCTGCGACCAGATGAACATCGCGTCCAGATCGACCCGCGTGCGCTGGGCCCGGCCCGCGCCGTGGAGGCGGCGCAGCACCGTTCGAAGCACCTCCAGTGCGTGGCGAGCATCTTCCACCAAGCCCGGCTGCCCGGCTGGCGCCGGCCAGGGCGTGCCAAACATCAACCGGTACTCCAGCGGGTGCTCCGCCGCAAACAAGAGGTAACGGTGCCCCAACGCGCCCAGGTCCTCGCGCGGGTCGGCATGGACGCCCCGGTCATCGAGGTAGTCGGCAAACTGCCGAAAGCAGCGCCGGATCACCTCGGCCAGCAGATGGTCGCGGCTCGGGTAGTGTTTGTAGGGTGCCTGGTGCGACACCCCCAAGCGCCGCGCCACCTCGCGCAGGCTCAGGCGCTCGAGCCCATGCTCGGCGATGACGCCGTGCGCCGCACGGACACAAGCCTCCTTCAAGTCGACAGGAACGTCGTTTGTTTCGGGTTTGGGCATGAGCGGTGTGGCAGCACGGTGTACCCCTCATTGTCGTGCCGCATGCCCGGCCTGGCCCACCATGCCTTGCATGACGCGGCCCATGATCGCGACGCGCAGCACGCGCGGTGCCATCGCCAGGCCCCAGCCCAGCAGCTTGGACAAGGCACCCGGCCGAACCGTGCCCCGGCGGCCGAGCGCCGCCAGCGTCTGCCGCGCCACCACCGCCGGCGCCACCGTCTGCGCCATCGTCATGCCGGCGCGGCGCGCAAACCCGCTGGCCACCGGGCCCGGTGCGCAGGCGATGACCTCCACCCCCTGCGGTGCCCACTCACGCCGCAGGCCTTCGGCCAGCGACTGCACATAGGCCTTGGTGGCCGCGTAGTTGGCTGACCACGGCGTGCCCTGGAAGGCCACCACCGAGCTCAGCAGCACCACGCCACCGCCTTGGCGCTGCGCCATGCGCGCGCCGAAGTGCAGGCACTGCGCCAGCACAGCCGTGCAATTGACGGCCACCATGTCGGTCTCGTTCTCAGGCTGCTGCGCGATCAGCGGCCCGGCACTCCCGAAGCCGGCGGCGGCCACGAGCAACCCAACCTCAAGACCGGCGGTGGCCGTCGCCAGCGTTTGCATCGCATCCGGGCTGGCCAAGTCCAGCGGCATGACCTGGCAGCGGATGCCGTGGCGGCGCTCCAGGTCGGTGGCGAGTTCTTCCAACGGCGCAGCACGCCGCGCGACCAGCACCAGGTTCAGCCCCGCGGCGGCCAGTTCGGCCGCAAACGCCAGGCCAATGCCGTCAGAGGCCCCCGTGACAAGCGCCCACGGGCCGAAGCGCTGAAGAAGTGACCCAGATGTGCTGCTCATGACAAGTCTCCTGACGCGCGTGGCCGGCGATGGACCGGATGGGAAGTCGCATGGCGAACCAAAGTTGACGCCGTCAACCATGATCCGATACAGTGTTGACACTGTCAACTCAACGCCAACCCAATGGCGCCACATCATGAATGCGAGCCCCTTCAAGCATCCGCCGGCGGGCGTCGGGCGCCGCACCGTGGTGGTCTCCCTCCTCGGCCCGCTGGCTGCCCTGCTGGGTGGTTGCGCGGCCTTCGACTACACGTCCGCCGATGCACCGCTGGCGCTGCCAATGCCGCCACGCCTGGCGCCCGTGCCTCGCATCGCGCTGGTGCTCGGCAGCGGCGGGCCACGTGGTTATGCCCACATCGGGGTGCTGCGCGTGCTGGAGGAAGCCGGCATCACGCCCGACCTCGTGGTGGGCAGCAGCGTGGGCGCCTTGATCGGCGCGTTCTGGGCCAGCGGCCTGAGCGCCGCCGAGATCGACCGGCGCTCATTCGATGGCGGGCCGCTGACCGTGTTCGACCCGTCATTGTTCGCCGACCGGGGCTGGATCCACGGCCAGAAGCTGCAGGACTACGTCAACCGGGGCGTGGGCGGCCAGCGCATTGAAGACCTGCCGCGCCGGCTGGTCGTCACCGCCACGCGGCGTGTCGACAAGGCCGGGCGCTTCTTCACCCAGGGCAACACAGGTGTGGCGGTGCGTGCATCCGGCGCCATGCCGGGGATCATCTCGCCAGTGGGCATCGCTGGCATCGAGTACGAAGACGGCGATGAAGCCTACCCGGTGCCAGTGTCGGCAGCGCGGGCCACCGGCGCGCAGTTCGTCATCGCCGTCGATGTCAGCGCACGGCCAGACAGCACGCCCGCCGAGGCCTCCGCGGCAATGCGTGAGCGCGACATGCGGCGCCGTGCCCGCATTGATCCGGAGGTGGCACAGGCCGACTTCCTGCTGCATCCTGATCTCGACTACTGGGCAGGCCCGAGGCACCGCTATTTCATCGACGCCCGGGCGCGCGGCGAAGCACATGCCCGCGAGCGGCTGCCGGCGCTGCGGGCGGCGCTGCACGCCCATTTCGGCACCGGCCCCCTGGCACCGGGATGACAGGCGCGCGGCGGGGCGAGCGCCGCTCGGCCCCGCTCACACCTGCTGGTACAAGGTCACCACGCAGGCCCCGCCCAGCCCCAGGTTGTGCTGCAGGGCCACCCGGGCGCCCGGGACCTGCCGCTGCTCGGCCTGGCCCCGCAGTTGCTGCGTCAGCTCGAAACACTGGGCCAGTCCGGTTGCGCCCAGCGGGTGCCCCTTGGACAGCAGGCCGCCGGACGGGTTGGTGACGGTCTTGCCGCCGTAGGTGTTGTCGCCGCGGGCGATGAAGGCGGCCGCTTCACCCTCGGCGCACAGGCCCAGCGCTTCGTAGCTGATGAGTTCGTTCTGCGCAAAGCAGTCGTGCAGTTCGACCACATCCAGGTCCTCCGGGCCAATGCCCGCCTGTTCATACACCAGCTGCGCCGCGGTTTGGCTCATGCCGTACCCGACGAGTTTCATCATGTCCTGGCTGTCGAAGGTGTCGGGCCGGTCGGTGGTCATGGCCTGCGCAGCGATGCAGACATCGGCCCGCAGGCCCCGGGTCCTCGCAAAACGCTCGGACACCAGCACCGCGGCGGCCGCGCCACAGGTCGGCGGGCAAGCCATCAGCCGCGTCAACACACCGGGCCACAACACCGGCGCATGCATCACATCGTCGACCGTGAGCTCCCGGCGCAGCAGGGCCAGCGGGTTGCGCGCGGCGTGCCGGCTGGCCTTGGCGCGCACGCTGGCAAAGGCTTCGAGCGGGGTGCCGTACTTCTGCATGTGGCTGAGGCCGGCACCGCCGAAGTAACGCAAGGCCAGTGGCAAGTCAGGCATGCCGACCAAGGCCTCGGCCGCCCTGTCGAAGTCCTCGAAAGGACTTGGGCGGTCGTCGAACACCGTGCCCAGCGCCCCCGGCTTCATCTGCTCGAAACCCAGCACCAGCACGCAGTCGGCAGCACCGCTCTCGATGGCCTGGCGGGCCAGGAACAAGGCCGTCGAGCCGGTCGAACAGTTGTTGTTGACGTTGAAGACCGGGATGCCCGTCATGCCCAGCGCATAGACCGCCTTCTGCCCGCTGGTGGAGTCCCCGTAGACATAACCGACATAAGCCTGTTGCAGCGCATCGAAGCCGATGCCGGCGTCCGCCAGCGCCAGCCGGCCGGCAGCGGCACCCATCTCGTTGTAGGGCAGGCTGGCACCGGGCTTGGCAAACGGGACCATGCCGACACCCGCGACAAAGGCCTTGCTCATTGCAGATCCCCGGCGGCACGTTTCAGCAGCTCGGTGCGGATGTCCTTCTTGAGCACCTTGCCCACCTTGGAGCGCGGCAGGTCCGGCCACACGTCCACCCACTTGGGCGCCTTCACGCTGCCGATGCGAGACTTCACGAAGGCAACGATCTCATCCGGCTGCAGCTGGCGCCCCGCGCGCAGCTGCACCACCGCCACGACCTTCTCGCCCCATTTGTCGTCCGGCAGGCCGATCACCGCACTGTCCTGGATGTCGGGGTGCTGCATCAGCGCCTGTTCGACCTCGACGCTGTAGACGTTGAAGCCGCCGGTGATGATCATGTCCTTGGCGCGGTCGACGATGTGCAGAAAGCCTTCGTCGTCGATGCGGCCGATGTCGCCGGTGTGGTGCCAGCCGAAGCGGCCCGCCTCCTGGGTGGCGGGCGGGTCCTTGTAGTAGCCCATCATCACCAGCGAGCTGCGGACCACGATCTCGCCGGTGTCGCCACGCGCCAGCAGGCGGCCCTCCGGGTCCATGGTCGCCACCTGCACCAGCGGCCCGGGCCGGCCGGCCGACGTCAAGCGCTGCCGCGCCACCGAGCCGTCGGCATGGAAGTGGTCGCGTGGCGCCATCATTGAGATCATCATCGGCGCTTCGGTCTGGCCGAAGAGCTGCGCCATCACCGGGCCGATCTTCGTCAGCGCCTCTTCCAGCCGTGCGGCCGAGATCGGCGCCGCACCGTACCAAAAACACTGCAGCGAATCGCGCGGGGTCTGCGCCAGCAGCGGGTGTTCGAGCAGCATGTAGATCAGCGTCGGCGGCAGGAAGGTGTGCGTGACGCGGTGCTGCGCGATCGATGCGAGGAAGTCCGTCAGGTCTGGTTTGGGCAGGATCACCACCCGGCCGCCGAGCGCCATCACCGGCAGGCACAAGACCCCGGCGGCATGGGTCAGCGGCGCCAGCGCCAGGTAACACGGCCGGCCGTCGAACGGGTAACCCATCAGGGTGAGCGCCGTCATGGTCTCGAGGTTTTGCGCCGACAGCATCACGCCCTTGGGGCTGCCGGTGGTGCCGCCGGTGCCGGCGATCATGACCAGCTCGTCGGCCGGCGTGACGGCCAGCGGCGTGTCGTCCACGGCTTCCAGCCACTGGTCCAGCGAGGGCGCGAAGTCGCAGGGCTGGTCGATGCAGACCAGCACCCGCAGCTTCTGCAGGCCTGCGTGCGTCTTCTCCACCCCCTGCCCCACCCCCTGCCCCAGCATCTGCGCCACCATCGGCGCGTAGGCACTGTGGAAGATCAGCGCCACGCAGTCGAAGGCGTCGAGCACGAAGCGGTTCTCGGCCGCCTCGTTGCGCGGGTTCACCGGGCACCACACGGCCGCCGCCCGCGAGATGCCGAAGACACAGGCAAACGCCTGCAGGTGGTTGCTCGATAGCACGGCCACCTTGTCGCCGGGTGCGATGCCACTGCGCTGCAGCCCACGCGCCACACGGTGGCTGAAACGCTGCACGTCGCCGTAGGACCAGTGCACCGCACCCATGCTCAGGCAGGGCGAGCCCTCACCCAGCATCGCCCCCTTGTCGAGGTAGTCGATCAAGCGCATGGCCGCGCCTGCTCAGCGGTGCACCGTCAGCACCGGCGGCTGCACCAACCCGAAACTGCGCAAGGCGCCCAGCAGCTCGTGGTGGCCGAAGGCCTGGCAGCCCGACGCAAAACCCGCGCGGCGCGGCGCCTGCTGCAGCAGGGATGCCGCCGCAAAGGCCTGCAGCAGACCGGTCTGCTTGTAGTTGCAGTTGCCATAGATCACACAGTGCGCCCGCGCCAGCGGGCCCGAGGCATGCACCGAGTCCACAGACTTGTTGAGCCGTGGGTTCTCGCGCGGCGGCATGCTGTTCATGACCTCGGATGCTGTCTTCGCCAGCGCGGCATATCGCTGATCGGCGTCCATGCCCTCGGTGGCCTGGATCGCGGCCGCCACGATCTGCGGCACGGCCTGCATCAGGCCCTTGTTGAAGACCCCGCCCAGCACCTTGACGTTGGCCACACGCGGATCGCGCTTGAACCAGACCGGGTGCGAGGTGCCACCCCAGGGCAAGGCCAGCGCCGCTTCGTGCTGCCCGGGCAAGTTCAGGCTGTACAGGCCGGCATCGGGCTGGTGTTCGACGTATTCGTTCTGCACCAGGTGGTAGGCCTTGGCCATCGCGGCGTTGACCAGGATGGTCTGCGTCGACGCGATGGTCGGGCTGCCGCCCCAGAACACTGCGATGTCCAGCGTGTCCAGCCCCGGGGTCTCCAGGCACAGCTGCGCCGCGATCTCGCCCGTGGTGTACATGTGGGCCAGGCCCGGTGACAGCAGCAGGCCGGCGGCCGCAAAGCGTGCGCCGTATTCCTGGTCCAGCGTGATCAGCCAGTCCTGCTCGCCGGTGGTATCGGTGTAGTGGCACTGGCTGGCCAGGCAGGCCTGCACCACTTCGTGGCCAAACCGGGCGAAGGGCCCGACGGTGTTCAGCACCACCGACGCACCCTTGAAGAGGGTGGTCAATGCCTCGACCGTGTGCGGCACCTCCGCCACCTCGTAGCTGGCCGTCTCGATGCCAGGCACATGGGCACGCATCGCGGCGTGCAGGTTCTCGCCGCTGCGGCCCGCGGCGATGAAGGGAATGCCGTACTCGCGCAGGTACTCGCAGACCAGACGGCCGGTGTAGCCCGAGGCACCGTAGACGACGACGGGCTTTTTGTTGCTGCTCATGGGGTTGTCTCCTGTTGCTGCGGGTTCACATGCCCATGCCGCCGTCCACCGGCAGGCCCGCGCCGGTGATGAAGCGCGAGGCGTCGGAGCACAGGAAAACCACCGCATCGGCCATGTCGGCCACCTCGCCCAGGCGACCCGCCGGGGTCTGTTCGATGATCGCGCCCACCGCGGCCTCGGCCGAGGCGAAGAGGCCGGCGGCCACCACATCGGCGGCCAGCTTCATGCCCATCTCGGTGGGCACCAGGCCCGGGTAGATGCAGTTGACCCGCACGCCGTAACCCAGCTTGCCGGACTCCATCGCCGCGACCCGTGTGAGCCGGTCCACCGCCGACTTGGTGGCCGAATACCCCGCGATCGCCGGGAACGCGATGGTCGCGGCCACCGACGAGATGTTGACCACTGCGCCGCCCCGGCCGGCAGCGCCACCCGGGCGCATCGCCCGGAAGGCGTGTTTCAGGCCCAGCGCGGTGCCGACGATGTTGACGTCCAGCATGCGGCGCAGGTCGGCCGCCTCGATGTCGGCCACCAGTGCGGTGACCTCGATGCCGGCGTTGTTGATCAGGATGTCGAAGCCACCCAGCGTGTCGACCGTGGCCTGCACGGCCGCCAGCCAGTCATCCTCCTTCGTCACGTCCAGTGGCACGAAGCCGGCCTTGACACCGCCTGCGGCCAGGCTGCCGGCCACGTCACGGCCCAGCGACGTCAGCACGTCGCCGATCATCACCGACGCACCGGCCGCCGCGAGGGCCCGTGCCATGCCTTCACCAAGGCCACGCGCGCCGCCGGTCACCAAGGCCTTGCGGCCACTCAGATCAAACTTGTTCATGCTGTCTCCAGTCGTTTTTGGACACTTGTCAAGGAAAGCGGTTTGATCCTAGGAGCCGTCTGGACAGGTGTCAAGCAGGGTTTGGACGGGTGTCAAGCCGCTGTGTGCGCAGATGTTCGACGCTGGTACACGTGCGGCCGGTCTCCTTACAATCTGGGCATGGCCACGCCTCCCCGCCCCCGCGACCACAAGTTCGCCGAACGCCGCGCCGAGCTCGGCGAAGCGGCGCTGACCACGCTGGCCGAACTCGGTTATGCCCGCACCAGCCTGCGCGAGATCGCACAGAACTCCGAGTTCTCGCACGGTGTGCTGCACTACTACTTCACCGACAAGGTCGACCTGATCCTGTGCAGCGTGAGGCAGTACAAGGCGCGTTGTGTGCACCGCTACGACGACATCACGGCGCAGGCCACCGAGTTTGGGGAACTGCTCGATGGTTTTGTCACCGCACTGGGCGACACCTTGCGCGACGAGGCGCCGATGCACCGGCTCTGGTACGACCTGCGCGCGCAATCCTTGTTCGAGCCGGCGTTCCGTGACGACGTGGGCGAGATCGACAAGAGTCTGGAGAAGATGATCTGGCGTGTCTTGTCACGCCTGGCAGAGATCGCCGGCGAACCGGTCCGCGTGCCGAGCGCCGTGGCCTACGCCATGTTCGACGGCTTGTTCCAGCAGGCCCTGCTGAAGCACCTGTCGGGCGACAAGAAGGCGGTGGCGGTTTTGCAGAGCAGCGTGCGCATGGTCATCTCGCAAGTGGTCATCTCGCAAGTGGTCATCGCGCAAGTGGTCGCCGCGCCGGTAGACGCCGCGCCGGTGCTCCGCAAGAAACGCGGGCAGGCGCTGGCCGCGTGATTCTCTCGGCGACGGGCCCATGTCTGTGGCCCGTCGAGGGGCCCACCGACTCAGCCCCTGGTCGCCACCCGCCGCGAAACCAACAGGGTGAGCCGTGGCAGGCGCTGCGTCGGTCCACAGCAGCTGAGCCATCCTGCACCCGGTAGGCTGTCTCCAGCGTATCGTGGCTGCAAACACCACCCGTCTCCAGCGCGCATCGCAGACGCGGGCGCGGACAGGGCTCGGGCGGATCAAGGCAGCTTCGCCACCACCTTGATCTCGAACTGGAACCCGGACAGCCAGGTCACACCCACCGCTGTTGCCGTGGGATACGGGGCTTCGCCCCAGTACGCCGCCGCCACGGCCCACGCGCGCTCGAAGTGCGCCTCCGGGTTGACCATGAACACCGTGACGTCGATGACGTCAGCGAAGCTGCAACCCGCCGCCGCCAGGATGCCGTTGAGGTTCTGGAATGCCAGGTGCACCTGGTCATCGAGCTGCGGCTCGGGCGAACCATCGGGCCGGCTGCCCACCTGACCGGAGACGAACAGCAGCCCATGGGCGCGGATGGCCGGTGAATAGCGGTGCAGCGCATACAGCGCATGGCGGTCGGCGGGAAACACGGCGTCGCGGGCAGCAGACATGGCACGTCCTTTCAGAAACAATGGAGCGACTCTAGAAGTGCACGGCTGATGGATAAACAGGCCTGTTTCACAATCACTGTTTGGCAAATCCAGACAATGAGGTGACCTGATGGACCGTTTCAGCACCTTGCAGGCCTTTGCACGCGTGGTGGAAGCCGGCAGCTTCACAAAGGCGGCGCAGACGCTCAACCTGAGCAAGACGACCGTGTCCCAGCTGGTGCAGCAGCTCGAAGGCCGGCTGCGGGTTCGGCTGATGAACCGCACGACCAGGCAGGTGCAGGTCACGCCCGAAGGCGCGGCCTACTACGAGCGCGTGGTCAGGCTGCTGGCCGACCTGCAGGACGCTGATGCCAGCCTCACCGGCGCCATGGCCGCCCCCAAGGGCCGGCTGCGCGTGGATGTGCCCAGTCCCTTTGCGTTGACCTTGCTGGTGCCTGCGCTGCCCACCTTCCATGCCCGCTATCCGGACATCCAGCTGGACCTGGGCGTCAGCGACAGGCACGTGGACGTGATCGGCGACAACGTGGATTGCGTGCTGCGCGGTGGCGAACTGTCCGACTCGTCGCTGCGCGCCCGCCGGGTGGGTGAGCTGCCTCTGGGCGTGTATGCGGCGCCCCGTTACGTGGCGCGCGCAGGCACCCCGCGGGACCCGCGCGATCTGGAGGGCGAGACCCCGCACCGCGTGGTGGGCTTCCTGAATGCCCGCACCGGCAAGGCGCTGCCACTGGTGCTGTCACGCCAAGGGGTGCAGTTGGTCGTGCAGGGCCGCCATGTGGTGGCCATCGACGACGGCAATGCCTACCTTGCCGCTGGCCTCGCCGGCATGGGCGTGCTCTGGCTGCCGAAGTACATGGCCCATGCGCCCCTGGCGCGCGGCGAGCTGCTGCCGCTGTTCGACGGCTGGGACGCCGGCCACATGCCCTTGCACCTGGTGTTCCCGCCAGGACGGCACATGAGCGCCCGTCTGCGTGTCTTCGTCAGCTGGCTGGAGGCCTTGGTGGCCCGGCATGCACCGCTGTCGGCGTGGGTGCCGCCTCAGGCTGCCCATTGACAGGCTTCATCGCGCAGATTTCAGCCCTGGAAGTACGACGGGCTGGCCAGAAGATCGGCGGGCAACCGATCACTGCGCCACCTGCGGACTCAACCAGGGATCGCGGTCTTGGCCGCCGAAGGCCTCGACCAGAAAGCCCACCATCGTTTGCGAGAGGCTGGCTTCGGGCCTGCGGGCCGGCGTGCAGGCCCAGATCACGTGGTGATCCACATGCCAGTCTGGCAGCACTCGCTCGAGCGCGCCTTCCAGCACCGCGTCTTCGGCCATGAACGATGGCAAGCCGCAGATGCCCAGCCCCGCCAGCGCGCTGGCATAGGCAAGTTCAGCGTGGGAGGTGCTGACGGGCGCAGCGATACCGATGGGCACAAGTGCGCGGGCCAAGCGCCCTCCTCCGCCTCCGCTGGACCTGCGCATGAGCTCAAGATGTTTGCTGCGACCACCCGGCCTGGGCGGCAGCAGCAAGCTGTGCTCGCACAACATGCCCGGCGCATCGGGTCGACCATGCCGGTCCAGGTACTCCGGCGCGGCGCAGAGGATCACATCGGTACGGGCCAGGTGTCGCGCCCGAGCCGATTGGCGTTGCGGAAGACGGCGCCAGTGGATCGCCAGGTCGTGGCCTTCTTCAGCGTCGGCCCCGAGACCTGGTGCACTCAGCTCCACGGTCACCTTCGGGAACCGCGCGTGGAAGTCCGGCAGGTGCTTGGCCAGCTGGTGCACAGCAAAGACCATGGGCACCACGATGCGCAGCGTGCCCGAGGGCTCGACCGGCATGCCGCGCGCCCGAGCCTCGCCATCCGCAGCGGCCAGTTCCGCCAGGATGGCGCGGCTGCGCGCCAGGTAGGCGCGCCCGCTGGCCGTGAGAGTCAAGCCCCCGGGGCGCTTGAGCAGCCGGGTGCCAAGATGTGCCTCCAGGTCGGACAGGGCTTTCGCGGCATCTGCCGGTACCAGGCCCAGCAAATGGGCTGCACGGGCAACACCGCCGCCCTCGGCAATGTGGACGAAGGCGCGCATCGACTGCAAGTGGTCCATGACGGTGTCTCTTGATGGTCTTTGGGGTTGGCGCGCCGTGGGGATGGGCGACGCAGTGGACGTTGCGATGGCCGAGGGTGTTTCAGTGCAAGGCGGTCCTGCCTTGTGCCACCAGCCCGCGCTGCGACGCGATGCTGGCGGCCTGGGTCCGGCTGGTGGCGTCCAGCTTGCACAGGATGCATCTCACGTGGCTCTTCACCGTGCCTGCCGCGATGCCCAGCTGCGCGGCGATGGTCCTGTTGCAGTGGCCGACGGCCAGCAGCTGCAGCACCTGCGCTTCACGGCTGGTGAGCGCTTCACGGGCCATGCTGTCGACCATGCGCTGCGCCACCTCGGGGCTGAGGCAGCGCTGGCCGCGCCCCACCGCATGCACCGCGCGGATCAGCTCCTCGACGCTGGTGCCGTGCAACAGGTAGCCCTGCACGCCGTGTTGCAGGGCATGGCGCACCTGCTGTTCGCCGTCGCGGTCAGTCAGGATCAGCAGCCGGATCGGCGCAGGCCGGGCGCCGGCCGGGCGGCTGGCGAGTGCCAGGGCCAGGCCGGTGGCGTAATCGCAGATGGTCATGTCGGCATCGCAGCCGGCCGCGGGCAGGTCGCCCTCGCACAGTTCGATGTCGGCGCGGTTGCGCATCGCGAAGCGCAGCCCTGCCGCGGTGACGGCGTCGGCATGCTGGATCCGGACCCGGGTGCGGCTGACGGGTGTTGAAGTGAACATTCGGGGTCTCCCGGGGTGGCTGTGGGCACCGCTGCCAAGGCCGCAGTGCATGGCGCCATGCTGGCTGGCGCGGTGCCCGATGGCGAGTTAAGCCTTGTGAAGCCTTGTCAGGCCGGGCGCGTGGCGTCGAGCAGACCACGCTGCGCCGCCACACTGACCACACGGGTGCGGCTGCCGGCGTTCATCTTGTCCATGAGGGCGCTCACATGCGCCTTCACCGTGCCCACCGAGATGCCCAGGTGGCGTGCGATGGCCTTGTTGCACTGCCCGGCGCCCAGGCCACCCAGCACGTCGGACTCGCGCGGTGTCAGCGGCGCGTAGACAAAACTTTCGGCCACCCGGTCGGCCACCGCCGCGCTCAGGAAGCGCTGCCCCCTGGCGACCGTGCGCACGCCGCGCACGACCTCGTCCATCGATGCGTCCGACAGCAGGCAGCCGTGAACGCCGAGCGACAGCGCCCGACAGATGCCCTGTTCACTGAAGCTGGACGTGAAGACCAGGATGCGCGGCGATGCGCCGCCGAACAGCATGCCGGCGGCCCGGCGCGCGGCCTGCGCCAGCGCCAGGCCGGTGTCGAAATCGCAGACGACCAGGGCGCAACCACCGGGCAGGCTGGCTGCCTTGGCAGCCGGGTGGATGTCCAGGTCGGGCTGTGTTTCCAGCATGGCGCGCAGGCCGAAGGCCACGATGGCGTCGTTGTGCACGATGCCCACGCGCAGCGTCTGGCAGTTTTGATCGGGGTTCATGGCTACTCCTTGCGGGGCCCCGGACGACCACCGTCCAGGGCATGGCTGCATGGTGTCGCCGTCGGCCCCGAACAGCCAGTGAGGGCTTGTCAAGCCTTGGCAAGGCGCGTGATGTGCTGTGGTGCGGTGTGGGGCGCTGTGGTGCGTCGAGTGAAGGCGCGCAGCGGCGCGCGGCCGCGTCAGGGGCGTGCCAGTTGCTCGAGCACTGCGCCGGCGCGGCGCAGGTCCTGCGTGTCATGCCCTTCGGTGAACTGGGCCAACACCGCGTGCAGGCTGGCGTGGGCCTCGGCGCGGCGCCCCCGCGCCAGGCTTGTTTGATCCAGGCTCATCTGCGCCAGGCTGGTCGCACACCGCAGCTCCCAGGCCAGCGCATGCTGCTGCCGTGCGAGCGCCAGTCCGCGGCGAAACGTGGCCGCTGCCAAAGCCGGGGCCTGGCTGCGCCGTTGACGCTCGCCGACCAGGCGCAACAGCTCCGGCGCACACCAGCCCGCGATGCCCTGCTCGGCACGCGCGGCCAGGTCGTCATCCAGAAAGCCGGGGTGGAAGGTGCTCAAGGTCTCGCGCAGCGGCACGACCGGCGCCAGGCCCACCAAGGCCAGTGCCGGCAGTGCGTCGCCCGGCTGGAGCCCGAGCACACGCTGGTAGCCATCGCCAAAGGCCTGCCAGTAGTGGAAGGCCCGTTCGTCAGCACGCTGCTTCAGCAGGCCGGACCAGGCGCGCGCACGTTCGTGGCCGCCACACCAGAAGGCAACGGGTGCGGCGCCGATGGCGATGGCGAAACACAGCGACAGGCCGTGGTCGATCGCCAGCGCCTCGTTCACCGCTTCTTCAGCATGGCGCAGGGCCTGCCATGGCAGGCCCTGCAGCCAGAGCACACGCGCCATCACCGTGAGACCGGCCACGCGGGGGTCGAACTGGGCATCGCCGCGCGGCGCCACGGCAGCACGTGTCGGCACCCCTTGCAGCACGCGCTGCGCGTATCGGCGTGCCTGCGCCTGGTCGCCTTGGAAGTGGCAGCCCAGCGCCATCATGCGTTCGTGTGCCAGGTGCACGCCTGCGTCGTCGCTGGCCGCGGCGATGTCGCCGAACTGCTCGGCCAGGCGGAGCGAGCCGGCGTGGTCGCCTTCGGCGTTGCACACCAGCCAAAGCCCCCAGCGGCACCGCAGGCGGTAGGCCGTGGCCTGCAGCCGCTCGGCCAGCACCAGGCCGCGGTGGAAGGCCGCGTTCATGGCGGCCCCCCCGCCATGGGTGTGCCAGAGCGCGTGGCCCAAGGCCTCGCTGAGGCGCATCTCGTCCTCGGCGTTGACGCTGGCCGGTGGGCTGGCCGGCGGGCTGGCGGTGAGGGTGGCCAGTGCCGCTTCGGCCAGTAGCCGGTACTCCGCCAGCAGCGAATGAGCAAACCACAGCGGCGCCGACCCCGCCACCAGCGACACGCTGAGCCCACGCGTGTGGTCGCTGCCCGTGGCCCATGACACGGCCTCGCGCAGATCGTCGATCCAGCGCAGCGTCGAGACGCCACGCTGCGCTGCGGGTGTTTCTTCGCGTCCCGGCTGCGCCGCGCGCAGCAACTGCAGCAGGAAATTTGCGTGCAGCAAGGCCACGGCATCAAGCTCGCCGCTGGCCACCAGGCGTTCGGCGGCGTACTCGCGCGTGGTCTCCAGGAGACGGTAGACCCGCTCGCTCCCGCTCTTCTCGCTGACCACCAGCGACTTGGCCACCAGGCCCGCAAGGCCTTCGTCCAGCACCTCGGGCGGCCGATCGAAGACCGCCAGCGCGGCCGCATGCGTGAACACGCCGCGGAAGATCGACAGCCGGGCCAGCAGCGCCTGCTCGGCCTCGGGCAACAGGCTGTGGCTCCAGTCCAGCGTGGCACGCAGGGTCTGGTGGCGCGGCAACGCGGTGCGACGGCCACGCCCCACCAGCACCAGGCGGCTGCCCAGCCGGCTGCCCAAGCGCTCGACCAGGCCACGCAGCCCGACGGCGTCGACGGCCCCGGCCGCGAGCTCGATGGCCAGCGGAATGCCGTCCAGGCGTCGGCACAACTGGCACAGCAGCGACACCTCATCGTCAGCCAGCTCGAAGCCGCCCGCCGCGGCGCCCGCCCGGTCGAGGAACAGCCGCACCGAGGCGTAACCCCGCGCCTCCTCCAGGCTGCACCGGCTGCCTGGGCTGGCCAGCGGTGGCACGGGCAGCGGCTCCAGGCGCCGCACCCACTCGCCCTGGATGCGCAGAGACTCGCGGCTGGTGGCCAGGATGTGCAGGCCCGTCGTCTGGGACAGGATGTGCTCGGCCGCGATGGCCACGCCGTCGATCACATGCTCGCAGTTGTCCAACACCAGCAGCACACGCCGCGTGGCGACCAGCTGCCGCGTGATGGCCGGCAAGGGCTGCTGGTCGGTCACCACCACGCCCAAGGCCGATGCGATGGCCATGGGCACCCCTTCGCCCTTGCTGCCCTTGCTCAAGGCGGCCAGCTCGACCAGCACGAGCTCGGCACCCTGCGTTTCGGCGAAACGCCGCGCCACGGGCAGCGCGACACTGGTCTTGCCGATGCCGCCAGCACCCACCAGCGTCACGCAAGGGTGTTGGTGCAGGTCCTGCAGCAGGAGGGCGGCCTCGCGGTCGCGTCCCACGAGGCCGGCGCCCGCCGGCAGGCGCCAGCTCGGGCCCGCTGCCGGCGCGACGCGGCGCTCCGCGGGCGGCGCATCAGGCCCTTCGTCCGCGGGTGAGCTGGCCGCCGCCTCGCTGACCGTCTCGACCGGCACCACCAGGCAATAGCCGCGCATGGGCACGTTGCTGATGTAGCGCCGCTCGCCGATGCCGTCGCCCAGGGTCTTGCGCAGGCTGGCAATGTGCACGCGCACGCTGCCCTCGTCCACCACCCGGTTCGGCCAGGCCGCCGCCAGCAGCTCGCGGTTGGAGACCACCTGGCCCGGGCGGCGGCACAGCGCCACCAGCAGATCGAAGGCCCGGCTGCCCAGGTGGACGGGCTGACCTTCGCAGCGCAGGCTTCGCTGCACCGCGCGGAGCTCGAACCCACCGAAACGGAAGACGGATCCGTCTCGGCCTGACGAGCTGCCCGCCGCCATCAGGCGCGGGCGAAGGCCAGCAGGTCGGCGTTGAAGCGCTCGCGCGAGGTGTCGCCCAGCGAGTGCGAGCCACCCGGGTAGACCTTCAGCTCGGCCTTGCGCACCAGCTTGGCCGCCAGCAGCGCCGAACCGGCGATCGGCACGATCTGGTCATCGTCGCCATGGATGATCAGCGTGGGCACGTCGATCTTCTTCAGGTCTTCGGTGAAGTCGGTTTCCGAGAAGGCCTTGATGCAGTCGTAGGCGTTTTTGTGGCCCGTCATCAGGCCCTGCGACACCCAGGACTGGATCATGCCCTGCGACACCTTGGCGCCCGGTCGGTTGAAGTTGAAGAACGGGCCGCTGGCGATGTCGAGGAAGAACTGCGCGCGGTCGGCCAGGTAGGCCTGGCGGAAGCCGTCGAACACTTCCATCGGCAGGCCCTGGGGGTTGTTGGGGCTCTTCAGCATGATGGGCGTCACGGCGCCCATCAGCACGGCCTTGGACACACGTGCGCTGCCGTGGCGGCCGAGGTAACGCGCCACCTCGCCACCGCCGGTGGAGTGGCCCACCATCATCACGTTCTTCACGTCCAGCGCGGTGAACAGCTCGTTCAGGTCGTCGGCGTAGGTGTCCATGTCGTTGCCGTTCCAGGGCTGGCTGGAGCGGCCATGGCCACGGCGGTCGTGCGCGATGCAGCGGAAGCCGTTGGACGCCAGGTGGAACATCTGCGACTCCCAGGCGTCGCTGTTCAGCGGCCAGCCGTGGCTGAAGCTGATGACGGGGCCGGTGCCCCAGTCCTTGTAGTAGAGCTGGGTGCCGTCGCGGGTGGTGAAGGTGCTCATGGTTTGCCTTTCAGGGTGGGTCGTGGTGGTGGACGTGGTGGTCGTGGTGGTGGTCGGGGCCGTGGGTCGCATGCGGGGCCTGGCATCGCCCCAGGCCGTCAACGGCAGGCCGAGGGACGCCGCTGCCGCAGCGCCGCCAACCAGCACACGACGGCGCGTCGTCGACAGGGCCGGCGCAGGCTCGGTGGGGTTCATCGGGATCTCCTTCGGGTGTCGCACCCCGGTGTGGGCGTGCTCGATTTCGACAGGCTCATCGTGCCGGCCGGCCCCGCGCCCGGCATCGCCTGCAGGTCCCCATCCAGACCCCGACCTTTTGCCGACACGGCCCTCCGACCGACGCAGGAACGCTTCAGCCGTGTGGGCTGCGGTTCAAGGCCTCACGGCGTCGGCGCGCCACGCCCCGGGCGTCTGCCCTTCCCAACGCCTGAAGGCGCGGAAGAACGAGTTGCCGTCTTCGAAGCCCAGCAGGAAGGCCACCTCGTCCAGCCCCAGGCAGCGCTGCGCGAGGTACCCACGGGCCAGGCCCTGGCGGGTCCCGGTGAGCAGACCACGGAAGGTCTGGCCTTCATCGGTGATTCGCCTTTGAAGGGTGCGTCTGCTGACGCCCAGCTCGTGGGCGACCTGGGCGATGTCGGGCCGGCACCCGCTGAGCAGCCGCGCCAACACCCACTGGGCCTGCTCGGCTGCGCTCGGCGTCGGCAGCAAGGCAGAGAGGCCCGCCTGGTAGGTCTGGAACGGCAGGCTCAGTTGCTCGCTGCGAAACACGATGGCATCGCGCGTGGCACCGAATGCCACCGGGCCCTGGAAAAACGCGACGTGGCAGTCGCCATGCGCGGCGCGGCGGCACAGCTCCACGCGTGCAGGGGCGAAGGCCGGGCCGACCCCGCGGCGCCCTACCTCGGCCATCGCGCCGAGCGTGGCGTCGAGCAGCAGCGCCGGCACGGCGTCATGAGAGGGCGGCCAAACAAAGCTGATCAAGCACTCCTCGGCGACCACCTGCATCACCATCGTGGCAGGTGTGCAGGCATGCAGATAACGCTGGATGCGCGCCAGCGCGTCCCCCAGGCTGCGTGCATGTTGCAAGACCAGGCCCAGGGGCTGCGGAGCGGCCAATTCGTCGGCCGCAAGACTGAACGCGATGCCCGGGTCGACGCCCATGCTGGCCATCGTGCGCCAGAGGGCGAACCACTGCGCCGGGTTGAGGGTCAGGCCCTGGCTGGCGCCCGCCCACGGCAAGCCGCTGCGCCGGAACAGCTCCGGTGGGGACACGCCGACAGCCTGCAATCGAGCCCAGGAAGAGCTTCTGAACCTGAAGGCCTTCAAGCAGCGCGAGCAGGCAGTTCGAGATAAGCCCGCCCCAGCTCCGAAAGTTCGCCCGGACCCTGCAACAGGCTGGTGAAGTGCGGATCCGGTTGCCAGCGCCCGGTGAACCAGGCGTAGCGCAATACATCGGCCCGCGCCTCGCACAGGGCCACCAGCTCGCGCATCTGCGCCAGTTGTTTGGCCACCGTGTCAATCTGCGCCGCACCATCACCGACATGCCAGTTGGCGAACTCGGTCACCCAGAACGGCTTGCCGTACGGGGCCAGGCGATCCAGCTGCGCGGCCAGGCCGTAGTCGTACCAGTGAAAGCCCAGGCAGTCGATGCGCGGATCGCGGCCGCCGTTGGCGCCGCGATAGGCCGCGTAGAAGGCATCCAGCCAGACGATGGGGTCCTGGTAACCCGGCATGGTGCCCCAGGTCATCTGCGGCCCGACGATCTGCACGCCGGTGGCGCTGGCCAGGGCCTCGAAGCGGGGCCAGACTGCGGCGGCGGCGGCCGGACTCATGTTGGCCTGGTCCACCAGGTTGGGTTCGTTGAGCACCAGCAGATGGCGGATCAACGGGTCGGCCAGCAGCAGCTGGCGGATCTGCGCATCGTCGAAGTTGTCGTTCCAGAGCATGGGCACAAAGTCCATGCCATGGCGCGCACGCAAGGCGGCGGTGTCGCCACCGTGCACCTGGGCGCTCCAGTCGTACCACCAGCTGACCCCGGGCGCCAACGCCGCCTGGTCGGCGTCCGAGACCAGGTCGTAGGCGATGCCACGTTTGGCGCTCTTGGTCGGGCCCGGCGCCGTGGGGTCTGGCGGAGCGGGGACTGGCGCGGGAGCCAGTGGCGGTGGCGTCGGTGCACCACCACCGCCGCAAGCGGCCACGGCGGCGCCGGCCGCCGCCAGCACCAGCAGCCGGCGGCGGTCGGGATGCACGGGCTCGGATGGTTGATCGGGCGTCATGTGCGTCTTCACAACGAACGCAGGAAGGCCAGCAGCGCGTCGCGATCCGCCTTGGGCAGTGCCTCGAAGCGCCGGCGGCTCGCCGCCGCTTCACCGTCGTGCCACAAGATGGCTTCGGTGAGCGAGCGCGCGCGGCTGTCGTGCAGATAGCCCACGGGTACGCCGGCACTGGCCGCCAGCAACTCGGTGTAGCCGATGCCCCACAGCGGCGGTGTGCGCCACATGCTGCCGCTGGCCTGGCCTTCCACCAGCCCGTCCGCCAGGCCCGGGCCCATGTCGTGCAGCAGCAGGTTGGTGTAGGGCTTGATCAGCTGGTTGCGGGCCTCGTCCATCTCCGACAGACCACCGGTGCCCATCGAGCTGGTGTGGCAGGCGGCGCAGCCTGTGCTCTCAAACAGGCGAGCGCCCTGCGCCACCTGCGCCGCGTTCACGTCCAGGTACGGCAGCGGCGCCACGCCCTTGGGGAAGCCGCTGGGCACGCTGCGCTGTGCCGGCACGGCCAGCAGGCGCAGGTAGCGCGTGATCAGCGTGAGCTCTTCTTCGCTGAGGCCGCGCGCCGGCGCGCCCGCGGCACAGGCCGCCGGGCCCGCCTGGCAATCGCGCGAGGGGTACAGCGGTGAGGTCACCCCCATGTCGAACAGCGCGGCCGATGCGGCCTGGTGGCGCAGACTCGCCTTGGCGGCCTTCCAGCCGTACCGCCCGAGCTTCACTTCGCGCGTCTCGGGGTCGTAGGCATAGTTGGCGCTGCCCAGCACGCCGTCGGCATCGGGGCTGGTGCGCACCCGCGAGAGGATCTCCGCGTCGGCGACCGCCTCGAGCAGACCCATGCCAACCATCGGCTGCGCGCTGCGCAGCGAAAACAGCTCGGGCCGGGGCCCGTCGAAACTGAGCAGCGGCTTGCTCAGTTCCACCGCGGTGCCGTCGGCCAGCTGCACGGACCGTGTCTCGAAGCCGGCCACGCGGACACTGTTGCCCCAGTCCTGCAGCTGGCCGGTGGTGAGCGAACGTGCGTTCATCTGCACGGTCGCGCCGTAGGCCGGGTGCGGCACCTGCTCACCGCCGGCGCCCACGGCCGCAGCGTGCACGGACATCGTGTCCAGCCGCTGGTTGATGAAGGCCGGCGCCACGCCACGGCCATTGTTCACGTGGCAACCGAAACAGCTCGGCTGGTTGAACCGCGGGCCCTGCAGGCCCACCGCGGCGTCGTAGCGGTCGTTGCCGGCCTCGGTGTGCTGCCCGGTCCACATGTGGGTGTGGATCAGACGCCGGCCCTCGACAAAACGCTGCATGTTCTGGATGCCGATGTGGTTGAACGGCTGCTGGAAAATGAACTGCGCGTTGTCGGCGTAGTCGTAGGACACCGAGCCGATGCCACCGGCCAGGGTCTCGTTGGGCAAGGGCGCGTTCATCAGGCGCGGCTGCACGCCGTACCAGGGCTTCAAGCCGGCGCCGACGACATAGGTCAGTTCGTTGGTGTAGTAGCGGAAGGCGCCGTCGTCCCCGACCGCGCGCATGGCCTCGGGGCTGGAGAAGAACGAGCCGGTGAACTCGAGCACATCGCCTGCTTTCAGCGCGCGCGCAGGCACGTTCACACCATTGGGCAGCAGCACGCCGTTAGCGTCTGGCGCGAGGGCGGAGTGCGACGGGTACTGGTCCAGCACCACGCTGCAGCCGTCGTTGGCACCCACCACGTTGGCGAAGCCGCTGGTGGGCCGGCGCAGCGCGCCTTCGGGCGGCTTGGGCACCACGGGGCAGGCGGTGCCCGGATCGCTGTAGGTGCTGTTGTCGAGCAGGGTGCCCGGCGTCATCCAGCCGAAGCCGGTGACGCCGACGCTGTCGAAGCGGCGCACAAAGGCGTGGCCGCCGCCCTTCTGGGCCTGCAGGTAGTACTGGTTGACGATGAGCTTGGGCCGTGTCACGCCGGGCACCTGGCTGTCGTCGATGAACTCCACGCCCCAGGTGCGGTTCTTGAAGTAGTTGGCGACAAAGTTCAGGTGCGCGCCCGGGCCCTTGTCGACAGGCCGACCGGCCGCATCGACGGTGTCGTTCGGCCCGTGGCCGATCTCGTTCCACTCCTCGCCGCGCTCACGGGCATGGCGCGAGCGGCCGACCATGCCGAAGCGCGTGACCAGGCGGCCATCCGGCAGTGTGAACTGCACCATCTCCAGCGGTGCACGGGCCGTGGGCGCCAGCGCCAGCGCCGCGCCGTCGGCGGGGAAAGGTTCGGCCGAGGTGGCCATCAGCGCCGAGGTGTTGTCGCTGCCGGGCGACTTGAACTCCACCTCGAAGAGCGAATAGCCGTATTGCGTGGCCCGCGCCACGCCACGGATGCGGACGTGACGCACATGGGCACGCAGGTTGAAGAACTCTTCCGTGCCGCCCTTGGCGCCGGTGACGTAGCGCGCCTGGTACCAGGTGCTGCCGTCGTCGGAGAACTCGATGGCGTACTCCTTGCCATAGGCCGCCTCCCAGACCAGCTTCATCGCGCCCAGGTGCGTCTTGGCGCCGAAGTCGAACTGGATGGACTGCGCGTCGCTGTGCGCGCTCTCCCAGCGGGTGCCCAGGCTGCCATCGACGGCCTTGGCGGCATCGCTGCCGGCGTTGATCGAGCTCGATGCACTGGCCGCCGTGGGGCGCACGGCCACGCCGGGCCGGCTGAGGTCCACACCCGTGGGCAGTTGCATCAAGGGCGGTGGCACCGGGGCGGCCGGTGGCGCACCCGGTGTCGGCAGCGCAGGCGCGGGCGCGGGTGCGGGGGTTTCCAGAACGGGCTCGACCGGGCTGCCGCCCACGGGTGGCGGCGGAGCGGGCGGCGGCGGAGCGGGCGCCGGAACGGGTGTTGGCGCAGGTGTCACGACGACAGGCTCCGACCCCTGGCCACCCCCACCACCACAGGCGCTCAGCACAGCGGCCAGCATCAGGGCGGACAACAACCGGCGTGGAGGGAGATCCACGCCGGGCAGCGATCGTGTGTTCATCTTGCGAAGTGCCGCAGGTGGCGCTTGGTTGACAGGGTGCCGGGATCGTGTCCAGCCGACCCTGCCGGGTCCAGTGGAATTGCTGCTTGTTGCGCTTCTCGCTTGCCCATTGCGCCACCTGTGGCTGCGGTCGCTGGCGAGGTGTGAAACAAGTCACACCGCGGCCCAGCTCACCTGGCGAGGCTCAAGCATCGATGCGCGTCAGCGCCTGCAGCACACCGTCGCCATAGGCCTTGTCGGCCTGGTAGAGCAGCATCATCCAGCGCGCCCGGATCTCTGCCGAATGCGCTGCCGACACCTGGCTCAAGGAGGCCGCCATGTTGTCGCACAGGCGGCGCTGGGCGGACGCATCCATCAGGCGGAACAACAGGCCGGCCTGCGAGGTGTCGTCTTCATGGCCACGGGCATCGAAGCGGCCGGCGCTGCCCTGCAGTGCCAACCCGGGCTCGCCGTGGCCCAGGCCCTGCGGCTGCGTGCCCTCAGCGCGCACGGCCGCGTAGTTCGGCGCGGCACCCACCGGGGCGATGGCCATCTGCCCGTCGCGCTGGTGGTTGTGAAACGGGCACCGCGGCGCGTTCACGGGCAGGTGCTGGTGGTTGGTGCCCACGCGGTAGAGCTGGGCATCGTGGTAGCCGAACAGCCGGCCCTGCAGCATCTTGTCGGGACTGTAGCCCATGCCCGGCACCACGTTGGCAGGGCTGAAGGCCGCCTGCTCGGTTTCGGCGTGGTAGTTCTCCACGTTGCGGTCGAGTTCCAGCACACCGACAGGCTTGCGCGGAAAGTCGGCATGGGGCCACACCTTGGTGAGGTCGAAGGGGTTCCAGCCCGTGCGCTGGCCCCACACGGCCAGCTCGGCATCGGTGGCCACCTGCACGCTCAGCTCCCAGCGTGGAAAATCGCCTCGCGCGATGGCGTCGACCAGGTCACGCTGCGCGTGGTCCGGGTCCGCACCGGCGAGCCGCTGGGCCTGCGCTGCGTCGAGGTTGCGGATGCCCTGCATCGAGCGCAGGTGCCACTTGACCCACACACGCTCGCCGGCCGCGTTGACGAGGCTGAAGGTGTGGCTGCCGAACCCGTGCATGAAGCGGTAGCCGTCGGGCGTGCCGCGGTCGCTGAAAAGCATCGTCACCTGGTGCAGGCTCTCGGGCGCGCGGCTCCAGAAGTCCCACATCATCGTCGGCGACTTAAGATTCGTCTGCGGGTCACGCTTTTGCGTGTGCACGAAGTCGGGGAACTTGACGGGGTCCTTGATGAAGAAGACCGGCGTGTTGTTGCCCACCAGGTCCCAGTTGCCTTCTTCGGTGTAGAACTTCACCGCGAAGCCGCGCGGGTCGCGTTCGGTGTCGGCGCTGCCGCGCTCGCCGCCCACGGTCGAGAAGCGCACGAAAACCGCCGTGCGCTTGCCCAGGGCCGCGAACAGCCGGGCCTTGGTGAAGCGGGTGATGTCGTGGGTGACGGTGAAACTGCCGTGTGCGCCGCTGCCCTTGGCGTGCACGACGCGTTCCGGGATGCGCTCACGGTTGAAGTGCTGCAGTTTTTCGATCAGGTGCACATCCTGCAGCAGCAGCGGGCCGCGCACGCCGGCGCTCAGGCTGTTCTGGTCGTCAGCCACGGGCATGCCGGACGCGGTGGTGAGCGTCAGGCTGCCGGTGGCAACGGGTGGCACAAACGGGAGGTTCATGGGGTGGCCCGGGGAGTGGTGGTGGGTGTTGACGATCGTCAGCGCAGGCTGTGCGCGGCCCCAGCCCTGAAGGGCCGACCGACGCTCCGCCGAAGGTCGGGGGTCGGGATCAGCCACCACCGGCTGCAACGCGCAGCCGATGGTGGCCGCCACGACATCAGCGCGGCGTGGTGTCGCGGGCGTTCTGCGACACCGTGCTCGCCTGCTGGGCCATCAGGGCGCGCTGGTGTTCGGCACGCACGGCCGCGAAGCTCTCAGGCGAACGCTGCGCCGGGGTCAGGCCGTGTTCCCCGAGGCTGGGGGCGTCACCCAGGCGGATGGCCAGCAACAGCTCGTCGCGGACCTGCTGCCGGGTCTTGCCCATCACCACCGGGCGAGCCGGGTAGCGATGCGGAAAGACTTCATGGGCCTTCAAGCCGCTTTCGCCATCGGCGATGAAGTCACCGCTGCGCAGGGCCGCAGCCAGTTCATCGCGCACCTGCTGGCGCGTCTTGGCGGTAGGCATCTCCGGCGCCGGGTACAGCTGCGGATACAGCTCGTTGGCCTTGAGGCCGGTTTCACCGCCCAGCACGATGTTGCCGGTGCGTTGGGCTTCGGCCAGTTCGGCCAGCACCTGCGCACGGGTCAGGCCTTGTGCGTTGGCAGCGGACGTCGCGCCAAACAGGGTGGCGGCGACCAGGGCGATGGCGAGGGTGGGGATGGTGTTCATGAGGAAGCTCCAGGTGCAAAGGGTTGGGGTGGGTGGGAATCACACAGGCCGAGGTCATCAACCTGTGCCTCCACTTTGATTCCTGCCGCCCTGCCGCACATCGCCCCACGGTTGGGGCCCTCGCTGCACAGCAAGTCCGGCGCGGCGCCGCGACCCTGGGTCTGCCCAGACCCCCGACCTTGGAGAGGGACGGCCAGCCCGGCCGCCAGCGTGTTGCTGGGTCTGCACGGGCCAAGGAGGCCGCCGTGCCCGCATCGGAGGATCAGTACGTCGGGCGCTGCGCCGTTCCGTCGATGGCCGGTCGGCGAACCTGCTCGAGCATCGGCGCTCCGGCCGGCGCATTCACTGGGCGACGGCCCGGCGCGCAGGCGCGGGGAGGTCACGGTCCAGCAGACAGTCGATGAACGCGCCCAACGTGGCAGCCTGGTGGCGCCGGTTCGAGTAGTACAGAAAGAGCCCCGGGCGGGTGATCGCCCAGTCGGCCAGGACCCGCACCAGCCGCCCCTGCGCCAGCGGCTCGTCGACCCCCTCCTGATCGAAGACATAGGCAATGCCAAGCCCTTGCAGCGCGGCCGCGATGCCGATGTCGGCGTGGTTGGTGACCAGCGGTCCTTCGACGGCGATCTCGGTCCGCTTGCCCTTCTTCTCGAACGCCCAGCGGTAACACGGGCCGTCCACCAGCAGCCGCCAATTGATGCAGGCATGGTGGGGCAGATCGGCGGGTGAATGCGGCGTGCCGCAACGTTCCAGGTAGCCCGGCGATGCCACGGCGAGCATCGGCAGGTCGGGCGTCAGGCGCACGGCCACCATGTCCTTCTGCAGCTGGCCCCCGACGCGGATGCCGGCGTCGAAACGGCCCGCCACGATGTCGCTCAAGCTGTCATCCACCACGATGTCCAGCGCCACGTGAGGATGCGCGTGGTGGAAACGTCCCAGCCGCGGCGCGATGAGCTGCCGCGCCGCCATGCCCAGCGTGTTGATCCGCAGGCTGCCGCTCATCCGCCCTGTGGCCGCACTGGCTTCGGCCACCGCATCGGCCATCTCGCGAAACAGCGGCGCCACCCGGCCGTACAGCCGTTGCCCGCTGGCCGTGGGCGCCACGCTACGTGTCGTGCGGTTCAGCAAGCGCGCGCCGAGCCGGTCTTCGAGCTGGCGGATGGTCTGGCTCAAGGCCGAAGGCGACAGCCCGAGGTGCTCGGCCGCGCGCGCGAAGCTCTGGCGCTCAACCACCGCCACGAAGGCCTTCAGCTCGGCAAAGTCCGATCCACGCATTCTGTACGATTTGCTAAGTAGTGCATTCAGATTCTAATGGATTCACTGATCGATTCAGAAGGCGCAACCTGTGAACTCCCACCACACGAAGGAGTCTTCACGATGAATGCGCTGAACCTGCCCGAACCGATTGCCGCGTACTTTGCGGCGGACCCGCAGAACCCGGCAGCGGTGGCCCACTGCTTCACACCACAGGCTGTGGTGAAAGATGAGGGCCGGACCCACACCGGCCTGGAGGCCATCAGGCAATGGAAGGCAGCCTCTGCGGCCAAGTACCGCTACACGGCCGAGCCCTTCGCCGTGGTGCAGAACAACCAGCACCACATCGTCAGCGGCCATGTGGTCGGCGATTTCCCGGGCAGCCCGGTGAATCTTCGCTTCCAGTTCCGCCTGGAGCGCGGCCTGATCGCAGCACTGGAGATCACGGCATGAGCTTCAATCTCGAACTGCAAGGCCGGCGCGCGCTGGTCACAGGTGGCACCAAGGGCGTTGGCGCCGCGGTGGTGCAGGCGCTGCATGACGCCGGCGTGCAGGTGATGACCACAGCGCGCGCCGTGCCCGCCCACGCGAACCCGGACGTCGTCTACACCGCAGCCGATCTCAGCACCGCCCAGGGTGTGGCCGTTGTCACGCAGGCTGTGCACCAGCGCTGGGGCGGCGTGGACATCCTCGTCAATGTGCTCGGCGGCTCCAGCGCGCCGGGCGGCGGCTTTGCCGCCTTGGACGATGCGCAATGGTTCGATGCCCTGAACCAGAACCTGATGCCGGCCGTTCGCCTGGACCGCGCGCTGTTGCCGGCGATGCTGGCCCAGGGTTCGGGCGTCATCGTTCACGTCAGCTCGATCCAGCGCGTGTTGCCGCTGCCGGAATCGACCACCGCGTATGCGGCGGCCAAGGCCGCTCTGTCGACCTACAGCAAGTCCTTGTCGAAGGAGGTGACGCCCCAGGGTGTGCGTGTGTTGAGCGTCTCCCCCGGCTGGGTCGAGACCGAGGCCGCGGTGGCGATGGCCGAGCGCCTGGCGGCACAGGCCGGCACGGACTACGAAGGTGGCAAGCAGATCATCATGCGGTCCCTGGGCGGCATCCCGCTCGGCCGGCCAGCCAGACCGCGGGAAGTCGCGGACCTGATCGCCTTTCTCGTGTCCCCGCGCGCCGGGTCGATCACGGGATCGGAGCATGTGATCGACGGGGGCACGGTGCCGACGGTCTAGGCGGCCGATCCTGGTCTTGGACTGGCATGGGGTGGCGCGGCTGAACATCGGTGTGCCAGGGGGGCACTCCTATACTGGCCAACGAAAGCTCCCAACTGCCAGATGTCCGCCGCAGTCCCACCCGCACGTTGTCGTTTTGGACGTTTCGAGCTGCAGCCCGACGAGCGGCGCCTGCTGGACGCCGGCGTCGCCGTGGCCATCGGGCCGCGTGCTTTCGATCTGCTCACCATGTTGGTGGAACGCGCGGGACACCTGGTCACCAAGGATGAATTGCTGGCGCATGTCTGGCCCCAGGTGATCGTCGAAGAGGCGGCACTGCAGATGCAGATCTCCGCGCTGCGAAAGCTGCTGGGGCGCGAAACCATCATGACGGTGACCGGTTGCGGCTACCGTTTTGCGCTCGACGTTGCGTGGGTGGGCACCGAGCCCGCCGCTCTGCCGGCGGCGCCCAGGCACAACCTGCCGCAGCCGCTGACCAGTTTCATCGGCCGTGAAGGCCAGATCTCGGAACTCCGGGCCTTGCTTGGCAGTGCCCGGTTGCTCACACTCACGGGCGCCGGTGGCTGCGGCAAGACCCGTCTGGCCATGCAGCTGGCGGTGGATCTGACGGGGGCCTACCCCGACGGCATCTGGCTCGTCGAGTTTGCGGCCCTGGCGGAGCCGGCGCTGGTGCCCCAGGCGGTGGCCCAGGTGTTCGGGCTGAAGGACCAGCCGGGCAGAAACCTGACGCAGACCATCGCCGAGCACCTGGCGCCCCAACAGCTGTTGCTGGTGCTGGACAACGCGGAACATGTGCTCGAGGCCTGCGCCCAGATCACGGATGCCGTGTTGCGCGCCAGCGCCAGGCTCCGCGTGCTGGTCACCAGCCGGGAACGCCTGGGCATCGTGGGTGAGTTCACCTACCGAGTGCCATCGCTGTCGGTGCCCGCGCCAGAACAGGTGCCCACGCCAGCGCAGATCTCGGCCTGCGAATCGGCGCAACTGTTCATCGAACGCGCGCAGTTTCAGCAACCGCAGTTTGTCGTCACGGCGGGGAACGCGACCGCCCTGGCGTCGATCTGTCACCGGCTGGACGGCATTCCGCTGGCCATCGAACTGGCGGCCGCGCGTGTGCGGTCGATGCCGGTGGAGGAGGTGGGCCGGCGTCTCGACCAGCGGTTCGACCTGTTGACCGGCGGCTCACGCACCGCACTGCCCCGCCACCAGACCCTGCGCTCGCTGATCGACTGGAGCTACGACCTCCTGAGCAGCGCCGAGCAGGCCCTGCTGTGCCGGGCCTCGATCTTTGCCGGCGGCTGGACACTGGAAGCGGCAGCGCAGGTGTGCACAGGCGATGCGGTCGATGGCAAGGACCTGCTGAACCTCATGACTTCCCTTGCCGACAAGAGCCTGGTCTCTGCCAAGGCGCACGGGGGCGTGACGCGTTACAGCCTGCTGGAGACGATGCGCTACTACACGCGAGACCGGCTGGCGCAGAGGGGCGAAGAAACCGCCTTGAGCCGCCGGCACTTCGACCATGTGCTCTCGCTGGCAGAAGTGGCCGACGACAAGCTGGCCGGCGACGGGCAAAGGCTGTGGCTCGATCGCCTCGATGCCGAACACGACAACCTGCGTGCGGCCCTGGCGTGGAGTTGCACAGGCGGAGGGAACGCCACCGAAGGCCTGCGACTGGCTGCCGCGGTGGGCTGGTTCTGGCGGTCGCGTGGCCATCTGAGTGAAGGCCGGCGATGGCTCTCGCTGCTGATCAACGCCACGGCGGGCGGGCAGGACAACCCCATCCGCGCAGACGCGCTGCGCCGGGCCGGCCTGTTGGCGATGGACCAGGCCGACTACCCGGCCGCCCAGGCGTTGCTTGAAGAAGCCCTGGTCACCTACAGGCGTGTGGGCGATCGGCGGGGCATCGCCCGCGCGCTGTACAGCCTGGGCCTGGTGGCCATGGAACAGGCACGGCTGTCCGCTGCTGAGTTGCTGTTCGAGGAGAGCATGGCGTTGTACCGAGCGCTCGGCGCCAACTTAGGTCTGGTGTTGAGCAACCTTGGCCAAGTCTGCCAACAACTGGGCAACCACTCGAAGGCCCAGGCACTG
The DNA here is from genome assembly GCA_018780805.1 of Rubrivivax sp. Classification (GTDB taxonomy): domain Bacteria; phylum Pseudomonadota; class Gammaproteobacteria; order Burkholderiales; family Burkholderiaceae_C; genus Rubrivivax. Next base: position 24,832 of record JADMJD010000030.1, on the reverse strand, counting down.
TACGAAGAGGCCCTGGCGATACAGCGGACACTGGGTGATCGGGCCACCATTGCCGTCTTGACACACAACCTGGGCTCTGCGCTCAGCTTGCAAGGCGACTACCCGCGGGCACAGGCCATGCTCAAGGATGCGCTGGCCATCTGGAACGAACTGGCCAGCAGGCTCTGGCTGGCGCTGTCGCTCGAAGAGTTTGCATCGCTCGCCTGGCGCCAGGCCCAAGCTGCGCGCGCCGCGTGTCTGTGGGGCCGCGCAGCACGGTTGCGAGAGGAGATCGGCTCCGTGCGCTCGCCCAGCGCACAGGCCACCCTCGACACCTGCGTCGCCGCTGCGCGGGCCGCCATGGGCGGTCAGGCCTTCGAGGCGGCCTGGGCCGAGGGGCGTGCCAAGGCGCTGGACGAGGTGGTCCGGGAACTGCTCGCCTCCTGAAACCAACTGTCCATGTCCGCCGCAAGACCACCGGTCAGATACCGCTTCGCACGCTTCGAGCTGCAGCCCGACGAACGGCGCCTGCTGGATGCCAGCGTGCCCGTGGCCATCGGGCCACGGGCATTCGATCTGCTGGCGACGTTCGTGGAACACGCTGGACATCTGCTCACCAAGGATCAACTGCTGGCGCGTGTCTGGCCCAAGGTGATCGTCGAAGAAGCGGCACTGCAGATGCAGATCTCGGCCCTGCGCAAGCTGATGGGGCGCACTGCCATCGTGACGGTGACCGGGCGCGGCTATCGATTCGCGCTCGACGTGGCGCGGGTCGGCGTCGAGCCCGCCACGCCCCCAGCGGCGACCAGGCACAACCTGCCCCAGCCGCTGACCAGCTTCATCGGCCGTGAAGAACAGCTCTCGGAGCTCCAGGCCTTGCTCGGCAGGACCCGGCTGCTCACGCTCATGGGCGCTGGCGGCTGCGGCAAGACCCGCCTGGCGATGCAGCTGGCTGCGGATCTGACGAGGGCCTATCCCGACGGCATCTGGCTCGTCGAATTCGCGGCCCTGGCGGAGCCGACGCTGGTGCCCCAGGCGGTGGCCCAGGTGTTCGGCCTGAAGGAACAACCCGGCCAACACCTGACACAGACCATCGCCGAGCACCTGGCGCACAAACACCTGTTGCTGGTGCTCGACAACGCGGAACATGTGCTCGAGGCCTGCGCCCAGATCACGGATGCCGTGTTGCGCGCCAGCGCCAGGCTCAGCGTGCTGGTCACCAGCCGGGAGCGACTGGGCATCGTGGGCGAGCTCACCTACCGGGTGCCGCCCCTCTCGGCGCCGGATCCGGCGCTGCTGGCCACGCCAGAACGGGTCTGGGCCTGCGAGTCCGCACGCCTGTTCATCGAGCGGGCACGGCTTCAGCAGCCTCAGTTCGCGGTCACGGCCGGGAACGCGGCGGCCCTGGCGTCGATCTGCCACCGGCTGGACGGCATTCCGCTGGCCATCGAACTGGCGGCCGCTCGCGTGCGGTGGATGCCGGTGGAGGAAGTGGGCCGGCGTCTCGACCAGCGGTTCAACCTGCTGACCGACGGCTCACGCACCGCACTGCCACGCCACCAGACCCTGCGCTCGCTGATCGACTCGAGCTACGACCTCCTGAGCGGCGCCGAGCGGACCTTGCTATGCCGGGTCTCGATCTTCGTCGGCGGCTGGGCGTTGGAGGCGGCAGAACAGGTGTGCGTCGGCGAAGGGGTCGAAGGCAAGGACCTGCTGGACCTGCTCACCTCCCTGGCCGACAAGAGCCTGGTCTTCGCCATGGACCACCGCGGTGCCACGCGCTACGGTTTGCTGGAGACGGTGCGCTACTACGCAAGAGACCGGCTGGCGGAGAGCGGCGAAGAAGCCACCTTGGCACGCCGACACTTCGACCATGTGCTGGCACTGGCGAAAGCGGCCGACGCCCAACAGCGCAGCGACCAGCAAGGGATGTGGCTCGACCGGCTCGAAGCCGAGCACGACAACCTGCGGGCGGCACTGGCCTGGTGTGGCACGGCCGGGGGGCCTGCGGCCGACGGCTTGCATCTGGCCGCAGCGCTCGGCTGGTTTTGGCGGACTCGCGGGCATCTCGGTGAAGGCCGGCGATGGCTCTCGGTGCTTATCGATGCCACGCCCAAGGGGCAGGACAGTTCCGGCCGCGCCACGGCGCTTCGCTGGGCAGGTGTCCTGGCGATGGAGCAGGTCGACTATGCCGCCGCCAAGACGTTGCAGCAAGAAGCCCTCGCGATCTCCCGGGCGCTGGGGGATCGGCATGCCATCGTCCGCACGCTGAACCAGCTCGGCATCATGGAGGCGGAGCTTTCCAACCATGCGGCCGCCCGGCTGCTGTTGGAAGAGAGCATGCAGATCCTCCGGGCTCTTGGCGACCCACAAGGCGTCAGCATGACCTTGACCAACCTGGGCGTCGTCACCCAACTCCTGGGTGACGCTCCGGCCGCCCAGGCCCTGTTCGAAGAGGCCCTGGCCATCGAGCGGACCCAGGGCAACCAGGCCGCCATCGCCATGCTGACGAACAATCTGGGGCAGACCCTCTACATGCAAGGCGACTACCCGCACGCCCTGGCCCATCTGAAAGAGGCGTTGGCCATCTGGGACGACATGGGCAGCAGCCTGCAAATCGTGCAGTCGCTGGACAGTTTTGCCTGTCTCGCCTGGCTGCAGGGCCAAGCCGCGCGCGCCGCCCGCTTGTGGGGCCGGTGTGAACGGCTGCAAGAGGACATCGGCTACCCGACGTCACCCATGGGGCACGCACTTGTCGACGGGTATGTCGCCGCCGCGCGCCGGACCATCGGCGATGGGGCCTTCGAAGCCGCCTGGGCCGAGGGGCATGCGATGGCACTGGACCCGCTCGTCCGGGAGTTGCTCGGATCCTGAACCCGGGGTGCAGCGGCAAGCGTTGGGAAACCATTGGGCCGCGATGGGGACTTGTGGCGCCGTGTTCAGGACACTCCATCGGCATGCGCACACTGGAACTGGCCCGCCCCCCCATCCCGCCCTTCAGCACGGAGACGGCCGCCACGAAGGTGCGCATGGCCGAAGACGCCTGGAACTCTCGCGATCCTGAGCGCGTCACACTGGCCTGCACGGTCGACAGCCGATGGCGCCACCGCACGGAGTTCCCGACGGGTCGTGCGCAGATCCTGCAGTTCCTCAAGCACAAGTGGTCCACCCAACTGGACTACCGCCTGATCAAGGAACTGTGGACCTGTGCTGAGAACCGCATCGCGGTCCGCTTCGCCTGCGAATTCCATGACGGTGCCGGCCACTGGTTTCGATCCGTTGGCGACGAGAACTGGGCGTTCAACGCACAGGGCTTGATGACACTGCGCTACGCGAGCGCCGATGACCAGCCCATCACGCCCGAGCAACGCCAGTTCCACTGGCGCCTGGGCCGACGCCCCGACGATCACCCGGGCCTGAGCGCCTTGAGCCTTTAGGCCCGGCACAGGAATCCATTGTTTCAACTGACTCTCCAGGGAGTGAAAGATGCACGCACCTGACCACATCCACGTGCAAATCTGCCATGGCGACGCGCTGCTCGCGGCCGGCCTGCGCGCCATCCTGCGCAACGATCCACGGCTCCATGTGATGGACGGCGGCGACTTCCCTGATGCCCAGGTGATCGTCGCCGACTACGAGCAGGGGCTGACAGCCGCACGCAAGCCTGAACGTCCTGGCCACAGCCAACCGTCCGCGCCCAAAGTCCTGGTGTTCACCTCGCGCTGCAGCGAAGCCGACGTGCGCTTCGCGCTGCGCGCAGGCGTGCTCGGCTACCTGGTCCAAGGCTGCAGCACACAAGACGCCCTCCAGGCCGTACACGCCGTGCACCGTGGCGCACGCTACTTCTGCGCGCAGGCCACCGAGCGCATGGCCAGCAGTCTGGCGCACTCGGCACTCACCGGGCGCGAGATCGAGGTGCTGGAACTGCTCGCCAGCGGCCTCAGCAACAAGCTCATCGCGCGCCAGATGAACCTGACGGTGGGCACCATCAAGTCGCATGTCGGCGCCATCATGGGCAAGCTCGGCTCGTCCAGCAGGACACAGGCGGTCATCGTCGCGGCCGGCCGCGGCCTGGTACAGCGAGGGCTCGCCAGCTTTGAACGAGTGTGACAACGCCAACGGCAGGCCGAGTCGCCCCTCGAATCAGATGCCATGCACGGTGCGGATCTCCTGGACGGCACGCTCGCCAATGACCACGCAAGGCGCCATCGTGTTGCCGCTGGTGACGTGGGGCATGACCGAGGCGTCCGCAATGCGCAGGCCCTGCAGGCCGTAAACCTGTAGCCGGCTATCGACCACGGACATCGCGTCACGGCCCATCTTGGCCGTGCAGCTCTGGTGCCAGTAGGTCACGGCCGCATTGCGCACGTACTGCTCCAGCGCCCCCGGACTCATCCGCCCCGGCAGGCTCTCCGCCTTCACCAGCCCCCGGAACGCCCGCTGCGCGCCGAGTTCCTGCACCAGCCGGATGTTGTCGTAGGCGCAGCGCAGGTCGTCCGGGTCACTCAGCGTGTTCGGCTCGATGAGGGGCGCATCACCCACGTTCGCCCCCGACAGCGTGATGCGCCCGCGGCTCTTGGGGTGCGCAAGGCCGGCGAACATGGTCCAGCCGTGCGCCGGCACGCCCAGACCGGCGTTCTCGGCACTGGGCACCGGGAACTCGACCTGGCAATGGAACATGTCGGGCTGGCGCAGCGCGGCACTGCTGCTCCAGTACAGCGTGGCCTCCGAGCCACCGTATCCCACCGGCTGGGGCGAGCTGTACTCGAAGATCACCGCGAAGGACACGTGGTCCTGGTGGTTGGCGCCCACGCCGGGCAGGTGCTGCACCAGCGGGATGCCGTGCCGGCGCAACTCGTCCTCGGGGCCCACGCCCGATTGCATCAGGACCTTGGGGGTGTTCACCGCGCCCAGCGACAGGATGACCTCCTGCTGCGCGGTGTAGCGCTCCAGCCGGCCTTCGCGCAGGGCTTCCACCCCGACCACGCGGGTGCCTTCGAACAACACCCGGCTGACCTGCGTGTCTGTCAGGACGGTGAGGTTGGGCTGGTGGCGGCGCGGGTGCACATAGGCGCGGTAGATGGAGTGGCGCTGGCCGTCCTTGACGATGAGGTCGTTGATGGCAGCACCTCCGCGGCCTTCCATCATCTGGCCGTTGGGGTTGTCGAAGCTGGGGATGCCCAGCTCGCGCGCGGCCTCGATCATGGCGTGCGCTATCGGCTGGGCGTTGCGCGCGGGGCTGACGTGCACCGGGCCACCCTGGCCGCGGCGCGCCGGGTCGGGCTGGCCGATGTAGTCCTCCACGCGCTTGTAAATCTCCAGCACGGAGGCGTAGTTCCACGCCGGGTCACCGCTCTCGGCGGCGAAGTCCTCCCAGTCGTTCTGGTGCCCGCGGGCCCAGACCATCACGTTGACGCTGGAGCCGCCGCCGAGCACACGGCCCATGTTCAGCGGGATGCGCCGGTGGTTGACATGGGCATTGGGCTGGCCGGCGAAGTTCCAGTCGCGCGCGCTGCCCAAGTTCAGCGGCCAGTGGCCGGGCTGCATCACGTCGTCGTGTTCGTCGTGCGATCCGGCCTCGATCAGCAGCACCCGCAGCTCGGGGTTCTCGGCCAGCCGGCCGGCCACCACGCAGCCGGATGTCCCGGCTCCGCAGACGATGAAGTCGTAGTGTCGTTCCGCGTCCGCCGCCGGCGGCTCCTTCGGGCTTGCACGTTCGGTGCTGTGGGTCAGGGTCATGGCAGTTCTCCCGGCGACGCCTCAGAGCCGCGCGGCGGCAGCGGCTTCCAGGATGGCCTGGGTGACCTGCTTGGACTTGGACAGCTGCGGCACGTGGCTGGTGGGCACACGCACGACCTTGGCCAAAATCTTCTTGGCGTTGTCCAGTTGCAGGGCAGGCTGGATCATGCGGTCCTGGTCGGCGACGATGAACCACGAAGGCTTTGAAGACCAGGCGGCCACGCTCACCTTCTCGTCGAAGTTCGCACCGCGGATCGGGCCCTGCACGGCGGTCATGAGGCGCTGCTTCGCCACGGGCACGTCCTGGGCGAAGTGTTTGGAGATGCCTTCAAAGGACAGCGTGACAAAGCCCTCCTTGTCGACGACGACGTGGTCCAGTCCGCTGGGCTTGGGGTAGTCCTTGGCCATGTCGTTGATCGACTGGCCAACCGATGGCGCAAACGCGGCGACGTAGACCAGCGACTTCACGCGCGGGTGGACACCGATCTCGGTGATCACCATGCCGCCCCAGGAGTGGCCAACCAGGACAACCGGGCCGGTCTGCACGTCAAGCACGCGACGGGTGGCGGCCACGTCATCGGCCAGCGAGCTCAGTGGGTTCTGCACGGACACGACCCGCAGGCCCTTGGCCAGCAGAGACGGCACGACCTCATTCCAGCCAGAGCCATCGTCGAAGGCACCGTGCACCAGCACCACGGTCGGCTTGTCGGCATCGCCTGCAGCATGTGCGGGAGCGATGAGACTCAACGTGGCCAAACCGAAGGCGAAGAAGAAGGCGGAGGGCTTGAAGATCGATTTCACAGGGGTCCTTTCGGGAGGCAGGCACGGGAGCGCGCTGGCCATTGGTGCGGAGAAGAACTGAAGGTGCGCAAACAGGCGTGAACCTGTGGCACCACTGTCCTGCAGACGCGGACCGGGCACACCAGCACTGAGTCGAGGCTGGTTATCGACCGGAAGACAGCAAGCCCTTGCTACTTTTGGATGGCCACCTGCCGCCAAGGACGGATGACGTTGTGGGCCCCGGCCGCTCGGCTGGCCCCCAGCCCGCTGGGCGTGTGGCAGCCAGTAGGCGTCGGCGAGATGGCGTCCCCTGACATTGACATCCAGCTCGCCGGCCGCACCTGCGCACGATGCCCATCATCGCCACCCTGGTGCTGGGGGCGCCATCAGAGTTCTGCGGTTGGTGCCGCAGACAACGGGATGTGGCGAAACCGACTCGGTGCCCAAGCACGCCACGACGAAGGTCAGCGTCCCTGGACGTCCAGGGCTGTTTGACCCACTCTTTCCCCGCCGTCAACAAAAGGCGCCACCTCTAGGGTGGCGTATGCCTTTCATTTCACCGTGAAATCCTGGTGGGCGGTGCAGGGTGCGAACCTGCGACCACTGCAGCGTGAAACCGGGGATTGCGAACGCCCGCGTGCGTTCGCCAAGAAGCGCAAACTCTCATTCTCGTGCCCCGATGCTGGCTGCTCGGGGCTGAAATTGCAGCGCTCCGTCGCTGGGGGCAACTGTGGGGGCAACTCCCACAACGTTGATTGCCGAACGCTGGTATTTGCGCGTGTTCTAGGACTTCGTCCGGACTCCGCCCCCTCCCCAGAGGCTGCCAACGTGACCGCCTTGATGGCCGCAGTAACTTCTGCAGTAACCCTCGGGCTTGAGAGACACATCGTCGAGCAACGGTGCGGCCTACAGGGCGGATTGCGATCCTCCTCGCCTCCACCCAGTCATCCCAAGGGGTTGCACCGAAAGGTTGCACCCCCTTGTCGCTTCAGGACCTTGAATTCTGACGACGGCTGAGCAGGGCCGGCCTCTGCCGGAGCTGGGTCAGCTTGGCGTGCGACTCAGCCCGCCATCGGACCCCAGCCACCACCCAGGGCACGGATGAGTCCGATGGTGGACTGGTACTGCGCCGCGCGCACCTGCAAGGCCTGGCGGCGGTTGCGCAGTTCGCTGCGGCGTGCGTCCAGCAGTTCCAGCTGGCTGACGAGGCCATTGCGGTAGCGGCTTTCCGACAGCAACGTCACACGTTCTGCCGAACCCACAGCACGCGCCTGAGCCTGCGCCTGTTCGGCCAGCAGATGCAACGCAGCGAGTTCGTCCTCGACGTCCTTGAACGCCACCAGCGCCTGCTCGCGGTAGCGCGCCAACGCGGCCTCGAGATCGGCGCGGGCACTGGCCACACCGGCCTCTCGCCGGCCGCCGTCGAAGATCGGCAGCGACAACAAGGCGCCCACGCCCCAGTTGCGCGCCGACCACTTGAAAACATCGCTCAACTCCGGCGAGGCCTGGCCACCCGCCGCCGTGAGCGTGAGGCTGGGCCACCAGGCGTTCTGTGCAACACCGACACGCGCCTGCGCCGCCAGCCAGGCGCTCTGCGCTGCCGCCACATCAGGCCTGCGCGCCAGCACACTGCTGGGCAGGCCCGCCGGCACCTGCGGCAAGGCGGCCGACCACTCGGCCGCCGGCAGGCTGAAGGTCGACGCCGACTCGCCGACCAGCACCGCGATGGCATGTGCCACCCAGCTGCGCTGGCGTTGCAGCGCCAGCGCGTCGGACTCGGTGGCCGCCAGTTCGCTCCGCACGCGCGCCACGTCGAGCTCCGGCACGTCGCCGGCCGCGAAGCGCCGTTCGGTGAGCTGCAGCGTGGCGCGGTAGGCGGCCACGGTGCTCAGCACCAGGGCATGTTCGGCGTCCAGCGCGCGCAGCGCAAAGTAGCTGCGCGCAAGCTCGGCCTGCACCAGCAGCTGCGCCTCACGCAGCAAGGCTTCTTGCTGGCGCGCGTCGAGCTCGGCTGCGCTGCTGGCCTGGGCCAGGCGGCCGGCCAGGTCCACCTCGTAGGAGAGGTTGGCACCCACGCTCAACAGCGTGGCGGGCCGCGCACCGGGCAGGGCTTCACGTGCCGCGCCCACGCCCGCACCGAGCTGTGGCGCGCGGTTGGCCTCAACGCCGCGCAGCACGGCGCGTGCCTGTGCCAGGCGGGCCGACGCGAGGCGAATGTTGTTGTTGCTGCGTTCGGCGCGCTGTTGCAGGTCGGCCAGCGGCGCATCGGCGAAGGCCAGCCACCAGGCGGCCTGGGGGGTGGCGGCAGTGGTGGAGGTCTGCGTCTGCTTGAAGGCCGCGGGCGCCACCGGCAAGGCCTGCGGCTCGAGCGCCGGCACGCTGGCGCAACCGGCCAGCACCAGGGCGGCCAGCATCGCGGCAAGGCGGTGTGGGATGTTCATCTGCTTGTCCTTGTTTGTTGTTGTTCAAGGGCTCAGTCGGCATGGCCGAGTGCCGGCCGTGCGGCGGCCTGCGGCAGCTCACCGTGGTGGCGCAGCGGCTGGTTGCCGGTCAGCCGGCGCATCAGCACGTAGAACACCGGTGTGAGGAAGAGCCCGAACGCGGTCACGCCGATCATGCCGGTGAAGACCGCGATGCCCATCGCCTGGCGCATCTCCGCACCGGCGCCGGTGGCCAGCGCGAGAGGCAACACTCCCATCACGAAGGCCAGCGAGGTCATCAGGATCGGCCGCAGGCGCAGGCGACTGGCTTCGATGGCGGCCTGCACCGGCGTGCGGCCGGCAAACTCCAGCTCGCGCGCGAACTCGACGATCAGGATCGCGTTTTTCGCGCTCAAGCCCACCAGCACGATGAGGCCGATCTGCGTGAAGACGTTGTTGTCGCCGTTGCTGAGCCACACGCCCGTCATCGCCGCGAGCAGGCCCATCGGCACGATCAGGATGATGGCCACCGGCAGCGTCAGGCTTTCGTACTGCGCGGCCAGCACCAGAAAGACCAGCAGGATGGCCAAGGGGAAGACCCAGGCTGCCGAGTTGCCGGCCAGGATCTCCTGGTACGTCAGCTCGGTCCACTCGTAGCCGATGCCGGGCGGCAGCGTTTCGGCGGCGATGCGTTCCACCGCCGCCTGCGCCTGGCCCGAGCTGTAACCCGGGGCCGGGCCGCCGTTGATGTCGGCCGACGGGAAACCGTTGTAGCGCATGGCACGCTCGGGGCCGTAGCTGTTGTTCACGCTCATCAGCGCGGCCAGCGGCACCATCTCGCCGGTGTTCGAGCGCACCTGGAGCAGGCCCACGTCCTCGGCGCGGGCGCGGTAGGCGGCATCGGCCTGCACACGGACGGAATACGTCCGGCCGAACTTGTTGAAGTCGTCGACATAGAGGCTGCCGAGGTAGATCTGCATGGTGTCGAACACCTCCGTCACCGGCACGCCCAGCTGGCGCGCCTTGGTGCGGTCGATGTCGGCATACAGCTGCGGCACGTTCACCTGCAGGCTGCTGAACAGGCCCGCCAGTTCCGGCGCCTGGTAGGCCTTGGCCATGAAGGCCTTGCTGGCACTGTCCAGCGCGGCCAGCCCCAGGCCCGCGCGGTCCTGCAGCTGCAGCTTGAAGCCGCCCGTGGTGCCCAGGCCCTGCACCGGCGGCGGCGGGAACATCGCGATGAAGGCGTCCTGGATCGCGCCGAACTGCTGGTTCAGCTGGCCGGCGATGGCGCCACCACTCTGGTCGGCCCGCTGACGCTCGGCAAAGGGCTTGAGCGTGACGAACACGATGCCGGAATTGCTGCTGTTGGTGAAGCCGTTGATCGACAGGCCCGGGAAGGCCACCGCGGCCTCCACGCCCGGGTGTTTCAGTGCGATGTCGCCCATGCGGCGGATGACGTCCTCGGTGCGGTCCAGCGTCGCACCATCGGGCAGCTGTGCAAAACCGATCAGGTACTGCTTGTCCTGCGCCGGCACAAAACCGCCGGGCACGACGCGGAACAGCAGCGCCGCCAGCCCCACCAGCACCAGGTACAGGGCCAGCATCAGCGCCTTGCGCGTGATCACACGCTGCACGCCGCCGCCGTAGGCATCCGAGCCACGCTTGAAGAAGCGGTTGAAGCCGCGGAAGAGCCAGCCGAAAGCCTTGTCCATGCCGCGCGTCAAGGCGTCTTTCGGCGCCCCGTGGCCCTTGAGCAGCAGCGCGGCCAAGGCCGGCGACAGCGTCAGCGAGTTCACCGCCGAGATCACCGTGCTGATGGCGATGGTCAGCGCAAACTGCTTGTAGAACTGCCCCGTCAGACCACTGATGAACGCCAGCGGCACGAACACCGCCACCAGCACCAGGGCGATGGCGATGATGGGGCCGCTCACCTCGCGCATGGCGCGGTAGGTCGCCTCGCGCGGGCTCAGGCCGGCTTCGATGTTGCGCTCGACGTTTTCCACCACCACGATGGCGTCGTCAACCACGATGCCAATGGCCAGCACCAGGCCGAAGAGGCTCAGGGCGTTGATCGAAAAGCCGAACAGCTGCATCACCGCAAAGGTACCGATCACGCTCACCGGCACCGCCAGCAGCGGGATGATGGACGCGCGCCAGGTCTGGAGGAAGAGGATGACCACCAGCACCACCAGGGCCACGGCCTCGAGCAGCGTGTGCACCACCGATTCGATGGAGGCACGCACGAACTGCGTCGGGTCGTAGACGATCTGGTAGTCCACGCCTTCGGGCATGTTCTTCTTCAGCTCGGCCATGGCCGCACGCACGTCGGTGCTGATCTGGATCGCGTTGCTGCCGGGCGCCTGGAAGATGGGCACGGCCACGGCCGACTTGTTGTTCAGCAGCGAACGCAGCGAGTAGTCGGCCGCGCCCAGTTCCAGCCGGGCGATGTCGCGCAGGCGGGTCACGGCACCCTGATTGGCGCCATCGCCCGTCTTGACGATGATGTCGCCGAACTCTTCTTCGCTCTGCAAACGGCCCTGGGCGTTGATGGACAACTGCAGGTCGATGCCTGCCAGCCCCGGCGACGCACCCACCACACCAGCGGCGGCCTGCACGTTCTGCTCACGGATGGCGCGCACCACGTCGTTGGCCGACAGGCCACGCTGTGCCACCTTCTGCGGGTCCAGCCAGACGCGCATCGAGTAGTCGCCGCTGCCGAACAGCTGCACCTGGCCCACGCCCTGCACCCGCGCCAGGCGGTCCTTGACATTGAGCACCGCGTAGTTGCGCAGGTAGGTCATGTCGTAGCGGTCGTTGGGCGACAGCAGGTGCACCACCATGGTCAGGTCGGGTGAACTCTTGACGCTGGTCACGCCCAGGCGCCGCACTTCTTCGGGCAGCCGCGGTTCGGCCTGCGAAAGGCGGTTCTGCACCAGCTGCTGCGCCTTGTCGGGGTCGGTGCCGAGCTTGAAGGT
>JADMJD010000030.1:0-12929 GCA_018780805.1 Rubrivivax sp. | reverse complement strand
GTCGGTGGTGGCCTGGCTGCCCATGTAGAGCATGCCTTCGACGCCGTTGATGGCCTCTTCCAACGGTGTGGCCACGGTCTCGGCGATGACCTGCGGGTTGGCGCCGGGGTATTGCGCGCGCACCACCACGGACGGCGGCACGACCTCGGGGTACTCCGAGATCGGCAGCACACGCAACGACAGCAGGCCCGCAATCAGCAGCAGCAGGGACAACACGCCGGCAAAGATCGGCCGGTCGATGAAAAACTTGGACAGGTTCATGGCTCCCTCCGGGGGGATGTGGTTCTTCTGAGGTGGGGATTCGGGGATCAGGAAGGCTTGGCGGCCCGGCTCAGCGCCTGCACATCGGGCTTGGCATCCATGGCCACCGATTGCGGCTGCACCAGGGTGCCGGGCCGCACTCGCTGCAGGCCGTTGACGACCACCCGTTCGCCGGCCTGCAGGCCGCTGTTCACGACACGCAGGCCGTTGACGTGGGCGCCCAGCCTTACCTCACGCCAGGCCGCCGTGTTGTCGGCGCCCACCACCATCACAAAACGTTTGTTCTGGTCGGTGCCGACGGCACGTTCGTTGATCAACAAGGCGCTGCTGTTTTTCGGCTGGCCCATGCGCAGACGCGCAAACTGGCCCGGGATCAGCTGCCCGTCGGGGTTGTCGAAGACGGCCCGCACGCGGATGGTGCCGCTGCGGGCGTCCACCTGGTTGTCCACCAGTTGCAGCTTGCCGTTGAACGGCAGGTCGGCGGTGGCCGAGGTGCCCATCTGCACCGGGATGCGCTCGAGCTGCGCCCGTGCGCTGCTGCCGCCGGGCAGCGACTTCAACGCCCGCACCATCACCTGTTCGTCGGCATCGAAGCTGGCGTAGATGGGGCTCACCGACACCAGCGTGGTCAGCACCGGCGCGCCCGGCCCTGCGGCCACCAGGTTGCCGGCGGTGATCTCGATGCGGCCGATGCGGCCGGCGATGGGCGCACGCACCTGCGTGTAGTCCAGGTTCAGCTGGGCCGACTGGCGCGCCGCCAGGGCGGCACGTTCATTGGCCTGGGCTTCGCGCAGCGCATTGCTGCGTTCGTCGAACTCACGCTGCGCGATGGCCCGTTCCTCCCACAGGCGCTGCGCACGTTGATGTTCGCTGCTGGCATGCAGCACCCGCGAGCGCGCGGCCACCACCTGCGCTTCGGCGCGTTCCACCTCGGCGGCATACGGCGCGGCATCGATGCTGAAGAGCAGGTCGCCCTTGCCCACCAACGCGCCCTCGCGGAAGTGCACGGCCTGCACGATGCCGGCGGCACGTGATCGCACCTCCACGCGGTCCACGGCTTCGAGCCGGCCCGAGAACTCGTCCCAGGCGGCCACCTCGCTGGCCGCCACCATGGCGACGGACACCGGCATGGCCACGGGCGCTGCGGCCGGCGCGGTGGCGCTGGCCGGTTCGCTGTGCAGGCCAAAGAACACGGCGGTTGCGGCGCCCAGCGCCGTGAGGGCTGTGGCGGCGGCCAGGAGTGCGGGACGTGGTGAGCGGTTGGTTTTCATGGCGGGCTCCCTCAGAGGATGGGTTGGGCTTGTGGCTGTTGAAACAGAGGCTGGATGAGTTCGCGCAGCGGCCGTGTCCAGGGGGCGGGGCCTGGCCACTGGTAGCTGGCCGGCCAGCCGGTGGTGATGGGCAGCACGTGGCTGCAGGCCGCAATGCCGGCTGCGCGCAGGCGCTCGGCATAGGCCTGGGTTTCATCGCGCAACGGGTCGTCCAGCGACGTGACCAGCAAGGTGCGTGGCAGGCCGGTCAGGCGCATGGACTCTCCCGGTGCCGCATACGGATGCAAGGCGTCCGTGGCCTGGGCGAGGTAGGCCCGCCAGCCGTCGGCGCAGGGGCAGCCCACGGGGCCATCGCGTGCGTCACGTTGCGAGGCGGTGGCCACACACACGTCGAGCATCGGCGACAGCAGGATCTGCCCGGCCAGCGGCGGGCCGCCACGGTCGCGCGCCATCAGCGCCACCGCCGCCGCCAGGTTGCCGCCGGCTTCTTCGCCGGCCACGAACAAGGGCGCGTCTGCATGGGCCAGGCGCTTGCGCTGGCGGTCCAGCCACAGCAGCGCGGCGTAACCCGCCTCCACCGCCTGCGGGAAGGGGTGGGCCGGCGCCAGCGGATAGTCCAGCGACGCCACCGCCGCCCCGGCGTCGGCCAGCACCTGGGCCACGGCCTCGCCGGTGGCCAGCGAACCGGTGACGAAGCTGCCGCCGTGGAAGTGCAGCACCAGGGCCGAGCCCTTGGCGCCGTAGACACGCAGGCCGACCGGGCCGCCGGCCGTGGCGTGCAGGGTTTCGTCATGCCAGGCGGGCGGCGTGCCAGCGGCGGAACGTTGCGGACGAGGTGTCATGGTGGGCCCACCGGTCGGTGCCGGTGCCGGGCGTGTTGCAGTGCGGCAGAAGATAGGTTCGACGGCCGCGCCCACCAAGACCTCCTGGGCTCATAAGCTGTTGCAATGCCGATAACAATCGGCGTCCGCGGATGCGGTGCAATCACGTCAGGCGGCGATCAATCGCCGTGGCACCGCCGCCGCCACAGACCGAAGGAAGCACAGATGGACAGACTCGCCGCCATGCAGGCCTTTGTGCGTGTGGTCGAAGCCGGCAGCTTCACCAAAGCCGCCGATGCATTGAACCTGCCCAAGCCCAGCGTCACACGCCTGGTGCAGACGCTCGAAGCCCACCTGCAGACCAAGCTGCTGAACCGCACCACCAGGCGCGTGACGGTCACTGCCGACGGCGCGGCCTACTTCGACCGTGCGCTGCGTCTGCTGAGCGAGGTGGACGAACTCGAGGCCAGCATGACCAAGGCCAAGGCCAGCCCGCGCGGGCGCCTGCGCATCGATGTGCCGGCCTCCTTGGGCCAGCTGTTGCTGATCCCTGCCCTGCCCGACTTCTATGCGCGCTACCCCGACATCCAGATCGACCTCGGCGTGAGCGACCGGCCGGTGGACCTGGTCGGTGAAAACGTCGACTGCGTCGTGCGTGGCGGCGAGATCACCGACCAGAGCCTGGTCGCGCGGCGCATCGGCGAGTTCCACACCATCCTGGGCGCCTCACCGGCCTACCTCAAACGCCATGGCCTGCCGAAGCACCCGCAAGAGCTGGAAGACAACACCCAGCACCGGGTCGTGAACTACTTTTCGCACCGCACCGGCCGGCCCTACCCGCTGCTGTTTGCGCGCCAGGGCGACAAGCTGGAGGTCAACGCGCGCCACATGCTGTCGGTGAACGACTCCACCTCGGCGCTTACCGCCGGCCTGGCGGGCCTGGGCATCGTGCACACCGCCACCTTCATGGCCCAGCCACACTTTGCCAGCGGTGCGCTGGTGCCGGTGCTGCTGGACTGGTGCGCCGAGACCATCCCCCTGTACGTGGTCTACCCGCCCAACCGCCACCTGAGCGCCAAGCTGCGGGTGTTTGTCGACTGGGTGGCCGAGCTGTTTGCACGCAGCGACCTCATCCAGCGCAAATGCTGCCTGCCGCAACCCGCGGCGACCGATGCGCTGCTTGCTGCCCTGCCGGGAGACCTGGGCTTGACCGCAGGGCCAGCCCGCCGTGAGGTCGCGCCGGTCTGACTGGCGTGGCCGGTAGTTCAAGAAGAGGGCGCGCGGTTGCAGGGTCCGCCACTTGCGCAGGGCAGTCAGCCGGCAGCTTGACGCTGTCAGCTTGCAAGGCAGAGTTGAGGGGGCCGTGGTCGGGCGATCTGGCCTCGAAAGGCATGGATGGGCGCGATCTTCAGTGCTCAGACAGCAGCAACCCTGCGTCGAGCAGCGATTGCACGATGTCTGCCTGCCGCAAGTCGCGCCGGCGTTTGGGCGCTGGCCGAAGCGGCGCCGATGCAGCCATCCAGCGCTTGAACGCCACGAATGCGATTGGCGCTACGGTTCTCATGAGCGCCATCTTGCCGGTGACCGAGATGACCACGTGCTCGAACCTGGGCGCCTCGGTCAGTACCGAAGCTCGAATCGCCTGCACTGGCCAAAGATCCTCTTCGTCGGCCGAGAAACGAAAAGGATGCGGGTCATCATCGACCGGCACTCGACGCAGGAAATCCACTTCGAATCCGCGGTTGTTGATGGCCGTCTCGTTGTGCAACTCCTTGCGGCGGAAAGTGGGGTCCACACGCTGCAAGATCCGAAGCATGGATGTGTCCATGCGCGCCAGGTCGGTGACGAACTGCACCCGGCGGCGGGCGTCCCACAGCAGATCCACGTCTTGTGTGGCCAGCGCACCCTGCATGATGCGCACGCCCGCGGCAGCCTCGTAGGCATACAGGGCGTGCGTTCCTACAACGACGAAGTGCTGCCCCAGCCCGGCGTCGTCCAGCGTCTGCAGAGTGGCAACCACGGTGTTCGGCACGCGCCCTGCCTTGACGGCCTTGTTCAATCGCTCGGCTTCTTTCAGTGCGTCCCGCAGGGACTTCAGCCGCGACTCGGTCTCTTGTTTTTGCCGTGTGAACGCCTCATGGGTGCGCTCCGTGGCCTCCGTCCGCGGCCCGAGCCGCTGCTGCCTGTTGTCCGGCGTGGTCTTCACCAGGTACTCGTACCCACCCTGCCGCTTCCAGTACATGCCCCCGGCATACTTTTTGGCGTCGGCTTGAACACGGCGGTGTTCAGAGAACACCGTCATCGAGTCGATGACCTGTCGTGCTGCGTTGTCGGGTAGCGGCAGGTAATCCAGGGTCATGGCCGTATGAAAACAAAAACAATATTTTATACGGCCAATCGTTACACGGGCCCGCCAGCCCGCGCTGGGTCAGCGTGTGCATCTCCTTGGTACCCAGGCCGCGGTGGCGCGGTTGCATGGCGTGAGCCTGTGTGAGGCGCAGCAATTGCCAGCCGAACACTCAACCCGGCGCCGCGCCCGCACCCGATGCCTTCTGCCGAAGGCCTTCCCACAACTTGCCAGCCCCCAGCAGCACGGCCTTCAGGTCCGCCCGCAACGCTGCCGACTGCAGCGCTTGTTTGCTCATGGCGCTGTGCGCCGCCAGCGCGTCCATGATCGCGCCTTCAAGCTCCTTGTCCAGGTCCGGCGAGTTGTTGAACTGCTCCTTGGTGTTGTTCGCCGCCTGCTCGGCCAGCTTCTCGGATTCCATCAGCTTGCCCTTGATCACGTCGTTCACGTAGACCAGCTTGTCGCCGGGCGTCAAGTCGCCTTCGAACAGGTCGTTCACCTTGGCGATGAGTTCGGCCAGCGCGATCTTGGTCTTGTCCTGCACCTGGCCGGTGCCGACCTCGTCGACGACGTACAGCTTCTCAGGCTCGCCCACCGCCAGGTTCAGCGTCGGGTTGCCGAGGCTCTTGATCGTGTAGGCCGTCAGCTTCAATGCCGACAGGTCTACGCCCTCCCGCTCGCGACCGAAGTTCAGCAGCGGGTGCAGCAGGCGGAAGAAGATAGACCGCTTCTCCACGTCGGAGTTGCCGTAGTCGAAGATCTGCGACAAGAAGCCGTAGATGCGCACATAGGCGGCGATGTCACCCTTGAACAGGATCAAGCTGTCCATCTTGTCTTTGGCGGTCTGTGCCTGCGGGCTGCCCGGCGGGGCCGCCTCAAAGGCCTTCTTGGCTTCGGCGAAAGACAGCAGCAGCCGGCTCGCCACCGGCGTGGTGGCGGCGTCCAGTTCAGACTGCTTGGCCTTCTTGCCCTTCAGCGCCACGTTGACCACGCGGTCCACCTCAAAGGGCTCGTACAGCGCCTGGCCGTCCAGCTTGGCCTTGAGCGTCAGCACGTTGTCGGGGTCGGTCACGCCCGACAGCTCGGCCGTCTCGTAGTACGGCTTGAAGGCGGCCAGGATGTCTGCCGCGTCGTTGACGAAGTCCACAACGTAGGTCTGGTCCTTGCCGGGGTAACAGCGGTTCAAGCGGGACAGCGTCTGCACGGCCTGGATGCCGCCCAGCTTCTTGTCCACGTACATCGCGCACAGCAGGGGCTGGTCGAAGCCGGTCTGGAACTTGTTGGCCACCAGCAGCAACTGGTAGTCGTCGCCCTTGAAGGCGCTGCGGATGTCCTGGCCGTTCAGCCGGGGGTTCAGCGCGTGGCTGTTTTCGGTGAAGGGGTCGGGCCCGCTCTCCGGGTCGATGACCTCGCCCGAAAACGCCACCAGCGTGTCGATCTTGTAGCCGTGGTCGGCGATGTACTTGCGCGTGGCCTTCTGCCAGCGCACGGCCTCCTTGCGGCTGCCCGTGACCACCATGGCCTTGGCCTTGCCACCCAGCAGGCCGGCCACATGTTTGCGGAAGTGCTCCACCACCACCTGCACACGCTGCGCGATGTTGTACTCGTGGAGTCGCACCCAGCCC
The DNA here is from genome assembly GCA_018780805.1 of Rubrivivax sp. Classification (GTDB taxonomy): domain Bacteria; phylum Pseudomonadota; class Gammaproteobacteria; order Burkholderiales; family Burkholderiaceae_C; genus Rubrivivax. The sequence goes on along the minus strand of JADMJD010000030.1, from coordinate 6,604 downwards.
ATGATGCCTTTCATGGCCTCGGATTTGTCCACCTCGGTGGAGTCGATCAGCTGGACGCCATCCCTTCCCTGGTGCGCCAGGGAGAAGGCGATCTTGTAGGACGTGTAGGTCTCCAGCACATCCAGGATGAACTTCTCCTCGATGGCCTGGCGCATCGAGTAGACATGGAACGGCGCCGGGATGTTGTCGGGCGCGGGCTTGCGGCTGGGGTCGGGCCGCGTGCCGAACAACTGCAGCGTCTTGTCCTTGGGCGTGGCTGTGAACGCCACGAAGGTGATGCCCGCCTTCTCGTCGTCGCCGGCCTTGGCCGTCATCTGCGCGGCCAGCACGTCTTCGGTGCTGACGGTGCCACCGTCGATCAGCTCGGCCATCTCGGCTGCGCTGAGCACCAGCTTCAGCTTCGCGGCGGTTTCGTTGGACTGCGAGGAATGCGCCTCGTCCGCGATCACCGCAAAGCGCTTCTGCTTGGTGGCGGCCAGCTTGCGCACTTCCGCCAGCGCAAAGGGAAAAGTCTGCAGCGTGCACACCACGATCTTCTTGCCGCCCGCCAGCGCCTCGGCCAGCTCCTTGCTCTTGCTGGCGCCCTCCCCCTTGATCACGGCCACCACGCCGGCCGTGCGCTCGAAGGACATGATGGCTTCGCTGAGCTGATCGTCCAGCACCGTGCGGTCCGACACCACGATGACGGTGTCGAAGACCTTTTGGTCGGCCGCGTCGTGCAGGTCGGCCAGGAAGTGGGCCGTCCAGGCAATCGAGTTCGTCTTGCCCGAGCCGGCGGAATGCTGGATCAGGTACTTGCCCCCTGGGCCTTCTGCAATCACGGCCGCCACCAGCTTGCGCGTGACCGTGAGCTGGTGGTACCGCGGGAAGATCCAGCCGACCAACTGCTTCTTGGCGTTTTTCACCGGCACCAGGTAGCGCCCGAGGATCTGCAGGAAGCTGTCGCGCTGCCAGATCTCCTTCCACAGGTAGTCGGTGGCGATGCCGGCCGGGTTCGGCGGGTTACCCGCTCCGCCGGCGTTGCCCTGGTTGAAGGGCAGGAAGGTGGTGTCCAGCCCGGCCAGCCGGGTTGTCATCTCGGCCGCCGCGTTGCTCACGGCGAAGTGCACCAGCGCCCCGCCGGGGAAGGCAAGCTGCGGCTCGGCCACGTTCTTGGGCTTGAAGAACGGTTCGCGGTCAGTCTTGTACTGGTAGACGGCGTCCTGCACGCCCTGCGTGTAGTGGCTCTTGAGCTCGGCCGTCGCCACCGGGATGCCGTTCACGAACAGCACAAGGTCGATGCTGTTTTCATGGTGGACGGAGTAGTGCACTTGGCGCACCACCCGCAGCCGGTTGGCTGCGTACCTGGCCTGCAGGTCGGCATTCATCGCCAGTGCCGGCTTGAACTGGCACATGGCCACCGCGTGCTTCAGGCCGACCATCTCGAACCCCTGCCGCAGCACCGCCAGCGTGCCCTGGCTGTCCAGCGCCTTGCGCAGGCGCTCGGCCACCACCATGGGCGCGGCGGCACCGTGGCTCTTCTCGATGGCTTCCCAGGCCTTGGGCTGGCTGGCCTTGATCCAGGCGACGGCGTCATCGACAAACAGCGCCTGCGTGCGGTCGTAGCGGCCGGCATCCTCAGCGTCGTAGAGCCAGCCTACGGCCGTCAGATCGGCGCAGATTTCATCTTCGAGGTGGATTTCGTTGTGGATGCTCATGCGACGACCACCTCAAGTTGCGGCGCCAAGTCGCGCACGTCAATCTTTCCGGTAACGGCAGCGGCTATGAGCGTCGAGCGGCGTTCGAGCAGGAGCTCTCTTTGCTTTGCAATTGCCGGCTCTAGATGCCTGATCCCGTGTACTGCACTTGCCACTACTTGTTGAGTCCGTTCATCTGGTACCCAGATCGGCTCCTTCATGAGATGCCCAATGTTCAAAGGTCGATTCCGACCTGCCGCACCCCACGAGTTTTCCGCAAGCATGAAGTCGCCGTGCCTGGTTAATAGCAGCGCGAAAATGTACTCCGTGAGTGCCACGCCATGTCTTCCACGCAGAACAGGGTATCTGTGAGAGACAACGCAACCGTCTTCGTTCTCTCCGGCAAGCCCTACTGCACCTTCCCAAGCAAACTGGCCGCTGATGATGAGGTCACCGCTTCTTACCCAAAAGAAGTCGGAGTCGCCCATCTCAGACATCTCGCGGGCATCCTTGTGAAATATGCCTCTGCCGCGATTGAATAGGCCGAGAGGTCGATACAGCTCTGCGCTCTTCTGTTCGACTGGCCGGATGCAGAGGTCTGCCGCACTGCCGAGCCGAAGCTCTCTGACACCTTGCGAATACTTCGCGCCTACAACCAAGCTCTGCAGTTCCTCTTTCAGCAGTTCTATGAGGTGTTCTTGCTCACTGAGCAGAGCGTCGATTTTCCCTGTCTCGCGATCCAGATAGTCGGAAATCTGACGCTGCTCTGGCACTGGCGGAAAGGCCGCAATGAACTCAACTAGGCTGGACTTAGGCAGGTTGTTTGCAAGCCCGGCAGCACCGCTGATGGCGCGCTCTATTTGATCTCTCATAGGACGCGAGGCGAGGCACCAAGTGAGAAATCTCGTTTGAACACGCTCGTTGACGTGAAGGCGAAACGTCTTGTCGGAGAGCAAGAGCTTGGATGGAGTCTCGCCCACGAGCGCAGCTGATCCGATCAGGGCGGGCGAACCGCTAGCTCGTGACATCAGCAGATCGCCGGGTTTAACTTCTAGTTCGAGCGGCGCATCAAAATGGCTTGGCAGCGCTTTGTTCTCAAGTGGATTGAATCGACCACCATTTACGCACCCGGACTTTAAGACGCCCCACTCACCAGTCTCAGCTGGGCGGCTGTCGCACTCTGGACTCCAGCCCTGCTCAATACGATCAATGACGCGGCGTAGCTGGCACACATCCCAGTGTGCCGGCACATGTGCCAGGCCCGCTTCCCCTCCGTCCTTGTACACCTCGTATCTCGGTAGGCTCATGCCGACAGCCCCTCGATCATGGACTTGATGCGGTCGGTCACCCTCTTCAGGTCAATGTCGATCTCGGCCAGCTCACGCGGCGGCTCGAAGACATAGAAGTGCCGGTTGAACGGAATTTCGTAGCCGACCTTGGTCTTCTCGTGGTCGATCCAGGCGTCCGGCGCATGGGGCATCACCTCGCGCCTGAAATACGTATCGACGTCTTCTGACAGCGGCACGTTCTCGGTGTCACGCAAGCTGCTGTCAGGCTGCGGCTTGCCCTTGAGCCTACCTTTCTCACCCAGGATGAGCTTGCCTGCTTCGTCGCGCAGTGGCCGCTCCACTGTGATGGCGCGATAGCCGAAGTCCTGGTTGCGGAAGATGCGCGAGACCGGCACCACCTTCACCTTGCCGCCGGCGGTTGCGCTGGGCAGCGTCTCGCCGTCCATCAGCACCTGGCGGCCGACTTCCTTGCCGTCGGCACCCATCACAGTCACCAGGCTGGCTTCGACGAAGTCGCCGAACATCTTGGTCACCTGGGCGATGTGCTCGTCGCCCATCTCCTTGCGCTTGGACCCCAGGCTCTTGCGCATCTTCTGCCAGAAGCTGGATGCGTCGATGAGCTGCACGTAGCCCTTGCGGTCCTCCGGCTTGCGGTTGCTCAGGATCCAGATGTAGGTGCTGATGCCGGTGTTGTAGAACATGTCCGTGGGCAGCGCGACGATGGCCTCGACCAGGTCGTTCTCCAGGACATAGCGCCTGATCTCGGACTCGCCCGAGCCGGCGCCGCCAGTAAACAGCGGTGAGCCGTTGAGCACGATGCCGACACGGCTGCCGCCTTGCACGGCCGGGCGCATCTTGCTCAGCAGGTGCAGCAGGAACAGCAGCGAGCCGTCCGACACGCGCGGCAGGCCGGGCCCGAAGCGGCCGTTGTAGCCCTGCTGTTCGTACTCGTGCCGAATAGCCTTCTCGATCTTCTTCCACTCCACGCCGAAGGGCGGGTTAGAGAGCATGTAGTCGAACAGCTTGCCCAGCAGGCCATCGTCACTGAGCGTGTTGCCGAGGATGATGTTGCTGATGTCCTGGCCGCGGATCAGCATGTCCGCCTTGCAGATCGCGTGCGACTCGGGGTTCAGCTCCTGGCCGAAGAGCGTCAGCCGGGCCTTGGGGTTCAGCTCGGCCAGGTACTCGCCCGCCACCGACAACATGCCGCCGGTGCCGGCGGTCGGGTCGTACATCGTGCGCACCACGCCCGGCTTGGTCAGGGCGTCGCTGTCCTCGATGAACAGCAGGTTCACCATCAGGCGGATCACCTCGCGCGGGGTGAAGTGTTCGCCGGCCGTCTCGTTGGAGATCTCGGCGAACTTGCGGATCAGCTCCTCGAAGACCAGGCCCATCTGCATGTTGTCCACCGAGCTGGGGTGCAGGTTGAAGCCGGCGAACTTCTCGGTCACCAGGTACAGCAGCTTGGCCTTGTGCAGCCGCTCGACCGTGGCCGCGAAGTCGAAGTGCTCGAAGATCGAACGCACGTCGGGCGCGAAGCCCTGGATGTAGCTGTCCAGGTTGGCGCGGACGTTGTCCTGGTCGCCCATGAGCTTGGCCATGTCGAGCGAGGACACGTTGTAGAAGTCCAGGCCGGTCTTCCGCTTCACGAAGGGCTCATACGCGATGCCTGCGGCCTGCTTGGCGGCGTACTCGGCCAGAGCAGCGGCCTTGGTTGGGGCCAACACACAGTCGAGGCGGCGCAGCACGGTGAAAGGCAGGATCACGCGGCCGTACTCGCTTTGCCTGAAGTCACCGCGCAGGAGGTCGGCGACGGACCAGATCAGGGAAGACAGGGCTTGTTGGTTCATTCGAATTTCTTCTGGCGCTCGTCATCGGGCGAGGCTGCTCCCGCGGCTGTTCGTGCTGCATCCCCTCAGCCGACTTGCCGTGCTGCCAAAAAGGATAGCAGCCGTGCGCACGGTGCCGCTGCTGGGTGGATGGCGCGCCGTTGGTGGCATCTCGCCGGGCATCGGCGCCCCCAACGGCGGCCCTTGCAGGCCGCCTGATGGCGCCAATCCGCAGTGCGCGCCAAGCTCGCGGAACTGAACGTGACCGAGACCGACTTGTGCGCTGCCGTCGCCTGGGCTCGCCAGCGGTGAGCCGAGCCCGCAGCCCGGCGGTGCCGCGTGAACAGGCCCACGGCCGCCCTGGGATTCAAGCGCTGGACGGGAAATCCAGTCGCGCGTCGAGCCGGACGACACCCGTTGCTGTGGCCTGTTCGGCGCCTCAGCGCCGACCCTCCGGGGTTAAAACAAGCCTGCCTCTGCGCCGCCGCCCCCCGGCCCCTCCCCTCGCCTGCGCGGCGCCAGCGGCGCCGGAAACGCATCCAGCGGCCCCGGCCAGGGCCGAAAGAAGGTGGCGGCCTCGGCCACCGGGCACTGCAGCCAGCGGTCGTACTCGGCCGGGTCGATGATCATGACCATGCGCTTTTCGTCGGTGGGCCGGTGCATGCGCTGGAACACCGGGTGGCCGGCACCGCTGACGGTGAGCATCGCAAACGACAGCAGCGGCGCGCCGTCGGCGGCTGTCAGCCACGGGTGCTCGGTCCAGATGCCGGCGATGCCCAGCGGCACATCGCCCGGCTGCTGGATGCACCAGCGCACGGCCTTGCCGGTCTCCCAGCAGGGCTCGTAGATCGCCTCCGTCGGCACGATGCAGCGCTGGCCGCGGGCCCAGGCGCGCTTGAAGCTCACCAGCTCGTGCACCGTCTCGCTGCGCGCGTTGTAGGTGCGGCGCCCATAGGCGATCTCCTTGGCAAAGTGCGGCAACAGGCCGAAGTGCCCAGCCGCCAGCGCGCGGCCGCCGGGCTCGGCGCGCCGGATGAACGGGGCCAGCCCGGTGGGCCAGGCCTCGGGCGTGAACTCCAGCGGGATCTCGCCCGGCGGGCGCTCGACACCAAAAAACGTCAGCAACCGGTCAAGCCGCGTCACAGGCCGGTAGTTTGCGCACATGCGGCACTGTAGCGCCGCGGGCCTGCCCGCCCGGCGGGCGGCGCCTGTCACCCGGCCGTCACATTCGCGCCCTACATTTCCACTATTCTGGAAATACAAGAGGACCGGCATGAAGGTGGGCATCAACGGCATGGGACGCATCGGGCGCCTGGCGCTGCGCGCGGCCATGGGCGCGGCCGAGCGGCCGGCGGACGATCCGCGGGGCGGCCATCGCCTGCAGGTGGTGCACCTGAACGAGCTCAAGGGCGGCGCAGCCGCCACCGCCCACCTGCTGCAGTTCGACAGCGTGCAGGGCCGCTGGCGCGCCCCCATCAGCGCCGATGGCGATGACGCCGTGCACATCGACGGCCAGCGCCTGGGCTTTTCGTCGCATGCCACGGCCGACCAGATCCCCTGGGGTGACCTGGGTGTGGACCTGGTGCTGGAATGCACCGGCAAGTTCCTGGCCCCCGAAACCCTGCAAGGCCACCTGGACCGCGGCGCCAAGCGTGTGATCGTCGCCGCGCCGGTGAAGCTGGGCGAGGTGCTGAACATCGTGGTCGGTGTCAATCACCACCTCTATGACCCGGCGGTGCACCGCATCGTCACCGCGGCCAGCTGCACCACCAACTGCCTGGCCCCGGTGGTGAAGGTGGTGCACGAGGCC
>JADMJD010000034.1 GCA_018780805.1 Rubrivivax sp. | reverse complement strand
GCGCTGATGATGCCGGTGGTGCTGCTGGGCGGCATCTACAGCGGCGTGATGACGCCCACCGAATCGGCCGCCGTGGCGGCGCTGTACGCCATCGTGGTGTCGGTGGTGCTGTACCGCTCGGTCACCGGTGCCGGGCTGTACCGCTCGCTGCTGGGCAGCGGGCGGCAGATGGCGTCGGTGGGCCTGTTGATCGCCGGGGCGCTGGTGTTCAACTTCGTGGTCACCAAGGAAGACGTGCCACAGACGGTCAAGCTCTTCCTGCAGGGTTACGACCTGACGCAGGTGACCTTCCTGCTGCTGGTGAACATCGTGCTGCTGGTGCTGGGCGCGCTGCTGGAGGGCGGCACCATCCTGCTGGTGATCGTGCCCATCCTGATCCCGACCGCGCAGGCGCTGGGCATCGACATGGTGCACTTCGGGCTGGTGGTCACGATCAACCTGATGATCGGTTTGATCACGCCACCTTACGGCCTGCTGCTTTTCATCGTCGCCAGCATCGCCAACGAGCCGCTGACGGCGGTGATCCGCGAGACCATGCCCTTCATCGTGGTGTTGATCGCGGCGCTGGCTTTCCTGACCTTCGTGCCCGATGCGGTGCTGTGGCTGCCGCGTGTGCTGGGCTATACCGGCTGAGTGTTGACGGACCCTCATGATCAATCCTGAACTGAATGCCTTCCTGAGCGACTGGGCCGCCGGCTGGGCCACGCTGCCCGCCGGCTCGGGCCCGGCGGCGCGCCGCGCGCACTTCGAGGTGGTGGCCGCCGCGATGCGCCAGCCGACACCTGACGGTGTGGTGACGCAGGAACTGTGGATCGAACACGACGGCCGGCGCGTGCGGCTGCGGTCCTTCCGCGTGCCCACCGGTTCACCGCAGGCGGCGCTGGTCTACTTCCACGGCGGCGCCTGGATGCAGGGCAGCCCGGAAACCCACTGGGACATCACCGCCGGCCTGGCCGCCCGCACGGGCCGCGCGGTCTTCAGCGTCGATTACGCCAAGGCGCCGGAGCACCCGTTCCCCGCGGCCGTCAACGACGCACGCGCCGTCGTGGGCTGGTTGTTCAACCACGCCGCGGCGCAGGGCGTGGATGCAGCCCGCATCGCCATCGGTGGCGACAGCGCCGGTGCCAACCTGTCGGCCGCGATGACGCTGGCCTTTCGCGGCACGGCGTGTGCGTTGGAAAAACAGTTGCTGGTCTACCCGGCCTGTGACTTCGACATGTCGCGCCCGTCGTACTCGGAAAACGCCAACGGCCCCATCGTCGTGACGGCGTCGATGCCGGCGGTCAATGCGATGTACTGCCCCGACCCGGCCGACCTGCAGAACCCGCTGGTGGCGCCATTGCTGGCAGACAGCCACACCGGCCTGCCGCCGGCCTTTGTGGCGGTGGCGGAACACGACCCGCTGCGCGACAGCGGCCAGGCCTACGCCGAGGCCTTGCAGGCCGCCGGGGTGGACGTGGTGCTGGACCGTGGCCCGGGCCTGATCCACGGTTACCTGCGCGGCATGGCCTACTGCGCTGACGTGCGCACGGTGTTCGCGCGCATGGCCGATTGGCTCCGCGGCTGAAAGCCGCGCTGGCCCTCTATCGCCGCACGAACCTGACCACCATCTCGATGATGCTGTCGCGGCGCGCCACGATGGCGGCCGACGATTCCAGGTCGCGCTGGAAGATCAGCGCGAAGGTGTGCCGGTTGGCCACGTTGAAAAAACTCAGGGCGCTGATGGACATGTGCAGGTCCACCGGGTCGATGCCGCTGCGGAAGATGCCGGCCTTCAGGCCACGCTCGTAGACACGGCGCAGGCCGTCGATGGCCGGCACGTTGAGCTTCTGGATCGCCTTGCTCTCGCGCAGGTACTCGCCGCGGTGGATGTTCTCCGTCATCACCAGGCGGATGAAATCGGGGTTGGCGAGCTGGTAGTCCACCGTGAAACCGACAAGCTTGCGCAGCGCATCTTCGGGCGCAAGGTCGTCGAGGTGCAGGTCGGCCTCGATCACGCGGATGCGGCGGTAGGCCTCTTCCAGCACGGCCACGTACAGGCCTTCCTTGCTGCCGAAGTAGTAATAGATCATGCGCTTGCTGGTGCGCATGGCCTCGGCGATGTCGTCGATGCGCGCGCCGGCCAGGCCCTTCTCGGAGAACTCGCGCGTGGCCACCGCGATGATGTCGGCCATCGTGCGTTCGGGGTCGTTGGTGCGCGTGGGCAGCTTGGCCGCCGCGCTTCGGCGGCGGCTTTGTACCGGTTCGTTCATTCGCCCAGTGTAGGCGAGCCCGGGTCTGGCCCTCAGCCTTCTTCGCCCAGGTACACCAGGTCCATCGCGAAGACCCGTGTGCAGGCCTTGCCGCCGCAGGTGCCGGGCTTGAAGGCGGCGTCCCGCAGCAGGCCGAGCATCTCGTGCGTGAACTGCTTCGACACCGGCCCGTCGATCGCGATCTGTTCTGGGGCGCCGTATTGGTCGATCTGCACATAGACGCGCAAGGGCTGGCCGACCGGGCCGCGCACCACGCGCAGCCGCTCGATGAGCGGCTTGAGGCCTACACGCGGGTAGACCGGTTCGTCGTCCGCCGGCAGCGGCGCTGGCTGGATCGCGCGCACCGCCGCACGCTCGTCTTCGCTCAGCTTGGGCCAGCCCGCACCGGGATCGACCCGCCGGCCGCCAAACTCGACCGCCATCGTTGGCGGCACCACACGGCGGATGCGCGAAAACTCGCGTGGCTGGGGGATGAAAAACTCCCATGCGGGGGCCTGGGCCCACGCGAGCCGCGGTGTGGCGGCCACCAGCAACAGGCCGACAGCCCCAACGGCCCCCAGGATCTGGCGCCGCTGCAATTCATGATCCGTCATCTCGAGTCCTTCCTGGTCGGGCATCCGGCCCACGCCGGACGGCATGGCCTGCAGTGGACGTGATGACGCGGCGGCGCGCCAGCCGGCGCCGACAGCTTGCGCGTTGGGGGACCCGAATCGCCGCCAGGGGCGATGAACGGTGGCTTCAGGCGAGGGCCAGCTGCAGGGCAGCCAGCGTGGCGTCCGGGGCTTCCGTCATCAGGTTGTGGCCGGCCTCCACCATGTGCACGGTGGCCTTCAGGGTGCCGGCCAGGGCGCGTGCGGCTTTGGGCACCGTCATCTGGTCCGAACGGGCGAGCACCAAGTGCACCGGGCAGGCCACCTGCGCAGCGGCCGCCTCGCCGCCGCGGTAACGGTCGCAGACCGAAAACTCGTGGTGGAACAGGTTGCTGCCGGGGCAGCCGGCCTGCATGCGGCGCATCAGCGCGCGGTTGCTGCCATGCAGCCACATGCCCGGGCCGGGGTAGGACGGCTTGGCGGCCAGCGATGCATGGGACCAGGCGTTGACCATGTCGATGGCCTGCAGCGGGTCGGCCAGCGCGGTGGCCAGCAGCGCGGGCGACACCTGCATCGGGTAGGCCGTGCCCATCATCACCAGGCGCGTGGCACGGGCCGGTGCGCGGCCGGCGGCCTCCAGCGCGGCCAGCGAGCCCATGCTGTGGCCCACCAGCGCGGCCTGCTGCACACCGGCCGCATCCAGCAGCGCCAGCAGCCAGCCGGCGATGGCCTCCACATCGGGCAGCGGCGGGCCGGCGCTGCGGCCATGGCCCGGCTGGTCCACCGCCAGCACCGCATGGCCGTGGTGGGCCGCCCAGCGCGCCAGCAGGTTCCAGCAGCTGTGGTCGTGCAAGGCGCCGTGCACGAAGAGCACGCAGGGCCGGGTGGGATCAAAAGATTTGCCGCCGGTGTAGGCGTAGGCCTCGCGGCCGTCGACGCTGAGCTTCATGTGGCCGCCTTCTCCGCCACCTTCAGCGCACGCTTCAAGTCTTCGATCAGGTCGTCCGGGTCTTCCAGTCCGATGGACAGCCGGATCGTGCCCGGCCCGATGCCGGCCTGCGCCAGCGCCGCATCGTCCATGCGGAAGTGCGTGGTCGACGCCGGGTGGATGACCAGCGAGCGTGCGTCGCCCACGTTGGCCAGGTGGGAGAAGATCTTCAGCGCCTCGATGAAGGCCACACCTTGCCGGCGGCTGCCCTTCAGGTCGAAGCTGAACACAGCGCCGCAGCCGCGTGGCAGCAGCTTTTTGGCCAGCGCGTGGCTGGGGTGGTGTTCCAGCTCGGGGTAGCCCACGCCGGCCACCAGCGGGTGCGCTGCCAGGAAGGCCACCACCTTGCGGGTGTTGTCCACATGGCGCGCCATGCGCAGCGGCAGGGTCTCGATGCCTTGCAGCATCAGCCAGGCGGTGTGCGGGCTCATGCAGGCGCCGAAGTCGCGCAGGCCTTCGCGCCGCGCACGAAGCAGGAAGGCACCGACCGTGCTCTCTTCGGCGAAGACCATGCCGTGGAAACCGGCGTAGGGCTGGTTCAGTTCCGGGAAACGTCCGGCTGTGGCCCAGTCGAAAGCCCCGCCGTCCAGCAGCACGCCGCCTACCACGGTGCCGTGGCCGCACAGGAACTTGGTGGCCGAGTGGAAGACCAGGTCGGCGCCCAGGGCCAGCGGCTTCATCAGCCAGGGTGTGGTGAAGGTGGAATCCACCAGCAGCGGCACACCGGCGTCGTGTGCGATGGCGCTGATGGTGGGGATGTCCAGCACGTCCAGCCCCGGGTTGCCCAGGGTCTCGCCGAACAGCAGCCTGGTGTTCGGCTGCACCGCGGCGCGCCAGGCGTCGATGTCACCGGGTTTGACAAACGTCGTCGTGATGCCGAAGCGGCTGAGTGTGTAGTGCAGCAGGTTGTGCGAGCCGCCGTAGAGCGCGCTGGACGCCACGATGTGCGAACCCGCGCCCGCCAGCGTGCAGATGGCGAGGTGCAATGCGGCCTGGCCGCTGGCGGTGGCGATGCCGCCGACGGCACCCTCCAGCGCGGCCATGCGTTCTTCGAACACCGCATTCGTGGGGTTGCTGATGCGGCTGTAGACGTGGCCCGAGCGTTCCAGGTTGAACAGGCTGGCCGCCTGTTCGCTGCTTTCGAACACAAAACTCGTGCTCAGGTGCAGGGGCACGGCGCGGGCGCCGGTGCTGGGGTCGGGGGCGGCGCCGGCATGCAGCGCCAGGGTGTCGAATCCAGGGTCGGCGGGGCCGGGCATGGCAGGGTTCCGGGGGTGTGGCTGCGTTGCCATTGTGGGCTATATTGAAGCGAAGACACCCCCGGACATACCGCCGCACGCGGCGCTCTTTGCGCTTGAAGGCGCCCCAAGAGGAGGCTCGAATGAAGGTTGCCGACATCCTGCGCGTCAAGGGCAGCACGCTGTTCACCGTCCCCCCCGAGCAGGCCCTGGCCGATGCCGTGCGCTCCATGTCGGAGCTCGACATCGGCTCGCTGGTCGTGATGGAACACGGCGACCTGGTGGGCATGCTCACCTTCCGCGAGGTGATCCAGGCCGTGGTGCGCAACGGCGGTGGCGTGGGCACCTCGCTGGTGCGCAGCGTGATGGACGACGCGCCGCTGACCTGCACCCCCGAAACCGAGATCGACGAGGTGCGGCGCATGATGCTGATGCGCCATGCACGCTACATGCCGGTGCTGGACAAACGCACGCTCATGGGCGTGATCTCGTTCTACGACGTGGCCAAGGCCGTGGTGGACAGCCAGGACTTCGAGAACCGCATGCTCAAGGCCTACATTCGCGACTGGCCGGTGGAAGAGGCCGACCAGGCGCCCACCGCCGGCGGCTGAGGCCGGTGGCTCAACACCGCCGGCGGCTCACACCCGCCGGCGGCTGAACCCAGGCGGTCAGCGCCCGCCCAGCAGCGTCAGCACGTTCTGGCCCAGCAGGTTGGCCTGCGCCGCCATGGCGGTGCCCGCCTGCTGCAGGATCTGCGCGCGGCTCAGGTTGGCCGTTTCGGCCGCAAAGTCGGCGTCCATGATGCGGCTGCGGGCGGCGGACTGGTTTTCCACCCCGATCTGCAGCGTGGCGATCACGCTCTCGAAGCGGCTCTGCGACGCACCCATGGTGGCGCGTTCGCCGTTGACCTTGTTGATCGCGGCGTCGATGTTGCTGATCACCGTGGCAATGGCGCTGGTGCCGGCGGTGGAGTCGATCACGGCCCGGCTGGCGCCGGTGTTGTCGGTGCCGGCCACTGCGGTGATCGCCGAGTTCGACGCCATGTTGGTGGTCGCGATGTCGATCGCGTCGTTCGTCGTGACGTTGGCGCCGATCTGGAAGGTCTGCGAGCCGGCGTCCGTGCCCAGGATGGTCTTGCCGTTGAAGGTGGTGCCACCCAGCACACGTTGCACCTCCTTGGCCAGTTCGCCGAATTCCTTGTCCAGCGAGTCCTTGTCGGCCGTGGAATTGCTGGCATTGCGCGCCTGAACGGCCAGTTCGCGCATGCGCTGCAGGGCATCGCCCACCTTGCCCAGGGCGCCTTCGGCGGTCTGGGCCAGCGAGATGCCGTCGTTGGCGTTGCGGATGGACACGTTCATGCCGCGCACCTGCGCATTCATGCGCTCGGCGATGGCCAGCCCGGCGGCGTCGTCCTTCGCGCTGTTGACGCGCAGGCCCGACGACAGGCGTTGCATGGATGTGTTCAGCGACGACTGCGAGCCGCTGAGGTTGCGCTGCGCATTCAGCGCCGTGATGTTGGTGTTGATGACCAAGGGCATGGGGCAAACCTCCGATAAGCGGGTTGGCACCGCCCCTTTTCAGGCGATGCTTGATCCGGCTATCGGCGGCTGTCCGCGCGACTTGAGCCCTCTGACAAAAAGAAACGCCGCCCGCGTGGGCGGCGTCTCGGTCTGGCAGCGCTTGGTCGCCCACGCCCTGGCTTGCAGACCAGGGCGCTTCGCCAGGCGAATGACCGTGCGCAGGCACGGTCACCCGGCCGGGCTCAGCCCAGCAGCGACAGCACCTGCTGCGGCAGCTGGTTGGCCTGGGCCACCATCGCGTTGCCGGCCTGCTGCAGGATCTGCGAGCGGCTCAGGTTGGCGGTTTCGGCCGCGAAGTCGGCGTCCATGATCCGGCTGCGCGCCGCGGACTGGTTCTCGACCGAGATCTGCAGGTTGCTGATCACGCTCTCGAAGCGGCTTTGCGAAGCACCCATCGTGGCACGCTCGCCGTTGACCTTGCTGATCGCCGCGTCGATGTCGGTGATCACGGTGGCAATCGCGCTGGTGCTGGCGGTCGAGTCGATCGTCGCGCGGCTGGCGCCCGTGTTGTCGGTGCCGGCCACGGTGGTGATCGACGAATCGCTCGACATGTTGGTCGTCGTGATGTCGATCGAGTCGTTTGTCGTGACGTTGGCGCCGATCTGGAAGGTTTGCGAGCCGGCGTCGGAACCCAGGATGTTCTTGCCGTTGAAGGTGGTGCCACCCAGAACGCGTTGGATTTCCTTGGCCAATTCGCCGAATTCCTTGTCCAGCGAATCCTTGTCGCTGGTGGAGTTCGTCGCATTGCGCGCTTGCACCGCCAATTCACGCATGCGCTGCAGCGAATCGCCGACTTTGCCCAATGCGCCTTCAGCGGTTTGCGCCAGCGAGATGCCGTCGTTGGCATTGCGCATGCCCACGTTCATGCCACGCACTTGGGCGTTCATGCGTTCGGCAATGGCGAGGCCGGCAGCGTCATCCTTGGCGCTGTTGACACGCAGGCCTGAGGACAGGCGCTGCATAGAGGTCGCCAACGACGATTGCGAACTGGTCAGGTTCCGTTGCGCGTTCATCGAGGCGATGTTGGTGTTGATGGTCGAAGCCATGTTTCACTCCAGTTAAACGTTAAACACAAGACTCCCGGCGATAGCGCCGACGATTTCACTGGTCCTTCCGAATTGCATTCGGAGCTTCCTGCAATGCCGCCCGCGCTAGTCAACCGTGAAGCCTTCGGGTGCCATCTATTGCATCCCTCGGACATCGGCCGGCCAACCGGACCACGGAACCCGCTGATGCAAGTCCCGTTGAGGCTGGTATCGGTGTCCGGCAATCACAACTTGAGTCCGGTGCATCAACTTTTTTTCAAGGCTGTCAATTCCAGGTGCCCCCAGCGATGCGACGGAATGCACGTGTTTTGCCCTGTTGTTTTTGTTTTTGCTGCCGACCCGCGTGCCTAGAGTGCGCATCAGCCTGTCCGGGCCACGTGTCCCCGCGTCTGTCGCCACGTCCGCCCGGCCGGCCACAGGAGTTTCCATGCCCGCCACCGCCCAGATCCTCTCCGCCCACCTCAAGGGCCTGCGCTTTCCATCGCCAGGCCAGCAGCCGGCCGCGCCCGCCGGTTCGGCGGCGGCGCAGCAGGTCTGGCGCCAGGGTGTGGACCTGGCCCGGGCCGGGCGTGACGACAAGGCCTTGCCGCTGCTGGTGCGTGCCACGCAGATGGCGCCGGGCGTGGCGCTCTACTGGCTCAACCGCAGCGGTGCCGAGCGCCGCCTGCGCCACACCGGGGAGGCCATCAACAGTGCGCGTCGCGCCTTTGCCCTGGAGCCGGCCAATCCGCTGGCCTGCCAGCTGCTGGCCGAGCTGCTGCGGCTGAACAACCGCGACGCCGAGGCCCTGCAGGCCCTGCGCACGCTGGCCCCCGAGACCCCGCGCGACGCGCAGCACTGGTTGTTGCAAGGCTCGGTGCTGATGGCCTTGCGCGAGTGGCAGGACGCTGCACTCGCTTTCCTTCAAGTGCTGCAACAGCGGCCGGCGGACACCGAGTCCTACATGCAGCTCGGGTTTGCGCTTGCCAACCTGCGCCGTTTCGGCGAGGCGGCCGAGTGTTTCCGCACCGTCACGCTGCTGGACCCGTCGGCCTTTGGCGCGGCGGTCTACGCGGCGCACTACGCGGCCTGGTCCTGCGACTGGTCCCAGGGCAGCGAAGACCACCAGCGCATGGTGCAGGCCCTGGCGCTGCAGGAAGGCCGCGCCGAGACGCCGGCCTTCAGCCCCTTCTGCCTGCTGTCGATCGACGACGACGCGGCTTTCCACCTGCGTGCGGCGCGCATGGAGGCCACCCGCATCGCGCGCACCGCGCGCGACAACGCCGATTGGACGGCGCCCGATCCCGGCCCCGCGGGTTACCCGCTGGTGGCCCAGGCGCTGGCCCAGGGCCAAGGCCGGATCCGCGTCGGTTTTGTCTCGGCCGACTTCCGCACCCACGCCACCAGCATGTTGCTGGTGCAGACCCTGGAGCGGCTGGACCGCAGCCGCTTCGAGCTCACGCTTTACTCCCACGGGCCGGACGACAAGTCCGCCCTGCGCGCACGCATGGTGGCGGCGGTGGACCACTTCGTCGACTGCAGCACGATGAACACCACCGAGCAGGCGGCGCGCGTGCGCGCCGACGGCATCGCGCTGCTGGTGGACATGAGCGGCTACACGCAGAGCAGCCGCCTGTCGGTGTTTGCGCTGCGGCCAGCGCCGGTGCAGGCGCTGTGGCTGGCCTACCCCAGCACCACCGGCAGTGACTTCATCGACTACCTGATCGGCGACCCGCTGCTCACGCCCCTGGCCCACGCTGGAGACTTCAGCGAGAAGCTGGTCCAGCTGCCCCTGTGTTACGAGCCCACCGACGAACAACGTGAGCACCCCGAGCCGCCCGACCGTGCACATTGCGGCCTGCCGGACGATGCCTTTGTATATGCCTGCTTCAACCAGAGCTACAAGATCACCGAGGAGGTCTTCAGCCGCTGGTGCCGCATCCTGCACCAGGTGCCGGGCAGTGTGCTGTGGCTGCTGGTGCCGCAGCCCGAGATCCAGGCCGCGCTGCACCAGCGTGCGGCCGAACGTGGCATCGCACCTGAGCGCGTGATCTTTGCGCCCTTTGTCACGCCCAGCCAGCACCTGGCGCGGCTGCCGCAGGCCGACCTGTTCCTGGACACCTTCCCCTACGGCGCCCACACCACCTGCAGCGACGCGCTGTGGATGGGCCTGCCGGTGCTCACGCAGACCGGCCGCAGCTTCTCGGCCCGCGTGGCCGGCAGCCTGCTGAATGCCGTGGGCCTGCCGGAACTGGCCGTCGAGAGCGCCGAGGACTACGAGACCCTGGCCGTGCGCCTGGCGCAGGACCGCGAGGCCCTGACCGACATCCGCGACCACCTGTGGGACAACCGGCGCGACCTGCCGCTGTTCGACAACCAGCGCTTCAGCGCCGAATTCGGTGCGGTGCTGGAGCGTCTGGTCGCGCACTGGGCGGCGGGTGGCACGCCGCAGGCCATGCCCGCCGATCCGCCGAATTGAGGGGCGATCGCCTCAAGTTGTAAGCGGCGGTGCCGACAACCCACGTGAGCCGGGGAATGGTCCCCGGTGACGCGCGTGGAGTTGCCGATGTCTCAAACCGCTGCCAAGGCGCCGCTGAGCCGCCTGCTGAGCCGCCTGCAGAACCGCCTGCAGAACCGCCTGTTGGGGGGGGCGCTGGGGGCCCTGGCCCTGCTGTGCACCGCCGCCATCGTGCACGCCGCGCCGGGCCAGGCGCGGGTGTCGGCCTCGGTGGCGGACAGGGCCGCGCGCCACCAGCCGGTGGACGTGTTGATCGTGATGGACGACACGGTCCAGCAGCAGCAGCTGCGCAGCATGGTCGGCCCGCTGGGCCTGGACCGCCGGGAGGGCCGTGACCACGACCGCCGGGTGCTGGAGACCCGGCGCCAGCTGATGGCGGCCTTGAAGGACGACGTGCTGCTCGCCGCGTCCGAGCCCGACCTGGAACTGCTGGCCGACTACGACAACCTGCCCATCGTGCACGCGCGCATCCGCTCGGCGCGGGCGCTGCAGAACCTGCGCCGCCAGGGCCGCATCAAGTCCATCGACGCGGTGGTGCAGGTGCGGCCCACGCTGGCCGAGAGCCTGCCGCTGATCAACCAGCCCGCGATGCAGGCCCTGGGCCACACCGGTGCTGGCACCACGGTGGCGGTGCTGGACACCGGCGTGGACTTCACGCGCGCCGCCTTCGGCAGCTGCACCGCCGCCGGCGGCAGCTGCAAGGTGGCGGTGGCGCTGGACTTTGCCACCCCCGACGGCGTGCGCGACAGCGGCAACTACCACGGCACCAACGTGGCCGGCATCGTGCTGGGCGTGGCGCCGGGCGCCCGCGTGGCGGCGCTGGACGTGTTCGAGAGCAACGGCTCGGCCTACAGCAACGTCATCATCAACGCCATCAACTGGTGCATCAGCAACCGCGCCACCTACAACATCGCGTCCATCAACATGAGCCTGGGCGGTGGCCGCTACTACGCGGCGCTGGCGCCCACCGACGCCTGGGGCACCGCCATCGCCAACGCGGTGGCAGCGGGCATCGTCGTCGTCGCGGCCTCGGGCAACGATGGTTACACCACCTCGATGGGCGCGCCGGCGGCGTACTCCAACGTGGTCTCGGTCGGCGCCTTCTACGACGCTGGCGGCCAGGTGAACCAGATCACCAGCTTCTCCAACAGCGCCAGTTTCCTCACGATGGTGGCGCCGGGCTCGATGATCACGGCCGCCGGCATCGCGATGCAGGGCACCTCGCAGGCCACGCCGCACGTGGCCGGCGCCGCCGCGGTGTTGAAGGCCACCTACCCGAACGACACGGTGGCCCAGATCATCACCAAGCTGAAGCTGGGTGCCAACATCACTGACAGCCGCAACAACATCGCCAAACCTCGGCTGGACCTGCAGGCCTCGCTGGCCGTGCCGCCCAGCACCTACCGCGTCACTGTCAGCAAGCTCGGCAGCGGCACGGGCACCGTCACCAGCAGCGCCGGCGGCCTGAACTGCGGCAGCACCTGTGTGGCCGACATCAACAACGGCGACAGCGTCACGCTGACCGCGCTGCACGGCGCGGGCGCGCAGTTCACCGGCTGGTCGGGGGCTTGCAGCGGCTCCGGCGTCACCTGCACGCTGACCATGAGCGCAGCACGCAGCGTGACGGCCGGCTTTGTGGCCAGCACCAGCGAAGATTTCCTCGCCGGCGGCGCCTTGCCCAGCGGCTGGGCGCAGGCCGCCGGTGCCAACGCCAGCTGGGCGGGCGTGACCACCAGCCCCTACGTCGGCAGCCATGCGCTGAAGGCCGCCACCGTCGGCCACGACCAGAGTGCCGGCATCAGCGTCAGCGGCAGCTTCCGGGCCGGCAGTGTCAGCTTCGCGCGCAAGGTCTCGTCGGAATCAGGGCAGGACCTGCTGAGTTTCTACATCGACGATCAGCTGCAGGGCAGCTGGTCGGGTGAGGTGGCCTGGGGCATGGTGGCCTATCCCATCAGCGCCGGCACGCACACGCTGAAGTGGGAGTTCAAGAAGAGCGCCAGCGGCAGCGCCGGCAGCGACACGGCCTGGATCGACTCGGTCAACCTGCCCTGGGCCGCGGCCAACGCACGCGAGGCGAAACACGACTTCAACGGCGACGGCCGCGCCGACATCCTCTGGCGCCACGACAACACCGGCGCCGTGGCCATCTGGCACATGGACGCGTCCAACCGCCTCAGCGGTTCGGGCGCGCTCACCGCACCGGCCGACCTGAACTGGCGCGTGGCCGGCACCGGCGACTTCAACGGCGACGGCCTGGCCGACATCTTCTGGCGCCACGCCACCACCGGCAGCACCTCGTTGTGGTTCATGGACGGCTTGACGAAGCTGTCCACCGCCACACCGCCCGGCATCGCCGACGTCAACTGGCAGGTGGCCGGTGTGGCCGATTTCAACGGCGACGGCAAGGCCGACATCCTGTTCCGGCACGGCGCCAGCGGGCGCAACGTGCTGTGGTTGATGGACAGCGCCACGCGGCTGTCCAGCACCGAGCTGGCGGCCACCGGGGACGCCAACTGGCGCATCGTGGGCACCGACGACTTCGACGGCGACGGCAAGGCCGACATCCTCTGGCGCAACATCGTCACCGGCGGCAACGCGCTGTGGCAGATGGACGGCGCCACGCGCACTGCCAGCACCGCCTTGCCCGCGGTGGCCGACGTGAACTGGCGCGTCGGCGGCGTGGGGGATTTCAACGGTGACGGCAAGGCCGACATCCTGTTCCGCCACAGTGGCAACGGCGGCACCTCGCTGTGGATCATGAACGGCGCCACGCGCACCAGCGCGCTGACGCCGCCGGGCATCGCCGACCTGGCCTGGCGCGTGGCCGGGGTGGGCGACTTCAACGCCGACGGCAAGGCCGACATCCTGTGGCGCCACGCCAGCAACGGCAGCAACAGCGTCTGGGTGATGGACAGCGCCACGCGCACATCCAGTGGCTCGCCGCCGGCCCTGACCGACACCGCGTGGCGCGTGGCCACACCGCGGGCTTACACGAACTGAGGTTGCGGCGGGCCCGGCCGAACAGGCCGGAATCCCGCTGCTGTTCGGCCCTTGCCGGCGCGGGCGGCTGCCTAGAGTGGCGGCATGTCCACGTCCGCCGGCGATTCCCTGCGCATCGTTCACCTGGCGTCGCTGGCACGCTCCGGCGAAACGCTGGTGCTGCGTGCGCTGGCGGCCCACCCCCAGGTGCACGTGGTGCACGACCTGCGCGCCGTCAACACCGCCGCCGACCAGGCGCTGTACCGCCTGCTGCGTGTGTGGCCGCTGCCCACGCTGCCGCGCCGGCAGGTGCAGGCCGTGCTGGCGCCTGGCCTGCTGCACCCGGGCTGCCGGGTGCTGGTGCTCAAGCAGGGTGTGTTTGCGCCGCGCCACCGGCCGGCCGGGTTTGCGCTGCTGCGCAACCCCTACGCGGTGTTCTGCTCGCTGTGGAGCTACGACGCCAAACGCCTGGGCCAGACGCCCACGGCGGCGCTGAACGCCCAGCACTGGGCCACCTGGCGCCTGCCGCGTTTGCTGGTCTGGGCCGACGCCTGCCTGCCCGGCCTGCTGTCAGCCCTGCGGGCCGAGCGCGACCCGCTGCAGCAGTTCCTGCTGTTCTGGCGCAACCGGCTGCAGCAGGTCCTGGCCCAGCAGGCCACCCACCTGCAGTACGAAGCGCTGGTGGCCGACCCCGAGCCCACGCTGCGCGCGCTGTGCGCCGGCATCGGCCTGCCGTTCGAGGCGGCGATGCTGCACGCCGAACAGGCCTACGCACCCGGCGAGATCGGCCACGGGGGCATTCACCTGGCCGCGCCGATCCACGCCATGCCCGCCTGGACACCCGACCCGCTGGTGCCGCTGGCGCCCTTCATCGACGCGGTGGACGGCGGCCCGGTGCCGGCCTGGCACGGGCTGTACCGGCAGCCGCCCGCATGCTCGCCTGTCGCGCTGCAGCCCACGCCGCAACCCCCGCCGCAGCCTGCCGTGGACCTGCGCCCCTTCGACCAGGCCCTGGCCGCCGGCCGCACCACCGACGCCCGCCTGGCCTGGCAGGCCCTGCCGGTACCGGCAAGCGCCGACAGGCACGCCGACACCGAGGCACGCCTGCTGCACATGCGGCGCGGCCTGCGCCTGCTGCAGACCGAACTCGACGCCCTGCGCCAGACCAGCGCCACGCTGCTGGCGGCCGACCCACTGGCGCTGGCGCTGGAGGTCTCGCTGCTGCGCAAGCTCGACAGCGCCGGTTACGACGAGGTGCGGGTCCTGCTGCTGGCGCAGCACTGTTTTGACGCCGGCAGCCTGGATGCCGGCAGCACGCCGCTGGCACTGGCGCTGGAGCAGCTGGACTCCGACAACACCGCGCACCGGGCACTGGCCCGGCAAGCGCTGCAGACCCTGCCGCCGCTGGCCGCGGGCAAACTGTTCCGCCACCCGGCCTTGCCGCGCAACGGTGTGCTGCTGTGCAGACTGCTGGACGACACCTTGGCCGATCCCACGGGCTGGACGCCTGCCGGCTGGCTGAACCTGCTGATGCTGGCCTTTGCCATCGTGCCGCGCGAGCGTTTTGATGCCCTGCTGCGGCAGCTGCGCAGCCGGGAAACCGGCACCGCGTCGCAGATCGCCGGTCGCTTCGTGCTGCCTGGCGAACGCGCCACGGTGCCTGTGGCCGGCCCGCGCCTGCGCATCGCGCTGTGCCTGTCGGGCCAGATGCGGGGCTGGCGCGAGGCCGCGCGCAGCTGGCAGCACCTGGGCCTGCAGGGCCACGCGGTGGACGTCTACGTGCACACCTGGCGCGACCTCGGCCGCCGCCTGCCGGACCCCGAGATCATGCCCTCGGTGCGGCGCGTGTTTGCCGACGCCGCCTTTGCCGAGGCCTACATCCGCGCCGGCCAGCGCCATGGCCTGGCGGCGCTGCAGGCCGCCTACCCGCGGCTCTTCGCCGGCCTGGCCAGCCAGGCCGTGGTGAGCGCAGAAGAGCTGGTGCAGGCCTTCGGCCCGGGCACCACGGTGGTGGTCGACGACGAACACCACCCGCGTTTTGCCGGCTGGGACAACCAGGCCCGCATGCACCACAAGATCTGGGCCGCGCAGCAGCTGGCGTCGGCCAGCGGCCAGGCCTACGACCTGGTGATCCGCCTGCGGCCCGACAAGCTGGTGCGCGGCCAGCAGCAGCGCCCCGACTGGCCCGCCCTGGCGGCCCGGAGCGCACAGGAACAGGCGTTGTTCTGCGAAGAACCCGTGGGCCTGCGCGAGGGCCTGGTGATGGGTGACCAGTTCGCCGCCGGTGCGCCCGGCCCGATGGCCGCCTACGCCGAGGCCTGGCACCTGCAGACGCAGGCCGTGGCCGCAGCCTGGCCCGGGTTCCCGCCGCGTTTCACCGGCCACTCCAGCCTGGCCTGGAGCTGCCTGTGGCAAGGCCTGCGCCCGCAGGCCCTGCCCGGCGTGCAGTTCGGGCCCATGGCCGAAGCCTCGTGCATCACCCGCGGCGAGGTGCAGGCCCTGCTGGCCCTGGACCGGCCCGACGGCCCGCAGGACGCGATGGACCGCTTGTTGTGGTCGGCCTTCGAGACAGCCACGGCATGACCACCTGCATCATCCCGATGGCGGGCGCCGGCCGGCGCTTCGTGCAGGCCGGCCACTTGCTGCCCAAGTACGCCCTGCGCGCACGTGGCCGGCCGCTGCTGGCCTGGGCCTTGGCCAGCCTGCCGCTGCCGCAGTTCGACCGCGTGGTGCTGGTGGCGCAGCGCGACGCGGTGGCCGCGGCCGACCCGCTGTCGCTGCTGGACCGCGAGACGGCGTCACGTGTCACCGAGATCGTGCTGCTGGACGGCCTGACCGGCGGCCAGGCGGACACCGTGTGCGCCGCCCGCCACGCCATCGACGAACGCCCGCTCGTGGTCTTCAACTGCGACACGCACTTCCAGTCGCCCACGCTGGCCGCGCGCTTGGCCGACCGGGACGCCGACGACGACGGCCTGATCGGCAGTTTTGCCGGCGCGGGCAGCCACTGGAGCTTTGCGCGTGTGGACGCGCAGGGCCGGGTGCTGGAGACGGCCGAGAAGCGCCGCATCTCCGAGCACTGCCTCACGGGGCTCTACCACTTCCGGCGCGGCAGCGATTTCCTGCTGGCCTGCGACAACCCGGTGCCGGAAGCCGGTGAAACCTACGTCGCGCCGCTCTACAACCCGTTGATCGCCCGTGGCCGCTGTTTCCGGCTGGACGTGGTGAGCCACTTCGTGCCGCTGGGCACACCGGCCGAGCTGGCCGCCTGCGAAGCCACCGCCGAGGGCGTTGCATGCGCGGCCTGATCCTCACCGCCGCGCCGGTGGGCGGTGGCCTGGGCGAGCTGTTCGGCGACCTGCCCAGTGCGCTGGTGCCGCTGGCCGGCCGGCCGGTGCTGCTGTCCATCCTGCAGGAGCTGGCCGCGGCCGGCGTGGCCGAGGTCACGGTCGCTGTCGGCCACCGGGCCGAGCGGGTGCGCGCACTGTGTGCCCGTTTTGCGGCCGGCACGCTGGCGATTCGTTTTGTCGAGGTGTCGGCCGAGGCCAGCGCCGGCGGTGCCTTGCACCAGGCGCTGCAGCACTTCGAGCCGGGCGAGCCGGTGCTGGTGCACCTGGGCGACACCCTGGTGCCCGGCCTGGGCGCGTTGCTGCCGGCCACCGGTGGCGCTGTGCTGGTGGCCGATGCCCCCGACAGTGGCCGCTGGTGCGGCGTGCGCCACGCTGCCGATGGCCGTGTGCATCGTTTTGTCGAACGCGCCGAAACGGGCGCCGGCGGCCCGGTGGCCGTGGGCGTCTACCGCATCGCTGCGCTGCCGGCGGCCTGGCCTGCGCTGCCCGAACGGCCGGAGATCTCCGATGTCTTGCTGGCCTGTGCGCCGGCCGCACAGTGGTGTGCCGTGGCCGCCCCGCGCTGGCACGACGTGGGCCACCTGGACCGCTACCAGATGGCCCGCAAACGGGTGCTGGAGGCACGGGCCTTCAACACACTGCAGTTCGATGATTTCCTGGGCACCGTCACCAAACGCAGCCGCCACTGGCACAAGCTGCAGTGCGAAGTGCGCTGGGCGCTGGAGCTGCCGCCCACACTGGCGCCACTGGCACCGCGGGTGCTGGACTTCGTGCCCGACGGCCCCAAGACCCGCGTGACCATGGAGTATTACGGCTACCCGAGCGCGGCCGAGCTGTGGCTGTACTCGTCGCTCAGTGCGCCGCTGCTGGGCGGCATGGTGCGCCGCCTGGGCGAGGTGCTGGACCGTTTCGCCGCTCAGCCGCGCACGGTGACGGCGGCCGACTGCGACCGCCTGTACCGCGTGAAGACGGAACAGCGTGTGGCCGAGGCCGTGAAGGGCAACGCCGTGCTGGCGCGTTTGTTCGACGCGCCCGCGTTGACCATCAACGGCGCCCTGCAGCCCGGCTGGCGCACGCTGTGGGCCCGCGCGCAGGCGCTGCTGCCGGCTTTGCACCACCCGCGCCACGCGGCGCTGGTGCATGGTGATTTTTGCCTGGGCAACATCCTGTACGACATCGGCGGCGGCATCGTGCGCCTGATCGACGCGCGTGGTGACTGGGCCGCGGCCGGCGGCGGGGGGGGTGACGCCAAGTACGACGTCGCCAAGCTGCGCCACTCGCTGGCCGGCGGCTACGACTTCATCGTCGCCGACCTGTTCGACCTGCATTGCGACGGCCGCTCTTCGCTGCAGCTGCGCCACGGCGGCGAGGCGCGGCACCAGGCGGTGGCGGCCACGTTCGACCAGTGGATTGCCCAGCGCTACGACCTGCGCCAGGTGCAGCTGATCGAAAGCCTGCTGTTCATCTCGATGCTGCCGCTGCACGCCGACCGGCCGCGCCGGCAGCTGGCGATGTTCGCCACCGGGCTCAAGGGCCTGGCGGCGGCGGTGGACGCGCTCGCCCCGTCAGCGCATGCCGTGGCGGCCTGAGCTCTACCAGTTCAGCCGGTCGAACTCACCTTCGAAGGGATCGTCCAGCGCGTTGGGCCGGAAGGGCAGGGCCTCGGGCAGGAAGTGGCGCAGGCGGCGCAGGTCGCCGCAGTCGTAGGCCAGTTCCGGCAGCTCGATGCTGCGTTTTTCCAGCAGCACCGAGATGTTGTAGCCATAGCGCCGCACCCGCGCCTGCCGGCAGTCGAAGCCGGCGAGCACCAGGCGGTACAGCAGCAGGCCGGCGTTCCACAGGCTCACGTGGCCGCCGACGATCTCGCTCTTGGCCGGCGGCACGGTGACGGCCAGCACGCCGCCTTCCTTGGTGGCCGCGTGCAGGCGCTGCAGGAAGCGGTGCGGGTCGAGCTGGTGCTCCAGCACATGGGAGCACCAGACCAGGTCGTAGCGGCGCGGCAGCTCCAGCGTGTTGAAGTCGCCGACGATGACTTCGCGCTGCGCCGTGCGGCGCTCGAAGTAGACCGATTTGCCGTAGTCCACGCTGGTGACGTGTTTGCCGAAGGCCTCGAACACCGCCGACTGTTCACCGGCACCGCCGCCCACGTCGAGCACGGTCTGGAAGTCGTAGTCGGCCAGGCAGCGCCACAGCGCCAGGCCGGCAAACTGCGGCTCGGCCAGGCCGAGTGCGGCGTAGCCGGTCAGGTCCTGCAGGGGATCGTTGTGCTCAGGCATGGGCCACCGCCATCGCGTGCTGGCGCAGCACCACCCGCAGCGCTTCTTTCAGGCCTTCGATCTCCAGCCGCAGGTCGTCCACACGTTGGCGTTCGATGTCCAGGGCCTGGGCCAGTGCGCTGTCGGCGGGGGCGGGAGCGGGGGCCATGGCTGGTGCCGCCGCCGTCGACGCGGGTGCGTCCAGCAGCCGCGCCAGGGTATCGGCCGAGGCGGGCAACACCACGGCGCCGGCGCGCGCAGGTGCGTCGGTCAGCAGCGCGGCCCACAAGGGCTCGGACAACACGGCCGCGGCCGGCAGCAGCACGCCGCTGTCCACCGCGTCCAGCAGCGAGATCGCCGGTTTGCCGAACCAGGCCGCGGCCTGCAATGCGGGGGCATTCAGGCCGATGAAGGCCAGGTCTTCGTCGCCGGCCAGCAGATCGGCCAGCGGTGCGTCGCACACCGGCACCGGCTGGCCGGTGAGGCGGGCCAGCACGGCACGTTCGTGGTCGGCCCAACGGCTGCCCGGCTGCTGCGGGCAGTGCAGCAGCACCCGGTCCGCGGCGGCGGTGCGCAAGGCGTCGGCGTGCGCCTCGGCGCGGACGAAGCGGCCCTGGCTGTCCACCAGCGCCGGGTCTTCTTCGGCCTGGCCCAGCCAGACCAGGGCGCCATTCCAATCGTCGCCGGCGCCAGCGCTGCGGCGGCGGTGGCGCACGCTGGCGGCGCGCAGGCAGGCATGGGTCAGCAACTCGGCCTCTGGCACGGCCGCGGCCTGCAGCACCGCCTGCAGCAGCGGGCTGCCGCTGCGTGCGGCAAACCAGCGTTCGCCGCCAAAGTCCAGCGGTGAGATGCCCAGTGACAGCCAGTCGCAGCCCGCTTCGTCCAGCAGGGTGGTCAGCCAGGGTGGCATGTCGGCGCCCAACACCAGCGCATCGGCGGGCAGGGCGGCGCGCAGCATCTGCGCCGCGGCCGGCGGCAGGCCATGGCGCAGCGTGGCCCAGTGCCGCTGCGGCAGGCCGCACAGGGCCAGGAAGTCGTCTGCGCGGAAACCCGGTGCCAGGTTGTGGCGCTGGCCGTCGCGCGGGGACTTGGCGATGTCGATGCCACTGCTGTGCCACACGGGCACCCGCACCAGGTCGTAGAGGCGTTCACAGTCCGGGCCGATGCCCGGGCGGGTCAAGTCGTCGAGGCAGGCGATGTGGCGGTAACGCATGGCGGTCGCACGCAGGGCACGCGCGTGAGTTCAGTGCGTCGATGCTAGGCAGCGGTGTGGCGCGCCCTCGTTGGAGATGCGGCGCGGATCGGGCGCTGTTCTTGCCATCGCCGGCGCCGCCACGGCCTAGAGTTTCGGCATGACAACCCCCAGCTCACTTCGCTCGCGGCCCCCCAAGGGGGCGTGTCAGTACTTTCGGGCGGCCGGGCGGTCCTGACCATGAACCACGCTGCCCCCGCCATGTTTCGCTTCGAGCCCGAGCGCCTGTTCACGCGTTTCGAGCACCGGGGCCAGCACTTCCACCCGTCGCAGTACCCGCACAAGGCGCTGATCACCGACCAGCCGGTGGCGGCCGAGACGGCGGCGCTGTTCGACGCCGTGTTGCCGTCGCTGGACGGGCTGGACCCGGCGCTGTTCCCGAAGATCACGTTCTACGTCTACTTCCTGTGTGACTCAGACGCCTTGCCGGTGATCGAGCAGATCCAGGCCCATGGCGGCAGCTACATCCCGCACATGGATTTCAGCAAGACGCAGTACCGTTTCGTCAACCGCCACGCGCACGACGCACTCACGCGCACCTGGGCGCTGAAGGAACGGGTCTCGCACCTGCAGGCCATCACGCACGAAAACCTGTGCGAGGCGCTGGAACTCACACGCGACGTGCCGGGTGACTACGTGGAGATCGGCGTCTACCTGGGTGGCTCGGCGCTGACGGCGCTGCACTACCTGGAGGAGATCGGCTCGCCCAAACAGGCCTGGTTGCTGGACACCTTCGACGGCTTCAACTACGAAGAGGCCAGCCACAGCCCGGACGCCATCTGGGCCCGCACGCACGGCCTGTACGGCGTGCAGGGCACGATGGACCACATCCGCCAGACCTACGCCGGCATCCACGTGCCCTTCGAGCTGGTGGCGGCCAACATCTGCCGCGATCCGCTGCCCGCGGGCATCACGCAGATCTCGGTGGCCAACATCGACGTGGACATGTACGAGCCCACGCTGGCAGCGCTGAACCGCGTGGCCCCGTTGATGGCGCCCGGCGGCATCATCGTGGCCGAAGACGCGGCGTCCACGCCGGGCCTGTATGGCGCCTTGCTGGCCATGCACCAGTTCCTGTCCAGCCCGCTGGGGCGCGACTACCGCCCGCTGTTCAAGCAGGGCCAGTATTTCCTGATGAAACGCGGCTGAGGGCTGGCGCGCCAGGCGCCTGCTGCCTGACGACCGTCGTCAGGCGTGGCCCAGCGCTTCTTCGTCGCACATCACCTGCACCACGGCGTCGGCCTCGCGCAGGTAGGCCTCGGCCGCGGTGTCGCGCGCCGAGGGTGCCCCCGGCGTCATGCGCGCTGCGCCCTCCAGCCCCAGGTAGTGGTGCAGGAACAGCCGCATCACGTGCGACACACCGGCTTCGGTGACGCTGCGCAGGTCGGGCGCGAAATAGGCGCCGCGGCTGAAGGGGGAGCTGATGATCTCCAGCGACGGGAAGTAGGCCACCCGCTCGTGTGCAGCAGCGATCTCTTCCGCCGCCACGCGCAGCACCGCCTTGGAATACGCCGTCGACACCACGACGTGGCGGTCGAGTGCGGTGGCCACCAGTGGCACCGGCGAGACGGTGAGCACCACGTCGGCGCGCGGGTTGATGCTGCGCAGCAGCCGCAGGAAGAGGTCCAGGTCGGCCACCACCTCGTCCACGCCGTGGTTCTGAAGCACATGGCGCGCGGGATCGAATGTTCCCGCGACCACACCCGGGCAGACCGGGTAGACCGCGCCGTCGTCGGCCGAGGCCCAGGCCTCGGTCAGGCCCAGCGTGAAGACGAAGACGTCCAGCTCGGCAAACAAGCGGCGCACCGCGGCGAAGTGCTGGGCGCGGTCGGCGCGCAGTTCCTGCAGCGTGGCGGTGCCGTCGCCATGGGCGCGGGGGCGGAACGGGTCCACCCAGCGGCCGGCGGCGTTGCGCCAGGTCTCGTCGGCTGGCAGCAGCTCGCCAAAGGCACGCAGCATCAGCTGCAGCAGCTGGCGTGCGGTGTAGACGTTGCCGTAACGCGCCCCGAAGTCGCCATAACCCCAGGCGCTGGCCAGGTCGTCCGGCACCAGCGGGTGCGCGCGTTCGGTGACAAACGGCGGCACACCGTGCAGCGCCAGGTGGCGCGCCACATGCTGGGCAAAACAGCTCCCGGCGGTGGCGATGCGCGCCTGCGGTGCGATGCGGAAAGCCGGCCTCACGACGGGGTCGACATGGCCCGGGTCCTGCAGCGCGGGTGTGGCCACGCCCCGCTGCCAATGGCGGTGGTCGGGCAAGTCTCGATAGGGGTGGTGGCTGCTCATGACGCTGCAACCTGCTGCAAGGTCTGCTGCAGCGCCTGTTGCAGCGCCTGTTGCAGCACCTGGGCGCCATACCAGGCGTTGGGGTGCAGCACGTCCTGGCCCCAGGCCGGGCGCGCCAGGAAACCCGGTGCGTCCACCGCAGCGGCCGGTGCCGGCAGCAGGGGCAGGCCCAGGCTGCGGCACTCGTCGGCCAGCAGCCGGCTGTGCAGGCGCCACACCTTGTGGCGCAACCCCGCCGGCGCGATGCCACGCAGCGCGCGTGGCGAACGGCGTTGCGCGTCCAGCAGCAGGCTGACGACCACGTCGTTGTCGGCGATCGGGGGCGGGGCGTCGGTCTGGCCGATCGGCCGGGGCAGCAGCGGCAGCAGGCGCCGGCGTTGCGCGTTGGGCAGCGCAAACGGGGCCCAGCGCTGCAGGTGGGCGGCCAGCAGGGCCGATGGCACCAGGCTGCGGCTGCTGTCCAGCGGCAGGTCGGGGTCTTCGTCGAGCACGAAGTCGAAAGGCTCGGGGTGTTCGAACAGGCTCAGCCCGTTGTAGGCGTTGCCGGCCAGCATCAGCAGGCTGGCGTCGCAATCGGCGCCGTGTTGGGCGATGGCCTCGCGCAGGCGATCACCCACCTGGGTCTCGTCCTGCGTCGGGTCGTTGACGAAGGCCTCGTCGCGCAGCTGCACAAAGGCGAAGTCGGCCCCCAGCCCGGCCGCGTGCAGCGCCCGCGCCGCATCGCGCACACCTTCGACATGGCTGTGGCCGACCACCAGGAGTTTCATCGTGGGGCCACTCTAGCCAGCCTCGCGCGGCCCGCTGGTGCGATTTGCGCCGCCAACACCCCGGTGTTCGGGGCATGCCGCGCACGGCGCCTGCCTAGAGTGCGAAACAGGTGTCTGGCGTCATGGCCGGGGCACCGGCCCCCACCGAACATCCGTCAAGGAGAACCCCGTGCTCACTTTTGTCGTCGCCCGCTACCGCGAAGACGTGTCCTGGCTCAACGACCTGCCGCGGGACGCGAAGATCTACCTCTACAACAAGGGCCCCGAGCTGGATGCCGGCCTGTTCTCGCGCGATGTGGAAGTGATCCGCCTGCCCAATGCGGGCCGGGAATCGGGCACCTACATGCACCACATGATGCACAACTTCCGCGCCGACGAGGGTGAGTTCACCGTCTTCACGCAGGCCGATCCGTTTGAACATGCACCGCACCTGCTGGACCTGGTGCGTGTGTGGCAACGCTGGGAAGACGTGCAGCCGCTGTCGCTGATGTGGCTGGCCGACAAGAAGATCCCGCCGGCCCGGCTGCTGGAGCGCGAAACCGCCGACTGGATCGACGACCTGGCCGTGCGCCGCGAGTTCTTCAGCCTGACGACCTGGGCCCCCGTGGGCTTCTTCGACGAAGGTGCCTGGGGCATCGGCAACATGTACCGCCAGAAGCACCAGCTGCCCAACGGCACCAACATCATGGCGCACTTCCTGGACTTCTGCGGCCTGAAGGCGACGGCCGCGCAGGCCGAGGCGGCCGAGGTGGGCAGCTTCTCCTACGGCGCGATCTTTGCCGTGCGCAACAGCCGCGTGCAGGGATTCCTGGACCAGGCGCGCCCGCACCTGGAGAAGATCGAACTGCTGACCCGCGCCGACCTGAACTACGGCTACATCTTCGAGCGCTGCTGGCTGCACTTCTTCGGCGAGCCCTTCACGCACCTGGCGCGCCCGTCCCAGCAGGCCCCGGCCGCTGCGGAGCCTGCGCCCGTGGGGACCGCCAGCGAGCTGCGCACACGGGCCTTCCAGCTGATGGGCCAGGGCCAGGACAACGAGGCGCAGGCGCTGCTGCAGCGCGCCTTGCTGCTCAGCCCGTCCGATGCCGAACTGCTGAGCGACATGGCGGCGATGGCGCTGCGCCGGGGCGACTATGCGGCCGGCTGCACCTACGCCCGCCGCGCGCTGAGCGCCGCGCCCGACAACGACGCCGCGCTGTTCACGCTGGGCATCTGCCAAGGGGCGCAGGGTGAACGCACGCAGGCCGTGCGCTCCTTGACCCAGCTGACCGGCGGCACACGCGGCCAGCGTTTCGGCGGCGAGCACGCCGAGCTGTTCCAGCTGGCCCAGCAGAACCTGGCGTCGCTGCTGCAGTCGGCCCCGGCCGGCGCGCTGGCCTGACGGCCCTGGAGGAACGCCATGTTCGAGCTTGTCCACGCCCGCCTGCCCGAGACGGTGCGCGCCTGCCGCCTGCTGTACGACACCGCCACCGGCGGTTACCACCTGCCCAGCCGCGAGGAACAACCCGTCTTCGGCCTGGCCGACGTGGACCGCATGCGCGCCGCTCACACCAAGCTGCAGTACGACTGCATCGAGGCCCCGGTGGCCGACCTGCTGTGCAGCCTGGTGGTCAACACGCGCAGCCGCTTGATCCTGGAGACCGGCACCTCGCGCGGTTTTTCCACCGCCCACCTGGCCGCGGCGGCGCGCAGCGTGCATGGCGACGAGGCCCGTGTGGTGTCGCTGGACAAAAACGAGGTGCCCAATCGCTTCTTCGTGGGCGGTGAGGTGCAGGCCTCCATCGATGCGCGGCTGGTGGACTCCTTGTCCCAGGACCCGCGTGAGTTGTCGCAGGGGGCCGAGTTCGACTTCCTGTTCCTCGATTCCATGCACAGCTACGACCACCTGGGGCAGGAGATCGAACGATTCCTGCCGCACCTGAAGCTGGGTGGCCTGATGGTGTTGCACGACACCTTTTTCTACGACGGCCTGGGTCTGGTGACGCTGACGCTGATGCAGCTGCCGGGGCTGGAAGTGCTGTCCTTCCCCACCCACCGCCGCCACAACGCCAAGTTGCGCTCGCCGGGCGTGACGCTGTTCCGCAAGGTCGCGCCGATCGCGGTGGGCAGCCTGCGTTTCCCGCGCGAGATGCCGGGCCTGGCCACCGAGCTGGTGGCGGTGAAGGACCCGGAAGCCGTCCTGGCGCGTGCCGGCATGGGAGTAGCGCGTGCGCCCTATGCGGCACAACGTCTGCCGCTGGACGGCCCGCGCGTCGCAGGCGCCCCGGCCCTGTTGGACCCCTGGCAGCCGCCCGTGGCGGTGGTGGTGCCGCTGGTGGTGGCATCGCCGGCCCCGCCAACCCCGCTGGTTCAGATGGCACCGGCCGCGCCCGCCGCGCCTGCGGTGGCCGAGCTGCGCCGGCGTGCCTTCGACGCCGCCGCGAACGGCGACATGAACCGCGGGGTGGACCTGCTGGAGCAGGCCTTGCGCGGCGGCGCCGGTGACGTGGACGTGCTGTGCGACCTGGCCACGCTGGCGTTGTCGGCCAACGAACTGGTGTCGGCCGTGAAGCTGGCCCGCCGTGCGCTGGACTACGCACCCGACCACGCGCCCAGCCTGTACGCGCTGGGCATGGCGCTGGCGCAAGGTGGCGCCGTGGCCCCGGCCATCCGCGCCCTGCGCAGCGTGGCCAGTGGCCCTGGTGCGGCGGCCCTGCGTGCCGAACTGGGTGGTGTGGCGGCCGACAACGTGGCCCCGATGCTGCGCCGGCTGGAGGCCCGCGCCGCCTGATCCGCCAGGCCCCCCGAAGCAAAACGCCGGCAGCTGCCGGCGTCTTTGTTTTTGCTGTCGGCAGGCCCGTAGGCCCGCCAGCCTGTGCCTCAGACCGTGCTGCGGTCCCGCGCCAGCGTCAGCAACGCACCCTGCACCTGGCGCAGCTGGTCGCGCAGCTGCACGATCTCGCGCTGCGCCTGTTCCAGTTGTTGTTTGGTTTCCTTCTGCTGGTCGCGCATCGCGCCACCGTGGATGTCCATCACCTGGCGGTAGAAGTGCGCGTGGCGGATCTGGCTGCTGGAGTAACCCCACCAGGCGTTGTGCAGCTCGCGCAGCATGTTGTGGCGCGGCGGCATGCACACCGCGCCGGCGCGGGGCAGGGCGCCCAGCAGGTCGGCCCAGAGCGGCTCGCTGATGAAGTCGTGTGACGCGATGTGCAGGTAACCCTCGGGGTCGAAGCCGTCTTCGAAGGTCGGCTTGCAAACCGGCTCCATCAGCGAGATGGCTTCGCGGCCGAACCACTGCGCCTCCTGCAGCGCGCCGCTGGACAGGCCGATCAGCTTGACGTTGGCGTCGCCGGCCATCAGGTCGTAGGTCTCGTCGTCGCAGCGTTGCGTCGGCTGGCCGAGGAAGCGGTCCAGCGTCTGCTGCTCGCGGTCGGCAAAGGCGCCGCCGTCCGGGTGGGCGCGGTACCACACCTTGGCGCGGCCCACGGCGTTCAGGAATTGCGCCTTGAAATCGCTGATGCGCGCGTAGCGGCCATGGGCGTTGACGATGGCGGCATCGGCCTCGGTCTGCCCGATGTAGACCACGGCGCCGTCCAGCGCCAGGTTCTGCTCGTCGTAGCGGCGGCGGTGGCGGATCTGCGCCGTCAGCAGCATGGCTTCGTAGTGGATGGCCTGCGCCGATTGCGCATGTTTTTTCAGCGCCGCATACAGCGCCGGGCTGCTGGCACGCACGGCCAGGTACAGGTCACTGGCAAAACGCAGCGGCGACAGGCGCAGGTCCAGCCAGTCATTGCCGGCGCGGTGGATCACCGCACGCAGCCAGGGCGTCATCTCGTAGCTGATCACCAGCGCACCGGCCGGGATGTGGGCCGCCAGGTAGGCGGCGGCGGCCTCGGGCACCGCGTGGTACAGCGCGGGCCAGTCCGGCTCTTCCACGTCCTGGCCGCACAGGGCCAGGAACTGGCGGTGGTCAAAACCGGGCAGCAGGTTGCTGCGCTGGCCGTTGCGCGGCGAGCAGGCGATGTCCTGGTTCGCGGCATACCAGGCCGGCAGGCGGATCAGGTCGTACATGAACTCCTTGGCGGGCCAGAACTTCAGGCGCGTCAGGTCGTCCAGGCAGACCACGGTGGTGTAGGGCATGGGGGTTCTCATTCGGCGAGTGCGTTGGCCACAACGGGGGCGTCGATCAGGCGGCGGGCCAGGGCCAGCGCGGCGGCCACGACCTGGTCCATGTTGTAGTAGCGGTACTGGGCCAGGCGGCCGATGAAAAACACCTCGGTCTCGGCCTCGGCCAGCGCTTCGTACTGCTTGAACAAGGCTTCGTTGGCCGGGTTCGGGATCGGGTAATACGGGTCGCCTTCGGCGGTGGGGTACTCACGCACCAGCGATGTGCCGCGGTGCGGCTGCCCGGTGAGGTGCTTGAACTCGGTGATGCGGGTGTAGGCGTGGTCGTTCGGGTAGTTCACCGTGCCCACGGGCTGGAATTCGCTGCACTGGGCCAGGTGGAGGTGCTCGAAGCGCAGGCTGCGGTAGGGCAGGCGGCCGAAGCGGTGGCCGTAGTATTCGTCGATCGGGCCGCTGAAGACGGTGCGGCGGCGGTCGATGCCGGCGCCCACGTCTTCGTACGCTGTGCCGGTGCGCAGCTCGATGTTGGGGTGGTCCAGCAGGCGGCGGAACATCGCCGTGTAGCCGTCCACCGGCATCACCTGGAAGCGGTCGGTGAAGTAGCGGTCGTCGTCGTTGGTGCGGGTGGGGATGCGTGCGGCCACGCCGCCGGCCAGCTCGCTCAGGTCCAGGCCCCACTGCTTGCGTGTGTAGCCGCGGAAGAACTTTTCGCACAGGTCGCGGCCCACCGAGTTGAGCACCACGTCTTCCGAGGTCTTGATCGGCTCGCGCGGTTCGCGCATGCGGGCCAGGAAGTCGGCCACACCGGCTTCGTCCAGGTTCAGGCCGTACAGGCGGTTGATGGTGGTGCGGTTGATCGGCATCGGGTAGGGCACGCCGGTGCGGGCATCGGGCACGGCCAGCACACGGTGTTCGTAGGCACGCCAGGCGGTGAAGCGCGAGAGGTACTCGAACACCTTCTCGCTGTTGGTGTGGAAGATGTGCGGGCCGTACTCGTGGACCAGCACCCCACCGTCGTCCAGCCGGTCGTAGGCGTTGCCGGCGATGTGCGGGCGCTTGTCGATCACCAGCACCTTCTGCCCGGCCTCGGCCAGTTCGCGTGCGGTGGTGGCCCCGGCAAAACCGGCGCCGACGATCAAGGTGTCCATGGGGGAAGCTCCTGGCAAGACAAGTGCTGCCAGTGTCGGCGCGGGGTCGGGCGGCTAAACGCCGATGTGGGCGGGATTGCCCGCCTTTCTCGGCGCTGCAGGCGGCGGCACCACTGGCAGGATTGGCGCCTCCCATGCTGGCCGAACCTGCGCTCGCCCTGGTCGTCATCGCCCGTGACGAGGCGCCGCGCATCCAGCGCCTGCTGCGCAGCGTGGCGCCCTTTGTCGACCAGATGCTGGTGCTGGACACCGGCTCCACCGACGCCACGCCGGCCCTGGCTGCGGCCTGCGGGGCGCAGGTGCACCACGCGCCCTGGCCGGATGACTTTGCCGCCGCCCGCAACACCGCGCTGGACCTGGCCCCGGCCCGCTGGCACCTGGTGCTGGACGCCGACGAGTGGCTGATCAGCGGCGGCGAGGCGCTGGCTGCGTTGCGCGGGCAGCCGGCCGGTTTTGTCGGCGCACTGCAGTTCCACGAACAGCTCGGCCCCGGAGAAACCCCGGCGCGCAGCTGGATGAGCCGCGTCTTCCCCGGCCCGCTGCGTTATGCCGGCCGCATCCACGAGCAGGTGCCGCACCGGCTGCCGGTGCAGCGTTTGCCGGTGCAGATCGGCCACGACGGTTACCTGCCGGCGCGCCTGGCCACCAAACGTGGGCGCAACCGCCTGCTGCTGCAGCAGGCCCTGGCCGAACAACCCGGCGATGCCTACCTCTGGTACCAGCTCGGCAAGGACTGTGGCAGTTACGACGAACACACCGAGGCCGAGGCCGCGCTGGCCCGCGCATTGGCGCTGGCCATTCCGGCGGCCCCCTGGTGGCCCGACGCCGTGGTGCGGCGCCTGTTTGCACTCAAGCAGCTGCAGCGCCACGCCGACGGCATGGACCTGGCCGATGTGGCGCAGGTGCGCTGTGCCGAGTTGCCCGACTTCTTCTTTGCACTGGGCGATTTGCTGCTGGACCTGGCCGCCGGCCAGCCGCAGCATGCCGCGGTCTTGCTGCCGATGATCGAAGCCGCCTGGGGCCGCTGCCTGGCCCTGGGCGAACGGCCCGACCTGCCGCAGACCGTGCCCGGCCGCGGCAGCTGGCTGGCAGCCTTCAACCTGGGCCTGGTGCTGGAGGGCACGGGCCGGCCGGATGAAGCGCGCGCCCTGCGGGAACAGCACCCGTTTCCACCGGCTTGTCAGCCCGTGTAGGGCAAATTCCTACACGCGCGTTGGCGCGAAGTGGACTCCAGTGACGGAAATGGGCTGATGTTGCCCGCCAGTTCCGATCCCTACAGTTCATCTCACGCTGCAACACAGACCCCACCGGAGAGACCCCATGACCGCCGACCAGATCCTTGCCGAGATTCGTGAAGCCAACCTGTCGTACCTGATGCTGGCGCAGAGCCTGATCCGCGTCGACCGTGAACAAGCCCTGTACCGCCTGGGTGTCAACGAAGACACCGCCGCCCTGATCGACATGCTGACCCCGGCCCAGATGATGAAGATCGCCGCCGGCAACACGCTGCTGTGCCGCTTCCGCATGGACGACGATCTGGTGTGGAACCTGCTCACCAGCCACGGCAAGGCCTCGGCCAACGACGGCGTCAGCCGCCTGCACGCCAGCATCCTGATGGCCGGCCGCCATCAAGAAGCGGCCTGAGTCCGACCTGCCTGCACCGTCGCAGAACCACCGGAGGACAACACCATGGCCCGCATCAAGAGCATCCTGACTGAAGCCAAGCAGATCGACCGTGCCGTCACGCTGATCAACCTCGGCGCCCGCCTGCAGGTGCTGGAGAGCGAAACCGACCTCAGCTACGAGCGCCTGCTGCGTTTGTACAAGGAGGTCGCGGGCAAGAGCCCGAGCAAGGGCCAGCTGCCGTTTTCCACCGACTGGTTCATGACCTGGCAGCCCAACATCCACTCGAGCCTGTTCCTGAACATCCACGAGTACCTGAACAAGTCGTCCGAAATGGACGAGATCGACGCCGTCATCAAGGCCTACCAGCTGTACCTGGAAGAGATCCAGGCCCAGGGCCTGGACCCGCAGCTCAGCGTCACCCGCGCCTGGCGCCTGGTGAAGTTTGTCGACAACGGCATGTTGACGATGACGGCCTGCAGCAGTTGCGGTGGCCACTTCGTGACCCACCCGCACGAGATCGCGCGCCACTTCGTCTGTGGCCTGTGCAACCCGCCCGCCCGCGCCGGCAAGGGCAAACAGGCGGGTTCCCTGCAAATTCCTGCACACGCGCACTGAGTTTTCGGCTTCAGTCCAGGCCGGCGGCGGCCGACAACCTGGACAGCAGCGCAAGTTTGTTCCTTGCTTTGTCTCCTCCTGGCACATCCGTTGTGCCTTTCAGGCGGGTCCTCCGGGACCCGCCTTTTTTCTTTCCGGGGCCAGGGAAGGGCGGTTTTGCGGCCGCTGTTCCGGCCCTGGCCACCGTGCCCGGCGGCCGATACTGGCCCGATGG
Source organism: Rubrivivax sp. (assembly GCA_018780805.1). Taxonomy (GTDB): domain Bacteria; phylum Pseudomonadota; class Gammaproteobacteria; order Burkholderiales; family Burkholderiaceae_C; genus Rubrivivax. The sequence continues at coordinate 47,027 of JADMJD010000034.1, read as the reverse complement.
TTTTGTCCCCTTCCACCCCCGCACTCTGGCAGCGCTGGCCGCTGCCGGCGGTGGCGGCCTGGGCGCTGGCCTGGGCCCTGTTCACCGTGCTGCGCGGCACGGCCGGGCCGGTCTCGGCGGCGCTGCTGGCATCCTTGCTGGGCACGGTGCTGGCGCTGCGCCAGGGCGGCCTCTGGCGCCGCGCCTGGGTGGCGGGCGGTTTCCCCTTGTCCTTGTTGGCCAGTGGCGCAGGCGGCCACCTGCCGGCCTGGGCCTGGCTGCTGCCGCTGGCGCTGCTGCTGGCGGTCTACCCGCTGCGCGCCTGGCGTGACGCGCCGCTGTTCCCGACACCGCCGCAGGCGCTGGATGCGCTGGCGGCCCAGCTGACCTTGCCCCCCGGCGCCCGTGTGCTGGATGCCGGCTGCGGCCTGGGTGATGGCCTGCAGGCGCTGCGCTCGGCCTGGCCCGCGGCGCACATCGAGGGCCTGGAGTGGAGTGCACCGCTGGCGCTGCTGACCCGCTGGCGTTGCCCCTGGGCGCAGGTGCGGCGGGGCGACATGTGGGCCGATGGCGCCTGGCGCGGCCTGGCCCTGGTTTATCTGTTCCAGCGGCCGGAGAGCATGGCCCGCGCCTGGGCCAAGGCCTGCGACGAACTGCCCGGTGGCTGGCTCGTGAGCCTGGAGTTCAGCGTGCCCGGGCGGGCGCCCGATCTGCGCGCCGAGCTGCCGGGGGGGCGGCCGGTGCTGGCCTGGCGCATTCCGGCTCAACCTGTCGGCTGCCACGCCGATATCCCTGGGGAATGACCGGCGGCAGGTGCCGACGGCAAACCAGATCAACCTCACTGCACCATGTTCGTCATCATCGGCTGGGTCGTTGTGCTCGGTTGCGTGTTCGGGGTGTTCATCGCCCACGGCGGCAACATGGGCCCCATCCTCAAGGCCTTGCCTTGGGAAATGACGATGATCGGCGGCGCCACGCTGGGTGCCTTCCTGGTGAACAACCAGATGAAGGTCATCAAGTCGACGATCGCCGGTGCGTTGTCCTGCCTGAAGGGCAGCAAGTACACCAAGGCGCGCTACATGGAGCTGCTGGCGCTGATGTACGACATCCTGCAGAAGGCGCGCAAGGAAGGCCTGATGTCCATTGAAAAGGACGTCGAGGACCCGCACAGCTCGCCGCTGTTCCAGAAGTACCCCGCCGTGGGCAACGACCACCACGTGACCGAGTTCATCACCGACTACCTGCGCATGATGGTCTCGGGCAACCTGAACGCGCACGAGATCGAATCGCTGATGGACAGCGAGATCGAAACCCACCACCACGAGGCGCATGCGCCGGTGGCCGCCATCCAGCGTGTGGCCGGTGGCCTGCCGGCCTTCGGCATCGTGGCCGCGGTGCTGGGCGTGGTGAAGACCATGGGCTCGGTCGGCCAGCCGCCGGCGGTGCTGGGCGGCATGATCGGCTCGGCCCTGGTCGGCACCTTCCTCGGCATCCTGCTGGCCTACGCCTTTGCCGAGCCCGTGGCCGGCCTGCTGGAGCAGAAGGTGGAAGAGGGCAGCAAGGAACTGCAGTGCATCAAGACCACGCTGCTGGCCAGCATGCAGGGTTACGCACCGCAGGTGGCCATCGAGTTCGGCCGCAAGGTGCTGTACTCCACCGAGCGCCCCACCTTCACCGAGCTCGAAGGCCACGTGAAGGGCAAGAAGTGACTTTCACCGGCTCGCTGAACCAGCGCCCGCTGCCGCTGCGCCCGGCCGGCGCGCCGGTGCCGCGCCCGACCGCGGGTGTACTGCCGCGCCCGGCCGTGCCTGGCGCAAGGCCTTCGCAGCCCATGCCCCTGAGCCTGGAGACCTGACATGGCCGGCGACGCGAAGAAGCTCCAGCCGATCATCGTCAAGAAGATCAAGAAAAACGGCCATGCGGCGCATGGCGGTGCGTGGAAGATCGCCTACGCCGACTTCGTGACGGCCATGATGGCCTTCTTCCTGCTGATGTGGCTGCTGGGCTCGACGACGGAAGGCGACAAGAAGGGTATCTCCGACTACTTCCAGTCGCCACTGAAGGTGGCGTTGATGGGCGGCTCGGGCTCGGGTGATTCGTCGCACATCCTCAAGGGCGGCGGTGCGGACATGACGCGCACCTCCGGCCAGGTCAAGAGCGGCGAGACACCGGCCGAGCGCCGCACCATCAACCTGAAGGCGCTGAAGGAAGAGCAGCGCCGGGCCGAGATTGCGCGCCTGGAACGCCTGATGGACAAGGTGAAGGAAAAACTCGCGCAGAACCCGCAGCTGGCGGCGCTGAGCGCGCAGATCCGGCTGGACATGACCCACGAGGGCCTGCGCATCCAGATCGTCGACGAATACGACCGCCCGATGTTCGAGAGCGGCAGCGCCGTGGTGCAGCCGCACATGCGCGAGCTGCTGCGCACCATCGGCCAGGTCCTGGCCGAGGTGCCCAACCGCATCACGCTGGAAGGCCACACCGACGCCGCGATCTTTGGCGGCCAGGACCGGGGCTACAGCAACTGGGAGCTCTCGGCCGACCGGGCCAACGCGTCGCGCCGCGAGCTGATGTCCGGCGGACTGCCCCCCGACCACATGCTGCGCATCCAGGGCCTGGCCGACAGCCGGCCCTTCGACGACAAGGACCCGCGGGCCCCCACCAACCGGCGCATCAGCATCATCGTGATGAACCGCGACGCGGAAGACCGCTTCTTCGGCCGCGATCCGCAGGCCGAGGCCGAAGCCGAGCCGGTGCTGCCGTCCATCAAGCCCGATTTTGCACCGCAGGCCGCGCCCTCAAGTCACGGCGAATCTCGCCGATAAATCATCACAAGTCATCTCCCTGCCCCAAGGACCGTTCACCATGAGCAACCCCAGCGACCTGAAGTTCCTGATCGTCGACGACTTCTCGACCATGCGCCGCATCGTGCGCGGCCTGCTGAAGGAAATGGGCTGCAACAACGCCGACGAAGCTGAAGACGGCGCCATCGCGCTGAACATGCTGAAGGCGCAGAAGTTCGACTTCGTCGTCTCCGACATCAACATGCCCAACATGAACGGCTTCGACCTGCTCAAGGGCATCAAGGCCGACGACAACCTCAAGCACATCCCGGTGCTGATGGTCACCGCCGAAGCGCGCAAGGAAGACATCGTGCTGGCCGCCCAGAGCGGTGCGGCGGGTTACATCGTGAAGCCGTTCACGAAGGCCACGCTGGAAGAGAAGGTGCAGAAGATCCTGCAGAAGCTCGCCACGCCCGCCTGACCGCGGCACCACGGAAAGCCCACCATGAAGATGGATACCGCCGAGACGCTGTCGCAGCCCGCCGTGAAGGAAGCCAACCCGACCGAGGTGTTCCTCCAGGTCGGCACCATCACGCGCCTGCTGCATGACACGCTGGCCCAGCTGGGCGTGATGCCGCAGTTGCAGCGTGCCGCTGATGGCATCCCCGATGCGCGCAGCCGCCTGAACTTCATCGCTGAAAAAACCGCCAACGCGGCCGAGAAGGTGCTCAACACCGTCGACAGCGCCAAGGCCGAGCAGGCCGCGATCACGCAGAAGACCCGTGACCTGGCCGCGGCCTTGATGGCCAACCCGGTGAAGGCTGTGGCCAGCGGGGCGGTGCTGAACTTCGTGCAGGATGTGGAAGCTGCCACCGCCCGCACCGACAGCCACCTGACCGACATCATGCTGGCGCAGGACTTCCACGACCTCACCGGCCAGGTGGTGGCCAAGGTCGTGACCCTGGCCAATGACCTGGAAGGCAGCCTGCTCAAGCTGCTGATGCAGGTGATCCCGGCCGACCAGGTGCACAAGGTGGAGATGGTGCTCAACGGCCCGGTCACCAACGCCGAAGGCCGCACCGACGTGGTGACCGACCAGGGCGAAGTGGACGACCTGCTCGCCTCCCTGGGCTTCTGACCCCGGTTTCCCGTCCCCCGGTGTTCGGCCGTTGAGCCGAACACCACGCCGAAACGCCGCCTTATCCGGCTCCAGTTTCGCGCCCGTCCCGGCACCATGGCAGGGCTCATCCAGAGCCCGTACCCGCCATGGCCGACTCCCAGGACAAAAGACTACCCGCAACCGGCAAGAAGATCGGCAAGGCCCGCAAGGACGGCCAGGTCGCGCGCTCGCGTGACCTGGGCCACCTGGTGGCCTTTGCCGCTGGCGGCGCGCTGATCGTCGGCCTGATCCGGCCGCTGACCGACGGGATGGTGGCCCTGCTGGCGCGCGGCCTGCGCTTTGACCGCACGGCCGTCACCGACCCGGGCGTGATGACGGGCCAGCTGTTCGACCAGGGCTGGCAGATGCTGGCCTTCGTGCTGCCGCTGGGCATCGTGATGGCGCTGGTGGCGGTGGTGGCGGGCACGCTGTCGGGCGGCTGGAACTTCACGCTCAAGCCCATCCATCCGAACTTTGGCAAGCTCAACCCGCTGGCGGGCCTGGGCCGCATGTTCTCGAAGTCTCAGCTCACGCCCATGCTCAAGGCCTGCCTGCTGGCCATCGTGCTGTTTGCCGTGGGCGGCCTGTACCTGCGCGCCCACCTGCCGGACTTTGCCCAGCTGATCGCGCAGCCCTTGCGCATGGCGCTGGCCGGCGCGGGCGAGATCGTGCTGGGTGGCATGACGCTGATGCTGCTGGTGCTGGCCGTCTTCGCCGTCATCGACGTGCCGCTGCAGCGCTGGCTGCTGTCGGAGAACCTGAAGATGAGCCACGAGGAAGTCAAGCAGGAACACAAGGACGCCGAGGGCAACACCGAGGTCAAGGGCAAGATCAAGGCCACGATGCGCCAGCGTGCGATGAAGCGCATGCTGGCCGCGGTGCCGCAGGCGGACATCGTGGTCATGAACCCGACCCACTTTGCGGTGGCGCTGAAGTACGAAGAAGGCGGCAGCGGCGCACCGCGTGTGGTGGCCAAGGGCGCCGACCTGCTGGCCTTCAAGATCCGCGACACCGCCACCGCTGCGCGGGTGCCGGTGCTGCAGTCACCACCGCTGGCGCGTGCACTGTACGCGCACTGCGAGATCGACCAGGAGATCCCGGGCCCGCTGTTCGCGGCTGTGGCGCAGGTGCTGGCCTGGGTGTTCCAGCTGCGCGCCGCGGTGGCCTCGGGCACCGCCTTGCCCAGTGCCCCGGCGATGGTGCCGGTGCCGCCTGAATTCGACCCCCTGAACCGCCCTGAGCGCACCGCGCGCCGCCGCCCCGGAGCTGACACATGAACGACCTGATGCGCCGCCTGAACGCGCTGCTGGGCCCGCACGCCGGCAAGATGGCGGCCGGCATGGCACCGCTCTTCGTGGTGATGATGCTGGCGATGATGGTGCTGCCGCTGCCGCCCTTCATGCTGGACCTGCTGTTCACCTTCAACATCGCGCTGTCGCTGATGGTGATGATGGTGGCGGCCCACATGGTCAAGCCGCTGGACTTCACGGCGCTGCCGTCCGTGCTGCTGGTCACCACGCTGCTGCGCTTGTCGCTGAACGTGGCGTCCACGCGGGTGGTGCTGCTGGAAGGCCACCAGGGCCCGGGTGCGGCCGGTGCGGTGATCGAGTCCTTCGGCCACTTCCTGATCGGCGGCAACTTCGCGGTCGGCCTGATCGTGTTCGCGATCCTGGTGGTGATCAACTTCATCGTCGTCACCAAGGGCGCGGAGCGCATCGCCGAGGTCGGTGCCCGTTTCACCCTGGACGCGATGCCCGGCAAGCAGATGGCCATCGACGCCGACCTGAACGCCGGCCTGATCGACGAACAAGAGGCCAAGAAGCGCCGCAGCGAGGTCAGCGAAGAGGCTGACTTCTTCGGCAGCATGGACGGTGCCAGCAAGTATGTGCGCGGCGATGCCATGGCCGGCCTGCTGATCCTGTTCATCAACATCATCGGCGGTTTCATCATCGGCATGGCCATGCACGGCCTGTCGGCCGGCGAGGCCGCCAGCACCTACGTCACGCTGGCGGTGGGCGACGCGCTGGTGGCGCAGATCCCGGCGCTGCTGATCTCGGTGGCCTCGGCGATGGTGGTCTCGCGCGTGGGCAAGGACCAGGACATCGGCACCCAGATCCGCAGCCAGGTCTTCGAGTCGCCGCGTTCCATCGCCATCACGGCCGGCATCGTCGGTGCGTTGGGTCTGGTGCCGGGCATGCCCAACTTCGTGTTCCTGCTGATCGGCGGTGCGCTCGGCGCGCTGGCCTGGAGCCTGAGCCAGCGCCAGAAGGTGGCCGCCGCGCAGCCCGAGCGCAAACCCGGCGAAGCCGACGCGCCGATGGCCAGCAACGAGGCCAGCTGGGACGACCTGGCACCGGTGGACACGCTGGGCCTGGAGGTGGGCTACCGGCTCATCACGCTGGTGGACAAGGCGCGGTCCTCACATGCCGGGAGCGACCTGCTGGGCCGCATCAAGGGCGTACGCAAGAAGTTTGCGCAGGACGTCGGGTTCCTGCCGCCCAGCGTGCACATCCGAGACAACCTGGAGCTCAAGCCCAGTGTCTACCGTGTCACGCTGCGCGGCGCCGTGGTGGGCGAGGGCGAGGCCTACCCGGGCCAGCTGCTGGCCATCAACCCCGGCGGCGCCACGCAGCAGCTGCCCGGCACCAAGACCATGGACCCGGCCTTCGGCCTGCCCGCGGTGTGGATCGAAGAACGCCACCGCGAGACGGCGCAGATGGCCGGGTTTACGGTGGTTGATTGTGCGACCGTCGTGGCGACCCATCTTTCACACTTGATGCAGGTGAACGCCGCCAAGCTGCTCGGACGTGTCGAGGTGCAGCAGCTGGTCGAACATGTCACCAAGCTGGCCCCCAAGTTGATCGAGGACGTCGTGCCCAAGATGGTCGGAATCGCCACCCTGCAGAAAGTGCTGCAGCTGCTGCTGGAAGAAGGTGTGCACATCCGCGACATGCGCTCCATCGTCGAGTGCCTGGCCGAACACGCCGCCACCGTCACCGACCCGGCCGAGCTGGCGCGCCGCATCCGCACCCACCTGGCCCCGGCCATCGTGCAGCAGATCTACGGCCCGGTGAAGGAGCTGGACGTGATCGCGCTGGACCCCGAGCTCGAGCGCCTGGTGACCCAGGCCCTGATGTCGCAGCACGGCACCGCACTTGACCCGGGTGTGGCCGACACGCTGAGCCGCAGCGCCGCGCAGACCGCCCAGAAGCAGGAAGACCTGGGCGTGCCCGCCTGCCTGCTGGTGCCCGACATGATCCGCGCCCCGATGGCGCGGCTGCTGAAACGGGCCGCACCGCGCATGAAGGTGCTGGGCCACAGCGAGATCCCTGACACCCACACGATCCGGATCGGTTCGATCATCGGGAGCAATGCATGACCCCCCACGCTCACTGTCGTTCGCTGCCCCCCCGCGGGGGGCGTGCCTCCCTTGAGACGGCTCTGCGGGAGGCGGCATGAATGTCAAACGTTTCACCGGCCGCACGTCACGTGAGGCCCTGACGCTGGTGCGCCAGGCCTTTGGCGACGACGCCGTGGTGGTCTCCACCCGGCCTTGCCCCGAAGGTGTGGAAGTGCTGGCCATGGCGCCCGAGAGCGTGCAGCAGTTCGAACGTGTGGCCACACTTGGCAACCCGCCGGCCTCCTCTCGGAGCGATGCTCGGACCGATCCCCGGCCCGCCCACCGCCCCGGCACCGCCGCAGCCCAGCGCATGGCCGCCCGGCCTGCGCAAGAGCCGGTGCGTGAGCCCGTGCCGGCCGACCCCGACACCGTGGACCGCGACGTGGAACAGCTCGCGATGAGCACGCTCTCGTTCCAGGACTATGTGCGCGAGCGCATGCTGAAAAAACGGGATGCCGAGCTGCAGGCGCAGGCCCCCGTCGACCGGCCTGCCACCCGTACGTCTGCCCGCCCTGCAGCGCCGTCGCAGGCGCCAGCTACCCGCGACGCCATCGCCAGCGTCAGCGGCCGGCGTGAGCCGCCGGTGCTGCGCAAGCCGCTGCACGATGAGCTGCCCGCGATGGAACCCGAGGCCACGGCCGCACCGCGTCTGGCGGCCGAGCCCACCCGGCGCGAGAACCAGCAACCGCTGCTGGACGAACTGCGCTCGATGCGTGGCCTGATCGAACAACGTTTCGGTGCCCTGGCCTTCATGGAAAAACTGCAGCGCCAGCCGCGCCAGGCCACGCTGTCACAGCGGCTGATGGAGATGGGCTTTTCGCCCCAGCTGGTGCGCAAGCTGGTCGAGAGCCTGCCCGACGACGGGGACGAGCTGGCCTGGGCCGCCAACGTGCTGGAGCACAACCTGCTCACCGCCGAAGCCGAACCCGCGCTGGAAGACCAGGGCGGCGTGTTTGCGCTGATCGGCTCCACCGGCGTGGGCAAGACCACCACCACCGCCAAGCTGGCCGCGGCTTTTGCCACCCAGCATGGCGCCGCCAACCTGGGCCTGGTGACGCTGGACGCCTACCGTGTGGCGGCGCATGAACAGCTGCGCACCTACGGCCGCATCCTGGGCGTGCCGGTGCACACCGCGCACGACCGCGCGTCGCTGGAAGACCTGCTGGACCTGCTGAGCGCCAAGAAGATGGTGTTGATCGACACCGCCGGCATGGCCCAGCGCGACACCCGCACCCGCGAGCTGCTGGAGATGCTGTCGCACCGCTCGGTGAACCGCCTGCTGGTGGTCAACGCCGCGCAGCAGGGCGAGACCATCGAAGACGTGCTGGTGTCGTACCGCGCCGCCAGCTGCAAGGGCATCATCCTGTCCAAGATCGACGAGGCCGTGAAACTCGGCCCGGCGGTGGACGCCTTGATCCGCCACCGCCTGAAGGTGCTGGGGGTGGCCAACGGCCAGCGCGTGCCGGAAGACTGGCACCGTTTGTCGGCCCATGCCCTGGTGCAGCGTGCCCTGCGCGGCGGCGGCAGCCCGGCCTGGAAGCTGGACGCGGGCGATGTGAACCTGGTGTTTGCCGGCCTGCCCGCGAGCATGCCGCATGCTGCTGCAGCGGTCTGAGACCATGGGCACACGCGACTTCTACGCCAGCTCCGAGCCGGTGCCGCTGGACCAGGCCGACGGCCTGCGCCGGCTGTTCGGCGGGGCCCGCGCGCGGCGTTTCATCCCGCTGGTGGCCAACCCGCATGTGGCCTTCAGCGGCGTGGTGATCGAGCGCCTGACGGCCGCCTTTGGCGCCGCCGGCCGCCACACCCTGGTGGTGGATGCGGCCGACAACGCACCCGCCGCGGCCGAGCTGGCGCGTGTGGACCTGGCTGCCGCCATCGAGCCGCTGGGCCCCGACGTGTCCTACCTCGCTGCCCGCGGTCTGCCACTGGCCTACGTGGACACCCGCGGCTCGGCGTCGGCCCTGCTGGACGCGTTGGCAGATGCCGCGCCGCAGGCCGACGTGGTGCTGGTGCACGCCAGCGCGAGCGACCTGGCGCGGGTGTTCCAGCGCCGCGCGGCGCGGCCGGTGGTCATCGGCGCCGACCACCCGGAAAGCATCAAACACGCCTATGCCGCGGTCAAGCTGCTGGCGCAGCGCTGCACGCTGATGACGTTTGACCTGCTGCTGGCGGCCGACCCGCAAAGCCCGCGCCTGCCGCACATCGCGGCCAGCCTGTCGGGCTGCGCCGATGGTTTTCTGGGCAGCCTGCTGAACCAGTGGGCCGTCATCGACCCCGCCGGTGCCTTGAACGCTGCGCCGGGTGCCACCCTGCAGCGCCTGGTGCAGGCGCAACTGAACCTGGACACCCCGGCCGGCGCTGTGCCGCCGACGGCCCCGCGCCACGACCGCGCGGCACGCCCCTGACGAACCGAACGACCACGAAGGCTGACAACCCCCATGTACACCGCCAAGGGACAACTCGACGCCGGTTCGATGCTCAAGCAGTACAGCCCGCTGGTGCGCCGACTTGCGCACCAGATGATCGCCAAGCTGCCTGCCAACATCGAACTCGACGACCTCATCCAGGTCGGCATGATCGGCCTGTCCGACGCGCTGACACGTTTTGATGCGGCGCAGGGGGTGCAGTTCGAGACCTTCGCCACCCAGCGCATCCGCGGCGCGATGCTGGACGAACTGCGAGGCAACGACTGGATGAGCCGCGGCGACCGCCGCCACCAGCGCTCCATCGAAGCCGCGGTGCACAAGCTGGAGCAGCGCCACGGCCGCGCGCCCAGTGAGAGCGAGATCGCCAAGGAGATGGGCCTGGGCCTGCAGGAGTACCAGGAGCTGCTGGGCAAGGTGCGCGGCACCCAGCTCATCCACCTGGAGGACATGAGCGGCGACGACGGCGACGACGACTACCTGGACCGCCACGTGGCCGATGCCGACGCCAACCCGCTGATGCGGCTGCAGGACCAGCGCATGCGCGAGGCCCTGGTGGAGGCCATCAAGAACCTGCCCGAACGTGAGCAGTATGTGATGAGCATGTACTACGAACACGACATGAACCTGAAGGAAATCGCCGCTGTCCTGGGTGTGACCGAGAGCCGGGTGTGCCAGCTGCACAGCCAGTCCATCGCCCGGCTGCGCACGCGGCTGCGCGACTGGTGAGCGCCATGCTGGCGGCCTTCCGCAAGGCGCCTGTGGCGCCTGTTGCGCCGGTTGAGCCGGCGCTGGCACACCGTCAAGTGCCCGCGCCGGCACCCAACCAGCTGGTCACGATGATGAGCGGCCATGCCTCGGCCATGGGCCGTGAGGCGGCCGAGGTGCGCGGTGCCATCGACGACACCGTCAAGAGCGCCAACGCGCAGGCGCAGGCGCTGCACGCACTGGCCGAACAGGTGCGTGAGGTGACGCAGTCGCAGGCCCGCATCGCCGAGCATTCACGCGCCAGCCTGGACGCGGTGGCGCGCGCTGGCCAGGCCGTCCAGGCCGTGGGCGACGAGGTGGGCGGCATCGTCGCCACGCTGCGCCAGGTGGGCGAAGCCGCGAACCAGATCACCCAGGTGGCCTTGCAGACGCGTCTGGTGGCCTTCAACGCCAGCGTCGAAGCCAAACGCGCCGGCGAGGCCGGGCGTGGTTTTGGTGTCGTCGCCGATGCGGTGAAAGATCTGGCCAGCCGGGTGCAAGCCTCGTCCAAGGCCATCATGGGCACCATGGGCCAGCTGGACACACGCATCGCCGCGCTGGCGCGCGAGATCCAGGCCCGGCGTGACGGCCAGGAGCCGGGCGCCGTGCACACGGCCCTGGCGCAAGTGAAGGCCGTGGTGGCTGACATCGACGCGGCGGCCACGGCCAGCCAGCAGGTGTGCGCCGCGCTGGACCAGCACATGGGCGCGCTGGAGACCGATCTGCACCGCACCACCCAACACCTGGACGGCACGCTCAAGCGCACCGAGACCTTCCTGCAGATCTCCGAGCAGATGATCGAGGCCGTGGCCAACGCTGGCGTCGAGACCGTGGACACGCCCTTCATCCGCGCCGCCCAACAGGCCGCGCGCGAGATCTCGCAGCTGCTGGAAGACGCGCTGCGCAGCCGCAGCATCAGCGAAGCCGATCTCTTCGACGAACGCTATGCGGCCGTGCCCGGCAGCAACCCGCAGCAGCACCTCACACGGTTTGTGGCCCTGGCCGAACGGCTGTTCCCGGCCGTGCAGGAGCCGCTGCTGCGCTTCAGCGACAAGGTGGTGTTCTGCATTGCGGTGGACCGCAACGGCTACGTGCCTTGCCACAACCGCGCCTACAACAACGCGCAGCGCCCGGGTGATGTGCTGTGGAACACCGCGCATTGCCGCAACCGCCGCATCTTCAACGACCGCACCGGCCTGGCCTCGGGCCGCAACCAGCGCCCCTTCCTGCTGCAGACCTACCGCCGCGACATGGGCGGTGGCCAGTTCGTGGTGATGAAAGAAGCCGCGGCGCCGATCACCGTGGGCGGGCGCCACTGGGGCGGCGTGCGGCTGGCCTTCAGGTTTTGAAGGCCTCGCCTGCGGCGCGCAGGCGGAACTCGAAACACGCGCCCTGACCGGGCGCGCCCTGGGCCGTGATCTGGCCGCCATGGCGCTCCAGGATGCGCTGCACCAGGGTCAGGCCGATGCCGGTGCCGGCAAAGCGGTCTTCTGCGTGCAGGCGGCCGAAGGGCTTGAACAAGCGGTCGGCCTGCGCCATGTCGAAACCGGCGCCGTTGTCGCGCAGCTGCAGCGTCAGCCAACCGTCTTCGTCGGCCCGGCCCTGCAGCCAGACCCGCGGCGCATCGGTGTCGCGTGTGAACTTGGCGGCGTTGCCCAGCAGGTTCTCCAGCACCAGGCGCAGCGCCGTGGGTGCGCCCACCACGTGCAGGCCATCGGCCAGGTGCCACTGCACCGGCGCGCGCCGCGGCAGCACCGGCAGCTCGGCCACCGCCGCCCGTGCCAGGGCCGACAGGTCCACCGGCTCCTGTGGCAAGGCCTGCAACGTAGAGCGCGCCAGATGCAGCAGCGCATCCACGGTGGCGCGCATCTGCGTGGCGGCGCGGCCCTGCAGCGTGATCAGCTCGCGCTCCTGCGGCCCCAGCTGGGCGGCCAAGCGTGATTCCAGCAGCTGCACCAGGCCTTGCACATGGGCGATGGGGGTGCGCAGTTCATGGGCCAGTTGGCGTGCAAAGGCGTCCAGGTCGGCGTTGATGCGGCCCAGCGCCTCGGTGCGTTCGGCCACCGCGCGCTGCAGGGCCTCGTTGTGGCGCAGCAGCAGGCGTTCGGCTTCGCGCCGCAGCGTGATGTCGCGGCCGATGCCGTGGTAACCCAGGAACTGGCCCTTGCCGTCAAAGCGCGGGATGCCGCTGAGCGACACGGTGCGGCGGCGCGCGGGGTCGAGCTGGATCTCCATCTCCACGCCCTTGAAGGGCAGGCGCGCGACGATGTCGCTGCGGTGCTGGTCCCAGGCCTCGCGGCTCAATGCATCGGGGTGGCTCTCCCAGGGTGTGCGGCCTTCGGTGATGTCGGCCAGGCGGCCGAAGCGCCGCGCCACCTCGGGCCGCAGCGGCAGCATGCGGTGCTCGGCATCGGTCTCCCAGTAGTAGTCGGTGGCCAGGCCGGCCATCAGCGCCCAGCGTTGTTCGCTGGCCCGCAGCCGTTCGTGGGCGCGTTTGCGCTCGCTGATGTCGCGGCCCACGCCTTCGTAGCCCACCACCGCGCCGCCCTTGTGGCGCCGCGGCCGGCCGCTGATGGCCACCCAGACCCGGGTCTCGGGTGTGGCGCCGTGTGGGCGCACGCGGAACTCCAGGTCGCGGAAGGGGCGGGCGCTGTCGAGCACGGCGTGCAGCGCCTGCCAGCCGTCGCTGGGTGCGTCGAAGACCTCGACCTGGTCGTGCCGGCGTCCGATCAGTTCCGATGGCCGCAGCGCCTGGCTGGCGATCAGCGGCCCGGCACCCGACACCCAGGCCAGGCGGTGCTGGGCATCGGTCTCCCAGTACCAGTCGGCGGCCAGGTCGGCCAGGGTCTGCCAGCGGCGCTCGGATTCTTCCAGCACCCCTTCGAAGCCGGTGGCCAGCGTGTCGAAGGCCGAAGGCGCACCCCCGCGGTCGTCGCGCAAGGCGCGCATGGCGTCCTGCCAGGTGCCGCTTTCCAGGTCAGAAGTGACACGCAAGGCCATTTGACGCAACTGGTGGCGTTGCTGGCGCAGCACCAGCGCGGCCCAGGCCATCAACAAGGCGGCCAGCAACGCCGTGGCCACGCCGCCAACGGCCGTCCACGTGGGCCAGGCGGCGTGCGCATGCAGCGCCGTCGAGACTGACAGCGCTGCGGCACAGACCGCCAATGTGGCGGCCATGAACAACAACCAGCGCTCGGGCGTGCCACGCCGCGGGCTGGTGAAAATGGTGCTTCCCAACGCGATCCCAGGGAGGCCCGCGGAGTGCGTTGCCCCGCAGGTCGTTTGACCCTTCGGGCATTGTGTCGCAAGAAGGCGCTGGCCCATTGAAAAAGGCCGCATCGGCGGCCTTGCTCGGGGGTGCCAGCGGGCCGGGTCAGGCCTTGGTTTCGCCGCTGTGGGTGGCGCGGGCGGCAGCACCGGCGGCCGAATAAACGCCATGGCGCGCCGTGCTGGGCGCGGGCAACAACACCTCCATCGCACGGTCCAGCGACGCGGTGGCACGTGCCAGCACCTCGCGTTGCGCGGCCACCTGGGCGCCGGCGGCCATCAGGCGGTGGCGCAGCGGCACCGGGATGGCACCATGGCGCGCGGCGCGGCCGAACTGGTCCACCGCACTGGCCAGGGCGCGGTGCAGGGCCGCGGCCTCGGTTTCGATGCGGTCGGCGTCGCGTTCGCGCAGTGCGAGCGAGAGCGCCTGCAATCGTTCTTCCAGCGCCGCGACCGGGCGCTCGAGTTCTTCGGTGGCGCGTTGCAGCGCCAGCATCTCGGCAGCAGTGGTCTGCATCGCGGGTGCCGTGTCAGCCGCCGGCCTTGCCCAGCAATTCCTGGGCATTGGAGATCAGCTTGTCGGCAATCGCATCGGCATTGATCTGGTAGTTGCCGTCGCGGATGGCCTGCGCAATGCGGTCCACCTTGGCCTGGTCGAAGCTGGCTTCGGCCACATCGCCCGACAACGCCGCCGCCGTGCTGGACAACGCCACCTTGGCACTGGCTTCCTGCGTGGCTGCCGTGGCCGAGCTCTTGGCGGAATCGGCCTTGCGCTCGGTGGTCGCCGGGGCGACGGCAGGCTTGTTCTCGAAAGGACCGATCTTCATGGCGTGCTCCTGCGGCGGTTCCGGGATGGGTGCTGCCGACTTGTCATGGACGTGCTATCGGCACGGGCCGCGGCGGACTTTAGTGGCAAGTGCAAAAAATCGAAAGCGACCCCGTGTTCCGGGGGGATGCCGGTGTGGCACGCGCTCACAGTGCGATCTCCACTTCGCGCGGCGCCACGGCCTTGCCGGAGATGACCTTGCCACCTTCGGTGCGCACCCGCACCGGCTGGCCATCCAGCCCACGCGACAAGGCCTGGCCTTCGACGCTGACGCGGTAGCCCCGACCCAGCGCCGTGACCTTCACGCGCTCGCCTGCGGCGAACCAGACCGTGCGCTGCAGGTCGTTGTCGCGCAGCGGCTCGCCGGCGGCCATGGGGCGCACCAGGGCGCGGCCGAGCAGGGCGTCCAGCTCGGCCAGCGGTGGCGCGGGGCGTTCGGCCCAGTCCACCTCGGCGTCGGTGAGGTGCGCTTCGGTCAGCACGGTGCCGGCCGGCAGCGGCTCGCGCAGCACCAGCGCCGCCGCGTGCACCTGCACCGTCACCGGCAGGAAGACGTTCCAGAAACTCGGGCCGCTGGTGCAGCGCAGGCCCACACGGGTGCGGCCCCAAGGCCGGCTGCCGGTGGGCAGGTAGGGTTCGATCTGGCTGCAGGGTGCGAGCTTGAGCCGCGGGTCCAGCTGGCCCAAGGTGACCGACACACGCGCCCCGGGGCGCGGCTCGGCGGCGTCGGCCCGGGCCAGCGTCCAGCGTTGCAGCTCGGCGCCCAGCGCGGCGCTGTCGAAGGTCTGGGCCGTGGCCGTGGTCTGCGCCTGCGCGGGCATCGCCACGGCAGCCAGCAGCGCCAGGGCCGCAGCGCGCCAGGAGGGCAAGGGTTGTCGGATCTTCACGGCGCCACTGTAGGGCCGGGCACGCCGCACAGAGGCCCGAACAGGAGGGTTTAGGCCGGTCTTATCGATGCCATGCCGGGTGTGCAGATGCCGATGATCGACCCCCATGACCCGGCCCACAGCCGCGGGGAGCGCCACATGCTGAACCGCCTGACCACCAACGTCGATTTCCAGTCGCAGGCGCTGCTGCTCCGCTCCGAGCGCCAGCGTGTGCTGGCCAGCAACATTGCCAACGCCGACACGCCGGGGTACCAGGCACGTGACTTCAACTTCAAGGCCGCACTCGCCGATGCCACCGGCGGTGCGCGTGCTGCAGCGGCCAACCCGCTGGGCGCGCCGATCGCCCGCGGCGCCAGTGGCTTGAGCACCGCCCCGGGTGAACGCAACCCTGCGCTGACCTATGCCACGCCGTCGCAGACCAACCTGGACGGCAACACCGTGGACATGGACCGCGAGCGTGCCAGCTTCGCCGACAACGCGGTGCGCTACGAAGCCACTCTGCGTTTCATCAACGGCAGCCTGCGCACCCTGCAGGACGCGATGAAGAGCCACACCCAGGGGTAACCGATGCAGTTTCAATCCGTTGAGCCGGCCGAGCGCCGGGCCGCTCCCAAGCCGGCCGGCATCCCCCTGGGGGATCGGCCGACGTACCCGTCGGACGAGGGGCAGACATGAGCCTATTTAATGTCTTCAGCGTGTCCGGCAGCGCGGTCAGCGCGCAGAGCCAGCGCCTGAACGTCGTCGCGTCCAACCTGGCCAATGCCGACACCGTGGCCGGGCCCGATGGCCAGGCCTACAAGGCCCGCCAGGTCACGTTCCAGAGTGTGTTGATGGGCTCGCCCGGCCAGCCCGAGGCCTCGGCCGGCGTGCGTGTGTCCACCATCAGCGAAGACCAGAGCGCCGGCCGGCGTGTGCACGACCCTAAACACCCGGCCGCCGACGCCGAGGGTTACGTGACCTACAGCAACGTGAACCCGGTGGAGGAGATGGTCAACATGATCTCCGCCTCGCGTTCGTACCAGAACAACGTCGAGGTCATGAACACCGCGCGCACGCTGCTGATGAAGACGCTGCAGCTCGGCCAGGTCTGACGCCCAACCCAGGACTGACACATGACCACTGCCATTGACAGCATTTCCAGCGGCGTCACCGCCGCCACGGCCACCGCCAGCAGCAACGAAGCCGGCAGCGCCGACCGCTTCCTGAAGCTGCTGGTGACGCAGCTGCAGAACCAGGACCCGCTGAACCCGATGGACAACGCGGAGCTGACCTCGCAGATGGCGCAGATCAACACCGTCACCGGCATCGAGAACCTGAACACCAGCGTGCAGGCGCTGCACGCGCAGTTCGTGCAGATGCAGGCCATGCAGGGTGCCAGCCTGATCGGCCACGACGTCACCGTCGAAGGCAACAAGCTCACGCTGGACGGCAGCACGGCCGAAGCCGGCTTCTCGCTGGCAGGCCCGGCCGACGCGGTGCGGGTGGACGTCCTCAACGGCGCCGGCCAGGTGGTTGATTCGATGCAGCTGGGCACGCTGGAAAGTGGCCGCCACGGCTTCGAGTGGGACGCCAGCCAATACCCCGACGCCAACACCTACACCTTCCGCGTGGCCGCCACGCTGGGCACCGCCACGGTGGAAGCCACGCCGCTGATGCTGGACCGCGTGGTGTCCGTGGGCCTGGATGGCACCAGCGGCCTGATGCTGAGCCTGGAGCGCAGCGGCGACGTGCCCTATGGCGATGTGCATGCGCTGAACTGACCGTCCTTCTTCCCGTCCCGACCGTTTCCAAAGTCCCCACACAAGGACCACCCCCATGAGTTTCCAGCAAGGCCTGTCCGGCCTGAACGCCACGAGCAAGAACCTCGAGGTCATCGGCAACAACATCGCCAACGCCAACACGGCCGGCTCCAAGGTCTCGCGGGCGGAGTTCTCCGACGTCTACGCCGCCGCACTCGGCGGTGGCGGCGGCAGCACCATCGGCATCGGCACCAACCTGGCGGCCGTGGCCCAGCAGTTCACGCAGGGCAACATCACCACCACGTCCAACCCCATGGACCTGGCGATCAACGGCGCCGGCTTCTTCCAGGTGACCGACGGCAAAAGCCCCATCACCTACAGCCGCAACGGCCAGTTCAAGCAGGACCGAGAGGGTTACATCGTCAACAACAGCGGCCAGCGCCTGATGGGCTACCCGGCCGACGGCCTGGGCCAGATCCAGCCCGGCCAGGCCAGCGCCATCCAGCTGCCCACCGGCGGCATCGACCCCAACCCGACCGGCATCATCGAGCTGGAGATGAACCTCGACGCCCGCCTGGGCACCACCAACCCGGCGGCTGTGGCACGCAACACCGCGCAGTCCTCCGGCGATGAAACCAGTGCCGACGCCGGCACCTCGCTCACGGCGGCGAATGCCGCGCTGTCGGCCATGACGGCCGTGACCCCGGTGACGGCGCAGTCCACTGCCGCGCTGACGGCCTTCACCGCCGCCCGGGATGCCGCCTCCACGGCGTCCAGCACCGCGGCCACCGCGGCCAGCGCCTACGCCAACGCCAGCCAGACCGATGCCACGAACAACGCCGCGGCAGCCCAGACCGCGGCACAGGCTGCCAGCACTGCGGCGCAGACCGCGCTGGTGGCGATCGACGCCGCGCTCGCGTCCGACCCGGCCAACGCCACGCTGATCGCGGCCCGCACCGCGATGCAGGATGCCGTCACCAAGGCCGAGACCGCCAACCAGCAGGCCGCTGTGCATGTGGCCGCTGTGGCTGCCGCGCCTGGCGCGCAGGCCGGCGCGCAGATCAACTTCAGCGACGCCGACACCTACAACAACGCCACCTCGTTGACGGTGTTCGACGCCAAGGGCCAGGAGGTGGCGGTGACGTATTACTTCCAGAAGGCCGGCACCGACACCTGGAACGTCTATGCCACCGCGAACAAGACCACCGTGAACGGCACCGATGCGCTGCCGCAGCCGGTGGCCACGCTGCAGTTCAGCGGCGACGGCAGCACCGTGGTGTCGCCCAACGGGCCGGTGCAGTTCAACATCCCGGCGTCTACCAACGCCGCGGGGGCCGAGACCATGTCCATCACCGGCATCCAGCTGAACCTGGCCGATGCCACCCAGTACGGCTCCAGCTTCGGGGTCACCGACGTGATGCAGGACGGTTTTGCCGCCGGCCTGCTGACCTCGATCGCGATCGAGCCCAACGGCATCGTGTCGGCGCGGTACTCCAACGGCCAGTCGCGGCCGGCCGGGCAGATCGAGATCGCGACCTTCCGCAACCCGCAGGGCCTGCAGCCCATCGGCGACAACGGCTGGGCGCGCAGCTACGGCTCGGGCGACCCGGTGGTGGGCGTGCCTGGCGACGGCAACCTGGGTGTGCTGCAGGCTGGTGCGCTGGAAGAATCCAACGTCGACATCACCGGCGAACTGGTCAACATGATCACCGCGCAGCGCATCTACCAGGCCAACGCGCAGTCGATCAAGACCATCGACCAGGTCTTGCAGACCATCGTCAACCTGCGCTGATCTAGACGACCATGGACCGCCTCATCTACCTGTCCATGGCCGGTGCCAAGGCCACGATGCAGCGCCAGGAGGTGCTGGCCAACAACCTGGCCAACGTCTCGACCACCGGCTTTCGTGCCGAGCTGCAGGCCTTTCGGGCCGTGCCGGTGCAGGGCGACGGTGCCAGCACGCGCGTGTATGCGCTGGAAAGCACCGTCGGCCACAACGAGCAGGGCGGTGTGGTGCAGTCCACCGGCCGCCCGCTGGACGTGGCGATGAAGGGCAACGCCTGGCTCGCCGTGCAGGCGCTGGATGGCACCGAGGCCTACACCCGGGCCGGTGCGCTGGACGTGGACGCCGAGGGCAACCTCGTCACCGCGAACGGCCTGCCAGTGCAGGGTGAAGGTGGCCCCATCACCCTCCCTGCGGGTGCCACCCCCACCATTGCCCCCGATGGCAGTGTCAGCGCGGCGGTGGGCAACGCCCCGCCGCAGGTGATCGGCCGGCTCAAGCTGGTGACGGCCGAAGCGCCGCTGACCCGTGGCACTGACGGCCTGTTCCGTGCCGCCGATGGGCAGGACCTGGCGGGTGATCCGACTGCCCGCCTGCAGGACGGCGCCCTGGAAGGCAGCAACGTCAGTGCGGTGGAGACCATGGTCGCGATGATCTCGGCGGCGCGCCAGTTCGAGCAGCAGATGAAGGCCTTGCAAGGCGCCGAGCAGCGCGACCAGGCGGGCCAGCGCCTGCTGGCGCCGCCGACCTGAGGCCGCCGCTGCACACCGCTTGTAAGAAGGCCGCGAAAGCGGCTTTTTTCATGGCTTGGCAGGGCTCAAGTTCCGGCGACCATGGCGGCAGGACTCCGAAAGACCCGCCATGATTCGATCGTTGTGGATTGCCAAGACCGGCATGGAAGGCCAGCAGACCAAGCTGGACACCGTGACCAACAACCTGGCCAACGTCGGCACCAACGGCTTCAAGCGCGGCAACGTGGTGTTTGAAGACCTGATGTACCAGAACCTGCGCCAGACGGGTGCCGCCAACGGCGAAGGCACCACCCTGCCCACCGGCCTGCAGGTGGGCCTGGGCGTGCGCGCCGCCAGCACCACACGCAGTTTTGCGCAGGGCAACCTCACGCAGACGGGCAACGTCTACGACATGGCCATCAAGGGCCACGGATTCTTCCAGGTGCAGCTGGCCGACGGCACCACCGGCTACACCCGTGACGGCGCTTTCCAGCTCAACGGCCAGGGCCAGCTGGTCACCAACGCCGGCGACCTGGTGCAGCCGGCCATCACCATCCCGGCCAATGCGCAGACCGTGACCATCGCCAAGGACGGCACGGTCAGCGCGCTGCTGCCCGGCCAGGCCACCCCCACCGTGGTGGGCCAGCTGCAGACCGCCAGCTTTGTCAACCCGGCTGGCCTGCAGCCGCGCGGCGGCAACCTGTACAGCGAAACCGCTGCGTCGGGCAACCCCAACGTGGGCTCGCCCGACGGCGAGGGCCTGGGCCCGCTGGAGCAGGGTTATGTGGAAGGCAGCAACGTCAACGTGGTCGAGGAGCTGGTGACCATGATCGCCACGCAGCGCGCCTACGAACTCAACTCCAAGGCGATCAGCACGTCCGACCAGATGCTGCAGCGCCTGTCGCAACTGTGATCAACGCGATGAAACGTCTGACCCTGATCCTGGGCACGCTGCTGGCCACGTGGCTGGTGGCCGGCTGCAACGCCACGCTGTTCCCGCGCGCCGAGGTGGCCGACACCGCGCCGGTGGAGCCGCCGGTGCTGGAGACCCCGCGCGTGGCCAATGGCAGCATCTACCAGCAGGCCAGCTACCGGCCGCTGTTTGAAGACCACCGGGCGCGCCACGTGGGCGACATCATCGTCGTCAAGATCGAAGAGAAGATCAGCGCCAGCAGCACCGCCACCAGCTCGGTGGAAAAGACCGGTGCCATCGGCGCGTCCATCAGCGCCTTGCCCGGCATCCCCACCAAGGCGCTGGCGCGGGCCACGGCCACCGGCAATTCGTCCAACACCTTCGAGGGCACGGGCAGCTCCGAGGCCAGCAACGACTTCAAGGGCAGCATCAGCGCCACGGTGTCGCGTGTGCTGCCCAACGGCCACCTGCTGATCACCGGCGAGAAGCAGATCGGCGTCAACGCCGCGGTCGACGTGCTGCGCTTCAGCGGCCAGGTCGATCCGCGCAGCATCCAGCCTGGCAACACCGTGCTGAGCACGCAGATCGCCAACGTGCGGGTCGAACAACGCGGCCGAGGCCAACAGGCCGAAGCGCAGGTGATCGGCTGGCTGGCGCGTGTGTTCCTGAGCTTCTTTCCACTGTGAACGCGCTGTGAACAACAAGGTCGACCGCCTGGTGCGTGCCGCCGTCGTGCTGGCCGGACTGGCTGCCAGCGCCGCGCTGTGGTGGCCGCTGTCCGCCGCCGCCGTGCGCGTGAAGGAAGTGGCCAGCGTGCAAGGCGTGCGCAGCAACCAGCTGATCGGCTACGGCCTGGTGGTGGGCCTGGACGGCACCGGCGAACAGAACGCGGTGACGGCGCAAAGCCTGTCGGCACTGCTGCAGTCGCTGGGGGTCACCCTGCCCGCCGGCGTGCAGCCGCAAGGCCGCAACACCGCCGCGGTGATGGTCACGGCCGAGTTGCCGGCCTTTGCCCAGCCGGGCCAGACCATCGACATTGCGGTGGCCTCCATGGGCAGCGCCAAGAGCCTGCGTGGTGGCACGCTGGTGATGACACCGCTGCGCGGTGCCGACGGGCAGATCTACGCCATCGCGCAGGGCAACCTGATCGTCGGCGGCGCCGGCGCTTCGGCGGGAGGCTCCAAGGTCACGATCAACCACCTGTCGGCCGGCCGCATCCCGGGGGGGGCGTCGGTGGAGCGGGCCGTGGCCACACCGCTGCACGAAGGTGACATGCTGCAGCTGGACCTGCGTGCCGCCGACTACAGCACCGCGCGCAGCGTGGCCAATGCCATCAACCTGGCCAAGGGTGACGGCAGTGCCTTCGCCGTGGACGGCCGCACGGTGCAGGTGCGGGTGCCGCCCGGCCAGGCCCGTGTGGGTTTCATGGCCGACATCGAAAACCTGGCCGTGCAGCTGGAAAAACCCGCCGCACGGGTGGTGCTGAACCCGCGCACCGGCTCGGTGGTGATGAACGAGGCGGTCACGCTGGCCGCCTGTGCGGTGGCCCATGGCAGCCTGTCGGTCACCATCAGCAGCACGCCGGTGGTGAGCCAGCCCAATGCACTGGCCGGTGGCCAGACGGTGGCCGGCGAAAAGGCCGACATCGCCATCACGCAGCAGGGTGGGGCGCTGGTCAACATGCCGGCCGGCACCCAGCTGACCGACGTGGTGAAGGCGCTCAACGCACTCGGCGCCACGCCGCAGGACCTGCTGGCCATCCTGCAGGCGATGAAAGCCGCCGGTGCCTTGAACGCCGAGCTGGAAGTGATCTGACGGCCATGAACGCGAACAGCGTCGCACTCGACCAGAACGGCCTCAACGGCCTGCGCCTGCGTGCCAACACCGACCCCAAGGCGGCGGTGAAGGAGGCGGCGCGCCAGTTCGAGGCGCTGTTCATGAACGAGCTGATGAAGAGCATGCGTGCCACCACGCTGGACAGCGGCCTGATGGACAGCGGCCAGGGCGGCGAGATGGCCACCGGCATGCTGGACCAGCAGTTCGCCGGCCAGCTGACCGGCATGAAAGGGGGTCTGTCCGAGGCCATCCAGCGCCAGCTGGAGCGCCAGATGGGCATGAGCCCGGGCCCGATCCCGGCCACACGTGGGGCCAACGCCGCGCCCGTGCCACTGGGCCGGGCCGCCGATGCCCCGGCGCGCATCCCGGAGCAGGGCGCAGCCGGCTTCGTGCAGCAGCACACACGCGCCGCCGAGGCAGCCGAGGCCAGCAGCGGCATCCCGGCCGCCTTCATGGTCGCGCAGGCCGCGCACGAGACGGGCTGGGGG
The DNA here is from genome assembly GCA_018780805.1 of Rubrivivax sp. Classification (GTDB taxonomy): domain Bacteria; phylum Pseudomonadota; class Gammaproteobacteria; order Burkholderiales; family Burkholderiaceae_C; genus Rubrivivax. The sequence goes on along the minus strand of JADMJD010000034.1, from coordinate 24,063 downwards.
CGCAAGGAGATCCGCCACGCCGACGGCTCGCCGTCGTTCAACCTCTTCGGCATCAAGGCCGGCGGCAACTGGCAGGGCCCGACGGCGGAGATCACGACCACCGAGTACATCGGCGGCGTGGCGCGCAAGGTCACGGCCAAGTTCCGCGCCTACGGCAGCTACGCCGAATCGTTTGCCGACTACGCCCGGCTGATGAAGACCAGCCCGCGCTACGAACAGGTGGCCAAGGCCGACACCGCGGGCGAGTTTGCGCAGGGCCTGCAGAAGGCCGGCTACGCCACCGACCCGGCCTACGCCGACAAGCTGACACGTGTCATCAACACCACGCTGCGCCTGCAGCGTACACAGGGGTAAGGCATGGGCGCGACGCCATTGATGTCGCTGGGCATGCGTGCCATGGCGGCCAACTACGCCGCCTTGCAGGTGACCGGCCACAACATCGCCAACGCCAGCGTGCAGGGCTATTCGCGCCAGCGGGTGGAGCTGGCCACGGCGCTGGGCCAGTTCAGCGGTGCGGGTTATTTTGGCAAGGGCTCGGATGTCGAGACCATCACGCGCGCCCACAACGCCTTCCTGAGCCGCGAGGCCATGACGGTCAAGGGCCTGGCCGCCAAGGACGAAGCCCGGTTGCTGCAGCTGCAGAAGCTGGAGACCGTGCTGCCCACTGGCGAGCAGGGTGTGGGTTATGCCACGCAGCAGTTCCTGAACGCCTTCAGCGACCTGGCCAGCCTGCCGGCCGACAGCAGCACACGCCAGGTGGTGCTGGCACGCGCGGAAGAGCTGGCCGCGCGCTTCAGTGATTCCGGCGCGCAGCTGGACCAGATGCAGCACCTGCTGCGCGAAGACCTGAAGTCCACCGTGGCCACGGTCAACGAGCTGACCAAGAACATCGCCCAGGTGAACCAGCAGATCGCGGCCGTGCGCGGCCTGGGCCAGCCGCCCAACGACCTGCTGGACGCGCGCGACCAGCTGCTGTCCAGGCTGTCGGGTGAGATCGCGATCACCACGGTGATGGCCGACGACGGCACCGTTGGTGTCTTTGCAGGGGGTGGCCAACGGCTGGTGCTGTCCAACAACGCGCAGCCGCTGAGCGTGGTCAACAGTGTCAGCGATCCGTCGCGTGCGTCGATCGCCGTCATGGACAACGGCGTGCCGCTGCGGTTGGACGAAGCCTCACTCGGCGGTGGCCGCATCGCCGGCCTGCTGCAGTTCCAGAACAAGGACCTGGTGGCGGCGCAGACCCTGCTGGGGCAGATCGCGGCGGCCGTGGGCGGCGCCATCAATGAGCAGCAGAAGCTGGGCCTGACGCTGCACCAGCCCGCGGGCTCGGTGCCGGCGCTGGACATGTTCACCATCGGTGCGCCGCAGGTGCAGTCGATGTCCACCAACCAGACCGACGCCTTCGGCCGTTACATCGGCAGCGTGTCGCTGGAGATCACCGACCCGTCGCAGCTGAAGGCCAGCGAGTACGACCTGCGTGCCGACCCCGGCCGCCCCGGGGGCTGGCAGCTCACACGTTTGTCCGACGGCGTGGTGAGCAGCGTGGACGACGGCGACGTGGTGGATGGTTTTCGCATCGTGATCGGCAACCCGCCGCCACCCACGTCCGACAAATTCCTGCTGCAGCCGGTGACACGAGCGGCGGTGGACATGGCCGCACGCCTGACGGACCCACGCGACATTGCCGCGGCGTCGCCGCTGACGGCCACCGTGGGTGCAGGCAACACCGGCACGGCGCTGGTGGCCTCGCTCACCATCACCGACAGCAGCGTCAACCCGGCCCACACCGCCAGCATCCGCTTCACCGACGACAGCGGCAGCTACAGCTGGGAATTGCGCGACCGCACCACCAACGCGCTGGTGGGCACGGGCACGGGCACCTGGGAGGCCGGCAAGCCCATCCCCAGCGCACCCGACCCTGCCATCAACGGCTTTGCGCTGATGTTGACCGGCGTGCCGGCCAACGGCGACACGCTGAACGTGGCCATGACCACCAACACCACGGCCAACAACGGCAACGCCCTGGCCCTGGCGGCGCTGCGCGACAAGAGCCTGGTGGGCCGCATCGAACAACTGGATGGCAGCGTCAGCGGCGGCGCCACCGCCACCGATGCCTACGCCTCGGCCATGGCCGACATCGGCGTGCGTGTGCAGGGTGCGGAGTCGATCTCGCAGATTTCGGCCTCGCTGGCCGACCAGGCCGAGCAGACGCGCAGCGCCGAGGTGGGTGTGAACCTCGACGAAGAGGCTGCGATGCTGATCCAGTACCAACAAAGTTACCAGGCCGCGGCCAAGGTGCTGCAGATCGCGCAATCGATTTTCGACACCTTGTTGTCCGCCGCCGGCGCCTGACCCGGGAGCACCCCATGACGATGCGCATCGCCACCTTCAACAGTTTCGACCGTGGCCTGAACACGCTGCAAAAGCGCCAGGCCGACCTGATGGGTTTGCAGGAGCAGATGACCAGCGGCAAACGGGTTTCCCGCGCCAGCGACGACCCGGCCGCCGCCGCGCGCGCCGAGCGCGCCATGATCGCCAAGTTGCGCACCGAAGCCGACCAGCGCGCGGTGGACGCCAGCCGCAACAGCACGCTGCAGGCCGAAAGTGCGCTGGGCGACGCCGGCGAGCTGCTGCAGCAGGCGCGCGAGTACATGATCTCGGCCGGCAACGCGTCCTACTCCGACCAGGAGCGTGAGGGCCTGGCCGTGGCCATCCGCGGGTTGCGCGAGCAACTGCTGTCGGTGTCCAACCGCGGCGACGGCTCGGGCGCCTACCTGTTTGGCGGACAGGGTTCGTCGCAGGTGCCGTTTGCCGACGAACCGGGTGGGGTGCAGTTCCGCGGCGATGGGGGTGCCGCGGTCACCGCCAATGCCCAGCCGCTGCCTTTGACGGTGGACGGTGGTTTCACCTGGCTGCAGGCCACCGATCCCGACACCGGCAGCAGTGACCTGTCGGTCTTCGATGTGCTGGACCGCCTGGCCACCGAACTGGCCACCGACGGCCGCAGCAACGACGACATCGCAGCCACCGTGCGTGAAGGGGTGAAGGACCTGGACGCGATCTCCGACCATCTGCTGTCGGCCCGCTCCCGCCTGGGTGAGACGCTCAACCGCAGCGACGCGGTGGAGGTGCGGCTGTCGCAGCAGGCCCTGATGGCCTCGGCCGAACGTTCGGCGGCGGAGGACCTGGACATGGTCGAAGCGGCGTCCGATTTCCAGAACCAGCAAACCGGCTACGATGCGGCCTTGAAGGCCTATTCGATGGTCCAGCGTCTGTCGCTGTTCGACTACATCAGCGCCTGAACCCCCCATGTCTGACCACGCCATCCTCGGCCAACTCGTTCTGGGCTACAGCCCGATGATCAACCGCGAACGCCAGGTGGTGGCCACGCGGCTGACGGTCTTCCCTGAAAAACGCGACGCCCGCCCCGAGCCCGAGGCGCTGCTGGCGGCGCTGATGACGGTGTGGCCGTCACCAGAAGGCAGCGACGACATCTCGCTCACGCTGCGGCCCATGTCAGCCGGCGGGGCCGTGGTGCCGGCTGCCGCCACCGGCGCCGCGCCCACCAAGGCCACGCCACTGTCGCTGAACATCGCTTCCGAACCCTGGTTGCGCGCCATGCTGGGCGCCCAGCCGTCGCCACATGTGATGCTGGAGCTGCCGGCTTTCATGGTGGCTGATGCCGGCCAGGCCGGTGCCATCCAGGCCCTGCATGCAGCCGGCAGCGTGCTCATCGTCAAGGGCCGTCCGGTGACCGAGCTGCCGCGTGAGCTGCTGCCCTGTTTCCGCCATTCGCTGATCGACGTTGGCGAAGAGCGCCGCGCCAAACCCGCGGCGCCGGAAGGTGTGGTGCGCAGCATCACGCACATCCAGGTGGGTGTGCGCACCCGTGCCGAGCTGGACGCGGCCTTTGAACGCGGCGCCGTGGCCGTGCTGGGCTGGCCGCTGGACGAAGACCTGGCCGCCAACGCCGCCAAAGCCGCCGGGCCCGATCTGGCCGTGGTCAGCGAACTGATCAAGCGGGTGGACCGGCAGGAGCCGGTGGACCGGCTGGAGGCCGTGCTCAAGAACGACCCGCAGCTGGCCTTCCGGCTCATCCGTTACCTCAACTCGGCCGCCTTCGGGCTGGCGGTGGAGATCTCGTCTTTCCAGCACGCGCTGATGATGCTGGGTTACCAGAAGCTCAAGCGCTGGCTGGCGCTGCTGCTGGTGCAGGCCAGCCCCGACCCGGCGATGAAACCCGCCATGTTCGCGGCCGTGCGCCGGGGCCTGCTGATGGAAGAGCTGGTGCGTCCCACCGCCGATGAAGCGCAGCGCGGCGAGATGTTCATCTGCGGCGTGTTTTCGCTGCTGGACCGCATGCTGGGCCAGTCCTTTGCCGAGCTGTTCCAGAGTGTGCCCGTGCCCGAGCCGGTGCAGCAGGCCCTGGTGGCCGGCACCGGCCCCTACCAGCCCTACCTGCAGCTGGTGAAGGCGCTGGAGCAGGGTGCACGCAGTGACATCCGCGAGGCCGCCGACCAGAGCTTCCTCGGCCTGGCCGAGGTGAATGCCGCGCTGCTGCGCGCGCTGAAATCGGCGCAGGAGCTGGACTGAAGCCGGCGGACGGCGCCACCGTCCCGCTGGTGCTGTCCGACGGCGCCACGGCGCTGCTGCGCCTGCTCTGGGCCGCACCCTACCCGGCGCTGTTGCAGGATGCCGCCTGGCGCATCGTCGACGTCAACGAGGCTTTCCTGCAATTCAGCGGCTACACCCGCGCGCAACTGCAGGGCCGTGACCCGCTGAGCCTGCTGCCGCTGGACGACCAGGCCGCCGAACACGCGGTGCGTGAAGACTGGCCCGCCGCGCTGGCCGACGGCCCGCTGCCGCTGGCCGACCGCCGGCTGCTGGACGCGCTGGGCCAGGAACGCTGGTTCCGCAAGACGCTGATGCCGCTGGGCGAACAAGGCCTGGTGGTGGGCGTGCTGCAGGACACCACGGCCGAACACGCCGCGCGGGCCCAGGCCGAGCGCTCGCTGACCGAGCTGGCGCAGTGGTTCGACCTCAGCCCCGCCGGCATGCTGGTGTTCGATGGCGCCGGCCTGATCGTGCGATCCAACCGCGCGTTCGAAGCCCTGGTGGGCCAGGTGCCGGTGCTGCTGACCGAAGCCGACAGCGATCTGCAGGCCCTGCTGGCCTGGGATGGCGACGTGCCCCGGCCCGGCCTGCAGCCCGGCTCGCCGCCGCTGGAGTGCCAGGCCCTGGTGGCCACACCCGACGGGCGGCGCCGGCTGTCCTCGCGGGTGTCGGCCTTTGCCACCGAGCAGGGTCAGCGGCGCTACATGGCCGTGGTCGAAGACCGCAGCGCCGAAGAAGAGCGCGACCTGGCGCAGCTGGAGATCGGCGCGCTGATGGACACGGCCGGCATCTTTGTGGCCACCTACGACAGCAGCCGCGGCTGGCTGCGTTCGGCCGGTGCGGTGCGCGGTGGAGCGGCGGCCGGCGGCGGCGCAGGCGGCGGTGCAGGCTCGGCGCTGCAAGGCATTGCGCGCGACATCGTCGAGGCCGATTCGCTGCCCGAGTACGAACGCCTGCAGGCCGCGCTGCGCAGCGGCCAGCGGGCCGAGGTGCGCTACGCCGTGCAGCACCCGGAACTGGGCCAGCGCTGGTTGCTCACCCGCGTGGAGCCCGGCGCGCTGGGCGGCGGCCGGCGTGCCACCTCGGTGGTGACGCTGGACGTCACCGACCGCGAGCGTGCCCAGCGCCGCAACGAGCAGCTGCTGCGCGAGCTGGGCACCATCCTGGAAGGCTCCACCGCCGGCATCGCCTACCTGCGCGGCGGCGTGCTGGTGCGCAGCAACCAGCGCTTCGAGCGCATGCTGGGCCTGCCCGTGGGGGCGGGTGCCGGGGCACCGCTGGAGGCCTTGTTTGCACTCTCCAGCCCCAGCCTGCCGGCGGCGCGTGAAGCCGCCGCCGCCATGGCCGCCGGCCAGGACTACGACACCGAGCTGCCCTTCGACAGCGGGCGCGACGGGCCGCGCTGGTACTCGCTGTCGCTGCGGCCGGCGCCGTCGGCGTCGCTGCCCGAGGCGGTGGCGGTGCTCAGCGACATCACCCGGCTGAAGGCCCAGCAGGCGCAGCTGGAGACCTTGTTGCGCGAACGTGAGCTGATGTTCAGCCTGTCCGAGGTGGGCATCGTCTGGCAGCGTGGCGCACGCATCGAACGCGCCAACCAGGCGATGGCGGCGCTCACCGGCTGGTCGGTGCCCGAACTCACCGCGCTGGACGCCGCCGAGTTGTATGCCAGCGCACGCGACTGTGTGGATTTCGAGGCCGCCGTCACTGCAGGTTTGCAACGTGACGGCCGTTTTGCCGGCGAACGCCGCTTGCGCCGCCGCGACGGCAGCCTGCGCTGGGTGCAGGTGGCCGCGCGCCCGGTGGCCACCGAGCAGCCAGACGAAGGCCTGGTCTGCAGCTTTGTCGACGTGGACGAACGCCACCGCGCACGTGAATCGCTGCTGCGCCAGGCCGAGCGCACACGGGCCATCCTCGATTCGGTGCTGGTGGGCATCGTCACCGTGTCCGATGGTGGCATCGAGTGGATGAACCGCTCGGCCCGGCGCATGTTCGGCGGTGAGCTGGCCGACTTCGTGGGCGAACCCATCCACATCGTCGCCACGCCCGAGGCCGACCACCCGCTGCGCCGCAGCGACTATGTGCAGCGGCTGGCGGAAGGCCAGTCCGAGACCTTCGAGTGCCGGCTGCGCGGGCGCGACGGGCGCGAGTTCTGGGTGGTGGGCAACGCGGTGCTGACGGCACGCGAATCCACCGGCCCGCAGCTGACCTTTGCGCTGCTGGACATCGAACGCCGGCGCCAGGCCGAGGTGAGCATTGCGCGGGCCCAGGCCTCGCTGCAGCGGGTGATTGAAACCGCGCCGCTGGCGATCGCGCTGCTGGACGGCGCCACCGGCGAGGTGCTGCAGGCCAACCAGACCGCCACCGATTTTTTGGCAGCCCCGCCCGCCGGCCTGGCCGCGGCGCTGGCCGATGCGCCGCAGCGGCTGGAGCTCACGCAGCAGGCGCAGACCGACGGCCCGCAGCGGCTGTGGGACACGCGCACCGTGACCATGCCTGCGGCCGATGCCGGCCCGCCGCAGCGGCTGCTGGTGGCCAGCGATGTGACGGAACAGCGCGCGGCCGACCAGGCCCGGCTGCAGGCCGCCATCGCGCAGCGCGAGGTGCTGGTCAAGGAAGTGCACCACCGCATCAAGAACAACCTGCAGGGCGTGGCAGGCCTGCTGCAGCAGTACGCGCAGCGCCACCCCGAGGTGGCCACCGCGTTGGGTGAAGCGGTGTCGCAGGTGCAGGCCATTGCCCAGGTGTACGGCCTGCAGGTGGGCGCGCATGGCCCGCTGCACCTGGCCGCGGTGGCCGAGGCCATCGCGCAGTCGGTGCAGCGCACCTTCGGCCGGACCATCCACTTTGCTGCCGGCGCCGACGCCGCGGATTTTGTGCTGCCGGAGGCGGAGTCGATCCCGATTGCGCTGGTGATCAACGAGCTGTGCACCAACGCCGTCAAACATGGGCGCGGCGAAGCCGTGCATTGCGACGTGGCCGCCGCGGGTGAGGCCGCGGTGCTGACGCTGCGCCATGTCGGTCAGTTGCCGGCAGGTTTTGACCTGGCACGTTTCCCCGGCGGTGTCTCGGGCCTGGGCCTGGTGCGGGCGCTGCTGCCGCGCCGCAGCGCCACGCTCACGCTGGTGCAGGACGGTGACGAGGTGCTCACCCGGGTCGAACTGCGTCCGCCCAGTGTGCGGCGCGCCGAGTCGGCGACAATCCCGGCGGTGCTGGGCGAGGCGCAGGGTGGGGTGCAGACAAGATGACGGCCAAGGGCAGGATCCTGGTGGTGGACGACGACCGGCTGGTGCTGGCCACCGTGGCCCATGGGCTGGCCCAGGCCGGGTACGAGGTGATCGACGCCGACAACGGTGACGACGCCATCCTGCTGGCGCGCCAGCAGCGCCCGGAGCTGGCGCTGCTGGACATCCGCATGGAAGGCAAGACTGGCTTCGACGTGGCCGAGTACCTGCGCGACGTGGCGCATGTGCCCTTCATGTTCCTCTCGGCTTTTGCCGATGCCGACACCCGTGCCAAGGTCGAGGCCCTGGGCGCCATGGCCTACCTGGTCAAGCCGCTGGACGTGGGCCAGATCGTGCCCACGGTGGACCATGTGTTTGCCCGCCTGCGCGGTGGCGCCGCGCAGCCGGTGCCCCCGGTGCCCCCGGTGGTGCCGGAGGTGCCGGTGGTGCCGGCGCCGCCGCTGGTGCCCGCTGCGGTGCCGCCGGCCGCGCCGGCGGACGACCTGGTCCCGCTGGCCCTGGGCATCCTGATGCAGCGGTTTTCACTCACACGCACGCAGGCCGCCGAACGCCTGGCCCGGCTGGCCGGCGACAAGGGCCTGAGCCCGGCCGCGCAGGCGGCCCGCCTGGTGGAGGCGGTGGAAGACCTGGCCGGCCCTATGACCGAAGCGTGAAGTAGAAAGCCGCGCCGCGGCCGGGTTCACCGTCGGCCCAGATCTCGCCGCCGTGCCGCTGCACGATGCGGCGCACCGAGGCCAGGCCGACCCCTGTGCCGGCAAAGTCATTCGCGCTGTGCAGGCGCTGGAACAGGCCGAACAGGCGTTCGGCCGAGCGCATGTCGAAACCGGCGCCGTTGTCGCGCACCACGTAGACCACGCGCCCCTCCACCGTTTCGCGGCCGAACTCGATGCGGGTCTGCGCCCGCCGCGCGCTGTATTTCCAGGCGTTGCCCAGCAGGTTCTCCAGCACCAGGCGCAGCAGCGTGGGGTCGCCTTCGGTCTGCAGGTCGGGCTCGATCTGCACCTGCGCCTCGCGTTCCGGGCTGGCGCGCCGCAGGTCGTCCACCACGTAACCGGCCAGCTGGGTCAGGTTCACGGGCTGGCGCGCCAGCGGCTGGGTGCTCAGCCGCGCCAGCGTCAGCATGGCGTCGATCATCTGGTTCATGCGCGCGGCGGCACCCAGCACACGGTCCAGGTGGTCGTTGGCCACGCGGTCCAGCACCCGGCCGTAGTCTTCCTTGACGATGCGGGTGAAACCTTCGACCACGCGGATGGGCGCGCGCAGGTCGTGCGACACGGTGTAGGTCAGCGACGCCTGTTCACCGTCGGCCGCGCCGGCCACCTGCCACAGCAGGCACAGCGCCTGCTCGCCCACCGCCTGCTGGCGCAGCAGCCAGCCTTCGGCCTCCGCGCTGCCGGCGCCCGCCGCAAAACCGGCGCGCAGCCCGGTGGGCAAGGCGGCGGTGATGCTGGTGGTGTCCAGCAGCGGGCCCTCACCAAAGCGCTGGCGCGCCGCTGCGTTGGCCTGCAGCACGCGCCAGCGGGTGTCGCCGGCCCAGCGTGCCAGCACCAGCAGCGGGGCCGCCTGGGCCTCGGCCAGGGTGGCCAGTGCGGCGCTGGCGGCGTCGTCGTGCGCCACCGTGCGCGCCACACCCAGGTGGCCGTCGAAGCGGCCCTGGTCGTCAAAACATGGGGCGGCGAGCAGTTCCACCAGGCCGGCGCCACCGCGCTGTGCCACGACGGTGGGTGCCAGGACCGCGGGGGAACGCAGCAGTGCCGACAACTGCTCGGCCCGCGCGCCGGCGTCAAAACGTTCGGTCAGGGGCTGGCCATCGGGCTGCTGCCGGCCCTGGGCATCGCTGCGCCACAGTGGGCCGCCGGCCAGGTCGGCCAGCAGGCCCTGCAGCAAGCGGGCCTGCTGCCGGGTGTCGTGCAGGGCGCGGCGGTCGCGCTGCCGGGCCAGCAGCCAGCCGATGCCCGCCCCGCCGCCGGCCGCCAGCACCAGCGCCAGGCTGCCAAACCACCAGACGCCGGTGTCGCCTGTGCAGCCGCTCAGCGCCAGGGCCCAGGCCCCTGTGGCGCCGGTCCGAACCAGCCCCGACTCCGGCCTTCTCCATCCCCGCATCGGTGCATTGTACGAACCGGGTCCGGGTGGCCGGCTCAAGTCCGGCGCCGGTTCGGCCGAAAGCCCGAAATGAAGCAGGCCCCTGACTCGCTGTGCTCGTTCCCCCCCGAGGGGGAGGTCAGTTCCTTCGGAGCGGCCGTGCGGAACTGACACGAACCGCCGATGGGTGCTGGCCCAGACCTCTGGGCGCGGGCAATGCCACACTTGGAAGACCCATGAACCGATTCAAGCTCCACCGCAGATGCCAGGCGCCCGACGCTGCTGACGCCGGCACCGGCAGCCCGGCCGCCGTGCTGGACGCCGAGGCCATCCACCGCCTGCGCCAGCTCGACCCCGACGGCAGCCGGGGTTTCATGGGCCAATTGCTGCGCACCTTCGAAACCTCGCTGGTTCGCCACCTGGCCAGTTTGCGCGAGGCCCAGGCGCAAGCCGACCTCAAACGTGCCGGTGACGTGGCCCACACGCTCAAGTCCTCGTCGGCCAGTGTCGGGGCGCTGGTGTTTGCACAGGGCTGCGCTGTGGTCGAGCGCGGCGCACGCCAGGGTGACATGGCGGCACTGCAAGCACCGCTGGACGGCCTGCTCGCAGAAGGCGAGCGGGTTCTGGCGGCTGTTCGGGCTATGCTCGCAACCTGACCGCTTTGCATCGCTGCATGTCGCCACCGCCCTTCGTCGATGAGAAGTTCCCGACCCAGCCGCGGGTGCTGCTGGTCGACGACGACGAGGTCAACCTGCTGCTGACCTCGCTGGCGCTGCGTGAACGCGGCCTGCTGATCACCGAGGCCTCCAGTGGCGAGCGTGCACTGGAGCTGGTGGCCGACTGGACCCCCGATGTCGTGGTGCTGGATGCCCAGATGCCCGGACTCGACGGTTTTGACACCTGCCGCCGCCTGCGCGCCCTGCATGGTTTCCAGCAGGTACCGGTGCTGATGTTGACCGGGCTGGACGACGATGCCTCCATCGCGCGCGCCTTCCAGGCCGGTGCCACCGACTTCTTTGTCAAGGCCACGCAGTGGAGCCTGCTGGCCGAGCGGCTGAACTTCCTGCTGCGCAGCTCGCGCACCCTGATCGAGCTGGAGCGCAGCAAGGCGCGCCTGGCGCGCGCACAAGACCTGGCGCGCATGGGCAGCTTCGACTGGCGGCGCCATGAACATGGCCTGGCGATGCAGCCCGAGGGCCTGCGCGTCTTCGGCCTGCCGCCGATGGACCGCGTCAGCGTGCGCCGGCTGCTGCGCATGGTGCAGGCAGACGACCGTGCGCCCTTCATGCGGCTGCTGCGTGAACAGCTGCACTCCAGCTCGGTGCTGGCGCTGGACATCACGATCGAGCAGTACGACAGCCACCAGCGTGTGATCCACCTGGAGGCCGAGCCCGAGTTCAACGAACACGGCCAATGCATCGGCTACAGCGGCATCGTGCAGGACGTGACCGAGCGGGTCGCGGCCGAAGACCGCATCCGCCACCTGGCCAACTTTGACAACCTCACCGGCCTGCCCAACCGCCACCAGCTGATCTGGCGCGCTGAACGTGCGCTGGAGCAGGCGCGCCGGCTGCAGCACCAGTTTGCGCTGCTGCTGATCGACCTGGACCGTTTCAAGGTCATCAACGACACCCTGGGCCATGGCTCGGGCGACGAGCTGCTGCGCCAGGTGGCGCAGCGCCTGCGTGGCTGCGTGCGCCACACCGACCAGGTGCTGGAAGGCACGCTCGATTCCGCCGGCGCACGCTCGCACCGCGCGCTGGAAGCCGTGGGCCGGCTGGGTGGCGACGAGTTCGTGGCGCTGCTGCCCGAGGTGGCCGGTGAACGTGACGCCGAGCGGGTGGCCGCGCGCGTGCTGGAGGTGATGCGCGAGCCCTTCGTGGTGGGCGGCCAGGAATGTTTTGTCACTGCCAGCGTGGGCATCGCGCTGTTCCCGCGCGACGGCGAATCGGTGGTCGATCTGCTGCGCAATGCCGATGTGGCCATGTACTCCGTCAAGGGCTCGGGCCGCAACGGTGCCATGGTCTACAGCCCGATGCTGACGGGCACGGCACGTGACAAGCTGGAGCTGGAAACCGCGCTGCACAAGGCCATCGAACGCGAGGAGCTGGTGCTGCACTACCAGCCGCAGGTGGACGTGCGCAAGGGCATCGTGGTCGGCACCGAGGCCTTGATGCGCTGGCAGCGCGAAGGCAAGCTGGTGCCACCCAACGACTTCATCCCGCTGGCCGAAGAAACCGGCCTCATCGTGCCGATGTCGGGCTGGCTGATCCGCGAAGCAGCCCGTCAGGCCAAGGTCTGGCGCCAGCGGGCGGGCTTCGAGTACCCGATCTCGATCAACCTGCCGAGCCACATGTTCTCGCGCAGCGACCTGGTCGACTACATCCACGACGCCGTCACCAGCAACGGTGTGCCCCACAGCATGATCCGGCTCGAGATCACCGAACACAACCTGATGAACGACCTGCAAAGCGTGATCCCCACGCTGCACCGGCTCAACGAGATCGGCGTCGAGATCTCCATCGACGACTTCGGCACCGGCTATTCGTCGCTGTCCTACCTGACCACCTTGCCAATTGCCGAGCTGAAGATCGACCGTGGCTTTGTGCGCGACCTCGGCATCACGCCGCAGAGCCCGGCCATCGTGCAGGCCATCGTGGCGCTGGCCAAGGCCCTGGGGTTGCGGGTGGTGGCCGAGGGCGTGGAGATGCTGCGCCAGATGGAGGTGCTGCAACGCCTGGGCTGCAGCGTGATGCAGGGTTACATGTTCTGCCGCCCGGTGCCTCCCGACGCGCTGGAAGAGTGGCTCAAGAACGAAGCCCCCAACCTGCCGCGCCTGGACACCTGGCCGGCCACGGGCGCACCGGCCCTGGCCGGCTCCGGCCAACGTGGCCGCTGACGCCGCCGCCACGCCGGCGCAGCTGGCCAAGGGCGCGTTGCGCCGGCTGGCCCTGGCGCACCAGGAGCCGACGCCCGAAAACTACGCCCGAGCCTACGCCGAAGAAGCCGGCCAACCGCCGCCCGCCGATGCACGGCACGCCGGGGCCGTGTGGGCCGCGTTGATTGAACGGGTGATGCGCGGGCTGGAGCGCGGGGCGCGCCAATGGACCCCGGCGCGCAAAAAAGAAAGTCTGCAACGGGTGCTGGACAGCAGCGCCAGCGACGCACAGCGCCTGCAGCAGCGCCTGCAATCGCTGATGCAGGCCTGGGAGGCCGACCTGCCGGTGGAGGGTGAATCAGCGATGGCCGCCACACCGGCCACCCCCGTCGCGCGGGCGGCGGACGGCGCCTGGCCCGAGGTCACCGCGGCCCTGCAGGGTGTGGTGCAGGCGGCGCTGCCACCCGCCGATCCACGTGCGGGCCAGCTGGCCGACGAACTGGCCCGCCTGGCCGACAAGCTGGCCCAAACCGGGCCCGAGCCGGCCACGGTGCAGGCGCTGGCCGACGCCTGCGAACGTGCCCGCCGCCTGCTGGGCCACCGGCACCGGCTGTTCGACGACATCGGCCGCCTGTGCACCGAACTCAGCCAGGGCCTGACCGAGCTGTCGGAAGACGCCAGCTGGGCCCGTGGCCAATGTGAAAGCCTGCAGGCCAGCCTGGCCGACGGTGTGAACAGCCGCAGCGTGCGTGCCGCCACCGAACTGCTGCACGAAACCCGTTTGCGCCAGCAGCGGGTGCAGGCACAACGCAGCGCCGCCAGCCAGGCGCTGAAAGACCTGATCCAGCGCCTGCTGGGTGAGCTGGGTGAATTGGGCGAACACACCGGCCGCTTTGGCGAAAGTGTGGGCCGTCACGCCGAGGCCATCGCGCGGGCCGACACGCTGGAAAGCCTGGCCGGCGTGGTGCGCACCCTGGTGGACGAGAGCCATGCGGTGCAAAGCCTGGTGCGTGGCACGCAGGACCGTTTGCAGCAGGACCATGCCCGCGCGGGTGCGCTGGAGAGCCGGGTGCGCGAGCTGGAAGGCGAGCTGCGCCGCCTGTCGGACGAGGTGTCCACCGACATGCTGACCCAGGTGGCCAACCGCCGCGGTCTGCAGCAGGCCTTCGAGGCCGAAGTGGCGCGTGCCGGGCGTGCCGAAGGTGATGCGGCGCTGCTGGCTGTGGGCCTGATCGACATCGACAATTTCAAGAAGCTCAACGATTCGCTGGGCCACGCCGCTGGCGACCAGGCGCTCAAGTCACTGGCGGCCGGCGTGCGCGATCGCCTGCGGCCGGTGGACACCGTGGCCCGTTTTGGCGGCGAGGAGTTCGTCGTGCTGCTGCCTGCGACGCCGGCCGACGAAGCCCAGCTGGCGCTGACCCGGCTGCAGCGCGCGCTGAGCGCCAGCCTGTTCATGCACGATGGTCGCGAGGTGCTGGTCACCTTCTCGGCCGGCGTGACGGCCTGGCGGCCCGGCGAGGCCCTGGAAACGGCATTGGAACGTGCCGACGAGGCCTTGTACGAGGCCAAGCGCACGGGCAAGAACCGCACCTGCCTGGCCTGAGCAGCGCCTGCTCTGACATCTGCTTGCAGGCCGGGCCTTCAGTTCGGCTCGGCAGCGGCCGATGAACAAGGCTTGTGACCCGACCCCCTGACGCCACCGGCCCATGGACATCGTCCGAAAGACCCTGCGCCCCCTCGGGCGTGCTGCCCACCTGTTTTTCCGTTGCCAGCTGCGCCTGAAGCTGCGCGGCGGGGTGCGTGTGGAGCTGGCAGAGCGCGCCGCACCAAAGCGCCCACCGACGCGTGAGGAAGCGCTGGCTGCACGGGCGCAGAGTGAGCTGGACGAGATGCGTGTGCAACTGGCTGAGGTGCTGGGCGCTGACGTGTCGATCCGCCAGGAGCTGCGGCACCTGGCCTACATCGAACACGCGCTGGAGCAGCATGGGCTGCGGCCTGCGCTCTACAAGGTGCCGCTGGATGTGCTCAAACGTGCCCACGAGCAGTTCGAGGGCCTGGTGACCAACTGGGAACCGCGGGGCCTGGCCACGCTGCGCTCGAAAATGGCCGTGGCGGTGATCGACCGCGAAGCGCAGGACCACGACAGCGGGTCCGAGGCGCGACCGACGGCCGCGGTGCTGGACATCGCGCCGCCGCCGTCACAGGCCGCGCCGCCAGCGCCAGCGCCCGTCAGCCTGCGGCGGTCCTGAGCAGGCGTCGCGCACTGGCGTAGGCCAGTGCACCCCCGGCGATCCCGACGGCGTCGGCCAGCAGGTCCAGCCACTCAGCACTGCGGGGCGGCAACAGGCCTTGCAGGCCCTCCAGCGATGCGCCCCAGAGCAGCAGCCCCAAGGCCAGCGTGCCCGCGCTGCGCCAGCCACGGCCAGCCCGCGCCGAAAGCCCCGCAAAACACGGCCCGGCGAAGGCCAGCACGTGGTTCAGCTTGTCCCAGCCGGTGTCAGCGGCGGCCGGCGGCTGAGGCAGCAGCATCAGCAGCGTGACGGCGGCGACCTGCAACCAGAACAGGGTCCACCAGGCGGATCGGGGCAACAACATGCGCTGATTCTGCCGTGCGCAGGTCCCAGCCTTCAGTGGCAAAGCCGGCGTCCAGCGGCCGCCAGCCGTTGCCCAGCAGCCGGCCGCGATGCGCGCGCAGCAGCAGCCGTTCGGCTTCGGTGTTGGACAGGCGCAGCGCCAGGCGCTCCCAGCGCCGCTGCAGCAGCGCATCGCCCCACAGGTCTTCCAGTGCCTGGCGGGCAGTGGCGGGCAGCTGCTGGTCCAGATCGGCCGGGCAGCGTGCCAGCAAGGTCAGCACGAAGACCCGCAGGGCCTGCCGGGTGTCCTCGCCAGTGGCCAGGGCGGCCAGCTGCAACAGCCGCACCGCACGGTCTGCGCCGCGCAGCGCCAGCGTCGCCGCCACCTGCAGGCCTTGCACCGGGCTCAGCACCCGCAGGCGGTTGGGCGGCAGCACGTGCAGCGGCAGGCGGGCCACCTCCACCGGCTGCAGCGGCTGCACGAAGCTGCGCAGCACGGCCAGGCGGCGCCAGGCGGCGGCGTCCAGCGGGCTGTCGGGGCCGGCGCTCTCGGCGGCGGCCCAGGCGTCCTGCCAGCGGCCCGGTGCGGCGGCGGCCGCGGCCGGGCCCAGCGTGGCCAGGTGGCCGGCGGCCACGGTGGCGTCGTCGCGCAGCGCCACCACCACGGCGCTGCGTGCGCCCAGCGGCGTGCGCAGCACCGGGCAGACCGGGTTGTCGATGCGGGCCAGAAAACGGGGCGTGACCAGCAGCGGCTCCAGGCCCCGGCCGCGGCGCCGGGTGTCGCCCTGCAGCCGCCACCAGCGCTGGGCCGGAAGGGCGGCCGGGGTCGGGGGCAGCAGGGCGGGTTCGAACAGGGCTTGTTGCATGGCGGCACTCGCTCGGATAACACCGGGAGGGCCCCGGCGTTGCCAGTGTGTGAGCCTGGTAGCTCATGGGATGAGCTACCCCCATAAGATCGGGCGATGGATCGAACAGAACGTTTCTACCGCATTGAGGTGTTGATCCGCAGCCATGGCTCGGTCAGCTTCGAGCGGCTGCTGGACGAGCTCGAGGTGTCGGCGGCAACGCTCAAGCGCGACCTGCAGTATCTGCGTGACCGCATGGATGCACCCATCGTCTATGACAGGGACAGCAACGGGTATCAGCTTGCTGGTACCGACGTCCGCCAGCCCCAGCACCAACTGCCCGGCGTCTGGTTCAGCGAGCCCGAGATCCACGCCCTGCTGACCATGCACCAGCTGGTGCGGGGCCTGGACGAAGGTGGTGTGCTGGCACGCCACCTGCAGCCGCTGCTGGACAAGCTGCACGGCATGCTGGGCGCCAACGAGGCGCAGGCGGCCGAGCTGATGCAGCGTGTGCGCATCGCTGGCACCGCGCGCCGGCCGGTGCCGCCGCAGGCCTTCGAGCGCGTGGGCGACGCCCTGCTGGCGCGGCGCCGGCTGCAGCTGCGCTACCTGACCCGCCGGCGCATGGCGCGCAGCGAGCGCGAGGTCTCGCCGCAGCGCCTGGTGCACTACCGCCACACCTGGTACCTGGACGCCTGGTGCCACCGCAGCGACGGCCTGCGCCGGTTTGCACTCGACGCCATCGAGCAGACCACGGTGCTGGACACCCCGGCGCACGAGGTGCCGGTGGCCGAGGTGGAAGCGGCGCTGGACCGGGGTTACGGCATCTTCGCGGGCCGCGAGGTGCAATGGGCCGATCTGCACTTCGACGCCGAGGCCGCGGCCTGGGTGGCGCACGAGGAGTGGCACCCCGAGCAGCAGGGCCGTTGGCGGGACGATGGGGGCTACGGTTTGAGGCTGCCCTTCGTGGACGTCACCGAGCTGGCCATGGACGTGCTGCGCCATGGTGAACATGTGGAGGTGCTGGGCCCGCCGGCCCTGCGCGCAGCGGTGCGCGAGCGCCTGACAGCCGCGCTGGCGGTCTACGCCGGCTGAACCTCGGCCCGCGTGGCGTACTGGGCCAGCGCCACGCCCGCCAGGGTCAACACGGCACCGCCGATCTTCAGCGCGCCAAAGCGTTCACCGGTGGCCCACCAGGCCACGGCGCCAGCCACCAGCGGCATCAGGTACTGCAGCGGTGCGGTGCGCGCCACGCCGCGCTGCGCGTTGACCCAGCCCCAGACCAGCCAGCCCAGGAAGGCCGAGACCAGCGAGGCCCACAGCAGCAGGCCCCATTGCAGCGCACTCATCTGCGCCCAGGGCGCGTGCCAGGCTGTGGGCAGCGCCGCCAGCACGATCAGCGGGCTGCCGGCCAACGTGGCGTAGGCCATCACCGCCACACCGCCATGGCGTTGGATCAGCGGTTTGCTCATCACCGTGTAGTACGAAAACAGCGAGGCCGCGAACAGCATCAGCAGGTCGCCGCCAGTGGCCGTCCACTGCGCGCCCAGCAGCTTGTCGGACAGGAAGACCAGCACCCCGGCGCAGGCCAGGGCCACACCCGCCACCTGTCCGCGGGCCAGCCGCTCGATGCCGGCGGCGTGCAGGATCAGCAGCGTGAACACCGGCCCGCAGGCCATGATCAGCGCGCTGGAAAACGCGGTGGACCAATGGATGCCGAAGGTGACCAGGCTCACGTGCACGGTGTGCGCCAGCACGCCCAGCCAGATCAGGCGCAGCGCGTCTGCACGCGGCAGGCGCAGCCAGCGCCCGCCGGTGGCGTGCAGCAGCAGTGCCGCTGCGCACAGCGGCAGCATCAGGTAACGCGCAAACAGGAAGGCCGCGGGCGGCAGCAGGTCGAACAGCGCCTTCTGGACCGCGAAGTTGGCACCCCAGACCGCCACCACCGCCAGGCCAGCGGCCAGCGCCAGTCGCTGGTGGGATGCTGCTGTGCTCACGGTTCGGACGGCGATGGTGGGCCCAACAAAAAGGGCATGACCGCCCAGTGAAAAGGGCCTGACATGTCGTCAGGCCCTTCAGGTGTGTGGTGCCGGTGAAAGGAGTCGAACCCTCGACCTTCGCATTACGAATGCGCTGCTCTACCAACTGAGCTACACCGGCGAAAGCCCATGAGTATATACGCGCGCTGACGACCGCCGCTTCAGCCCGCCACCGCCGGCGGTTGGTTGAGCAGCATCCAGTACATGCCGATCTCCTGCACGGCGCGCACAAACCCTTCGAACTGCACCGGCTTGACGATGTAGCTGTTGACGCCCAACTCGTAGCTGCGCACCAGGTCACTCTGCTCCTGCGACGAGGTCATCATCACGACCGGCACCGTGCGGGTGCTGTCGTGCCCGCGGATGGCCGCCAGCACCTCCAGCCCGTCCACCTTGGGCAGCTTGAGATCGAGCAGGATCAGCCGCGGCAGCGGCCCCGCCGGCCGTGTGGCCTGCGAGCCGCGCCGGAACAGGAAGTCCAGGGCCTCTTCGCCGTCGCGTGCCACGTGGATGTGGTTGAGCATGCGGGCCGACGTGAAGCCACGCAGGGTCATCTCCAGGTCGTAGGGGTTGTCTTCGACGATCAGGATCTCGACGGGGCTGCTGTCGCTCATGGGCTGCTTGGACCGAGGTGGAAGTAGAAGGTGGCGCCCTCGCCGGGCACGGCTTCGGCTCGGATGTTGCCGCCGTGGCGCTGCAGGATGCGTTGCACGATGGCCAGGCCGACGCCTGTGCCTTCGAACTCGTCGGTCCGGTGCAGCCGCTCGAAGACACCGAACAGTTTGTGCACGTAGCGCATGTCAAAGCCGGCGCCGTTGTCGCGTACCACGTACTCCGGCTCGCCGCCCGGGCCGGGCTGCACGCCGATGTGGATCGTGGCCTGCTCACGTTTGCCGGTGTACTTGATGGCGTTCGACAGCAGATTGATCCAGACCTGGCGCAGCAGCGCCAGGTCGCCGTGGCAGTTGGGCAGGCCCGTGATCTGCCAGTCGATCTGGCGATTCTCCAGCGCCGGCGCCAACTGCGAAAGTGCATCGCGCACCAGCATGCCGGTGTCCAGCACCTGGCGCTTCAGCGCCACGCGGCCGATCCGCGAAAACGCCAGCAGGTCGTCGATCAACACGCCCATCTTCAGTGCGCTGTCCCGGATGATGTGCAGGTAACGCTGGCCCTCCGGCGGCAGGCCCTGGGCATGGTCCTTGAGCAGAGCCTGCGAAAAACCGTCCAGCGCACGCAGGGGCGCGCGCAGGTCGTGCGAGACGGAGTAGCTGAACGCCTCCAGTTCCTTGACCGCCGCCTGCAGCGCTGCGGTGCGGTCCTTCACGCGCTGCTCCAGGGCCCGGTTGAGATCGTGCATCTCACGTTCGAGCCGGTGGCGGGCCGTGATGTCGCGCACCAGCAGCACGCCGATCAGGATCTGGCCCTGTGCATCGTGCACAGACACACCGGCGTACTCGAACACACGTTCCCAGCCTTGCTGGCGGTGGCGCACGCGCAGCGCTTCGTGGTCCAGGCTGGCACCGCGCAGCAGCCGCGTCATCGGCCAGTCCGACCGGGGCAGCGGGCGCCCGTCCAGGTGGGCCAGGTCCAGGTATTGCGGCATCTCGGCCAGCTGCGGCAGCGTGGGGCCCTGCTCGTCAAAACCATGCAGACGCAGCGCGGCGCGGTTCCACTCCAGCAGCGTGCCATTCGCTGCAGCCAGCACCAGGCCTTCGCTCAGGTGGTCGAACACGGCCTGCAGCTTGGCCCGGCTGGCCTGCATGGCCTGCTCGTCGTGTTTGCGCGCCGTGATGTCGGTGAGCGCGCCGTGCCACAGCAGGCTGCCGTCGGGCTCACGCACCGGGGTCGATCGGCCTTCGATCCAGCGTTCACCCAGCGTCGGGTGCAGGATCCGGTACTCCGCGTGCCAGTTGCACAGCGCCGCCGCTGCCGCCTGCACGGTGGCATGCACTCTTGCCGCATCGTCCGGGTGCAGTGCATCGATCATCGCCTGCGCATCCAGCGCCAGTTGTGCGTCCGGCAAGCCGTAGAGCTGGGCCACGCGGTCGGCTCCGAAGCTGAGATGGGGCCGCCCGGCTGCCGGCACTCGCAGCGTGTGGATGGCCGTCGGGGCCGCGCTGGCGATGCCGGCCAGGCGGTCACGCTCCTGGGACAGGGAGGCGGCCGTGCGGGTCAGTTCGTCTACATCCGTGCAGGTGCCAAACCATTGGCCACCCGGTCCGGGCTCGTCCGCCAGCAGCGTGGCCCGCACTTTGAACCAGCGGAACTCCCCGCTGGCAGCGCGCACGCGGAAGTTGGTGTCATAGGGTGCTCCCGAGGCCACGGCACGTTGCCAATCGGCCCAGGCCCGCGGCCGGTCTTCATCATGCAGCTGCGCCAACCAGCCGGTGCCCAGCTGAGGCGCTGCAGCGATGCCGGTGTAGGCCACCCATTGCGGGCTGAGGTAGCTGCAGAAGCCGTCGATGCTCGCGGTCCAGACCAGCTGCGGCAGCAATTCGACCAGTTGGCTGAATCGGCGCTCGGTGCTCTGGGCTGTTTCTTCGGCCTGCTTGCGCGCTGTGATGTCCTCGGCGATGCCGGTGAGGCGGTGCACCACGCCGTCGGCATCGCGCACTGCACGCCCGCGGTCAGCGATCCAGCGCAGCTGGCCGCCGGGCTGGCGGATGCGGTACTCCACCGTGAAGCGCTCGCCATCGGGGTCCGCCAGCCAGCGCTCGAACGCCAGCTGCACCTTGGGTCGGTCGGCGTCGACGATGGCCTCGGTCCACACCCGCGGGTCGGCGTACAGCGCTTCAACGCTGCGGCCCCAGATCAGCTCAAAACCGGGGCTGACATAGGGCACGTGCTCATGGGGCTGCAGGTCGATGACCCAGAACACCTGGTCCAGCGCCGCCACGATCTGCCGGAAGCGGGCGTCGCTTTCCAGCAAGGTGTCGATGTCGTGAGGAATCGGCATCGATCCATCATGTCATGCCTGGGCGAAGTTGTTCGTCAGGCAATCCCGGTGCGGCCCCCGGGCCATTCACACCTTTCAGTCTGCGGCCTGGTGGTACGCCGTCACCCGCTCGACCTCGTTCTTCGAGCCCAGCACCACGCTGATGCGCTGGTGCAGCTTGTCCGGCTGCACATCGAGGATGCGCTCGCGGCCGTTGGTGGCCATGCCGCCGGCCTGCTCGACCAGGAAGGACATCGGGTTGGCTTCGTACAGCAGGCGCAGCTTGCCGGGTTTGTCGGGCTCGCGCTGGTCCCAGGGGTACATGAAGATGCCGCCACGCGTGAGGATGCGGTGCACATCGGCCACCATGCTGGCGACCCAGCGCATGTTGAAGTCCTTGCCACGCGGGCCTTCCTGGCCCTGCAGGCACTCGTCGATGTAGCGGCGCACCGGCGGGGCCCAGTGGCGCATGTTCGACATGTTGATCGCGAACTCCTTGGTGTCCGCCGGGATCTTGACGTCGTCTTCGGTCAGCAGCCAGGAGCCGGTTTCTCGGTCCAGCGTGAACATGGCCACGCCGTCGCCCACGGTCAGCACCAGCATGCTCTGCGGGCCGTAGACGCAGTAACCGGCCGCGGCCTGGTGTTTGCCGGGCTGCAGGAAGTCTTCTTCCGCCACGCCACGGTTGTGGCCCACCTTGCGCAGCACGCTGAAGATGGTGCCGATGGAGACGTTCACATCGATGTTGCTGCTGCCGTCCAGCGGGTCGAACAGCAGCAGGTACTCGCCCTGCGGGTAGCGGTTGGGCACGACGTGGATGGAGTCCATCTCCTCGCTGGCCATCGCGGCCAGGTGGCCGCCCCACTCGTTGGCCTCGATCAGCACCTCGTTGCTGATGACGTCCAGCTTCTTCTGGATCTCGCCCTGCACGTTTTCGCTGTCGGCGCTGCCCAGCACGTCACCGAGCGCGCCCTTGTTGACGGCGATCGCGATGCGTTTGCAGGCGCGGGCCACGACCTCGATCAGCAGGCGCAACTGGCCCGGGATGTGGCCGTGTTCGCGCTGTTGTTCGACCAGGTACTGCGTCAGGCTGATGCGGCGTGCCATGTCAGTTCACCTCCAGCGCGCGGCTCACGATTTCGCGCACGTCGTCACTCAGATCGGGTTTGGCGGCCACGCGGGCAATGGCTTCGCGGGCGGCGCTGCGCCAGGGTTCGGCCAGCACGCTCCAGCGGTCCATCACACGCGCCAGACGCGCGGCCAGCTGCGGGTTGATGGCGTCAATGGCCAGCAGTTGTTCGGCCCAGAACACATAGCCCGAGGCGTCCGGCCGGTGGAAGGCGGCCGGGTTGTGCATGCACATCGAGAAGATCAGGCTGCGCGCGCGGTTTGGGTTTTTCAGCGAGAAGTCCGGGTGTTTCAGCAGGGCGCGCACCTGCGCCAGCACCTGGCCCGGGCCGCTGCCCATCGGCTCCGGCGCTTCGGCCTGCAGCGAGAACCACTTGTCGACCACCAGCGGGTCACCGCGGAAGCTGGCGTGGAACCGGGCCAGCGCTTGCGACACCAGCGGCGAACGGGCGCTGACCAGGGCCCACAGCGCACCGTGGCGGTCGGTCATGTTGCCGGCGTCCTTGACACGTTGGTAGGCGCGGCCGGGCCAGACCTCGTCACCGGTGGCCACGGCGCGGCGCACCAACATGGCCAGCGCCAGGTTGGCCAGCGCGCGGCGCCCCGCCTGCTCGGGGCTGGGCGCGTAACCGCCGGCCACCTGGTGGCTGTCCCAGGTGGTTTGCCAGTCGTCGGCCAGACGTTCGGCCAGCTGGTCGCGCATCGATTCACGCACGGCGTGGATGCGCAGCGGGTCCACCGGCTGCACCTGCTCGGCCACGTAGACCTCGGACGGAAGGGTCAGCACCAGGGCCTTGAAGGCCGGGTCCAGGCCGGGGTGCAACAACACCTCGCGCATCGCGTCCACGAAGGCGGCGTCCAGCACCACCGGGCCGTCGCCGGGCAAAGCCGCCAGCATGCGGCGCAGGGCCAGGCGCTGGCCGGCTTCCCAGCGGTTGAAGGCGTCGCTGTCGTGGCGCAGCAGGGTCAGCAGGCCGGCATCGTCCAGGCCGTCGTCCAGCACCACGGGCGCGGAAAAACCACGCAGCAGCGAAGGCACCGGCTCAGCCGGGATGTCGTGGAAGACAAAACTCTGCTCGGCCTCGGTCATCACCAGCAGGCGCTGCGCCAGCTCGCGGCCGTCGGCGGCCAGCAGCCCGGCTTGGACCGGGATCAGCTGCGGCAGCTTGGCCGGCTGCGCGGCGGTGTGGGCGTTGTGCTGTTGGAGCGTCAGCGTGTAGCGCTGAGCTTCGGCGTCCCACTGGCCGCGGGCCGACAGGTGGGGTGTGCCGGCCTGGGCGTACCAGCGCTTGAAGACCGCCAGGTGCTCCGCCAGCGCGCTGCCGGGGTTGGCGTCGGCGATGGCCTGCGCAAAATGATCGCAGGTCACGGCCTGACCGTCGTGGCGCTGGAAGTACAGCTTCATGCCCTGCGCAAACCCGTCGCGGCCGACCAGGGTGTGCATCATGCGCACGACCTCGGCGCCCTTTTCGTAGACGGTGGCGGTGTAGAAGTTGTTGATTTCGACGTAGCTGTCCGGCCGCACCGGGTGGGCCATCGCGCCGGCGTCTTCGGTGAACTGGGCGCGGCGCAGGTCGAGCACGTTTTCGATGCGGATCACGGCGCGCGCGCTCGCGCTGCCGGCCATGTCCATCGAAAACTCCTGGTCGCGGAAGACCGTCAGGCCTTCTTTCAGCGAGAGCTGGAACCAGTCGCGGCAGGTGATGCGGTTGCCGGTCCAGTTG
>JADMJD010000003.1 GCA_018780805.1 Rubrivivax sp. | reverse complement strand
TCACGCTGATGATGTCGGCGATCTTGCGCGAGCTGTCGTTGATGCCCTTCATGGTCTGCACGACCTGGTTCACCACCTCACCGCCCTGGATGGCGACGGTGGACGCGCCCTGCGCCAGCTGGTTGGCCTGGCGTGCGTTGTCGGCGTTCTGCTTGACGGTGGAGCCCAGTTCCTCCATCGACGCGGCGGTCTGCTGCAGCGAGCTGGCCTGCTGCTCGGTGCGGCTGGACAGGTCCTGGTTGCCCTGCGCGATCTGGGCGCTGGCGGTAGCCACACTTTCGGCATTGCCGCGCACGCTGCCCACCACACGGGCCAGGTTGTCCTTCATGTCGGCCAGGGCGCGCAGCAGCACCGCGGTTTCGCTGCGGCCTTCGGCTTGCACGCTGAAGGTCAGGTCGCCACCGGCGATGGCGTTGGCGGTGGCCACGGCCTCGTTCAGCGGACGCACGATGCTGCGGGTGATGGCCACGGCCAGGCCGATGCCTGCCACCAGGCCCAGGGCCACCAGGGCCACGACCACCAGCTTGGTGGTGGCCAATGCACTGTCAATGTCGGCACTGGCGCTGTCGACCAGCTTGTCCTGGAAGGCCGTCAGCGCATCCAGCTTCTCGATGTAGGCCAGTTGCAGGCCGCGCGTCTCGGTGAGCAGCAGGCTGCGGGCCTGGTCGGCCTGGCCCGCCTTGGCGGCGGCCAGCAGGCGGTCCAGGCTGGCCAGGTAGGCGGTGTCGGCGGCGTGCACGGCGGCCAGCAGTTGTTTGGCCTCGGGGTTGGCCACGGTCTTCTCCAGCGTCGCCAGGTGTTCGGTCATGGCCTTGCGCGCCTGGGCGACTTCGCCATGCTGGGCGTTCAGGTCTTCGGGCTTGTCCATGATCAAGAGGTTGCGCGAGGCCCGCGCGATCTCGTTGATGCCGGACTCCACCTCCGCCAGCAGCTTTTGTTTGGGCAGCAGGTTTTCGGTGACGTCCTTGACCTCAGCATCCACATTGCCCACCTGCAGCAGGCTGGTGCCGCCCAGGGTGGCCAGCATCAGGATCAGCAGGCCGAAGGCCAGCAACAGGCGTTGGGAGATCGTTGTATTTTTCATGGTGGTTTTGGCAGATGAGCGGGTGCCGCCCCGCGGGTCACTTGTCTTTCGGCGTTGCCGGTCAGAACTGAAATTTGTTCGTCGGGGCACCCATATTCACCCCTGCTGCACGCCGCCAAAGCATGAAAAAAGCCGCGAATCAGCGGCTTTTTGGGGGTGTTTTGCAGGGACGGCGCTCAGTGGCTGCTGTCCATCAGCCCCATGTCCGAAGCGCTCATCAGGCCCTCGATGTCCATCAGGATCAACATGCGTTCCTTGGCGTGGCCGTCTTCTTCTTTGCCCGCGCCGGCGCTGATGCTGCCGATGCCGGTGATGAAGCCGCTGTCGATGCCGCTGGCCAGTTCGGGCGCGGGTTTGATGTGGCTGGCACCCAGCTCCAGCACGTCGGAGACCGAGTCCACGACGGCGCCGACGACACGGCCACGCACGTTGAGCACGATGACGACGGTGAAGCCGTTGTACTCGGCGGTGTCGCAGCCCAGCTTCAAACGCAGGTCGACGATGGGCACGATGACACCGCGCAGGTTGACCACACCCTTGATGAAGTGCGGCGCGTTGGCGATGCGGGTGGGCGGCTCGTAGGAGCGGATCTCCTGCACACGCAGGATGTCGATGCCGTATTCCTCACCACCCAGGCGGAAGGTGAGGTATTCCCCACTGCGCGCGGTGCGGCTGACGGCTGCTGCCGCCGCGCCGACGGCGCGGGCGGCTTCGTGTTGGGCCACATGGGTGGCTTCGGCGATCATTTCCATGCGAACTCCTGAGGGGGTATGAGGGTTGTCGGCCGGGCGCGGCGCAACTTGAGGGGCGTGGTGGGCGTGTGGGGCGTGTGGGGCGTGTGGGGCCAGCTCAAGCCGCCAGCCGGAAGGCGCTCACCACACCCGACAGCCGCTGCGCCTGCTCGCGCAGGCTTTCAGCGGCGGCGGCGGACTCTTCCACCAGGGCGGCGT
>JADMJD010000204.1 GCA_018780805.1 Rubrivivax sp. | reverse complement strand
ACAGCTGGGCAAGAACCCGCAGGCGGCCAACCCCACCGCACCCTGCTTTGAGATAGCGCTGTGCACGCCAGATGTGGCCGCCGCGCTGGCGCGCGCCGTTGCCGCCGGGGCCACGCCCATGCGCCCGCTGGAGGTGATGCCCTGGGGCCAGACCATTGCCTATGTGGCCGACATCAACGGCTTTCTAGTGGAACTGTGCACGCCCATGGGTTGAGCGTGCCCAACAGCCCGGCGAAGGACGCTAGCCTGCCGGTAGCGCCCATTGCTTCCCATTACCGGCCGTACATCGCCAGTGTGGTGGCGGTAGCCTGCTTGTTGGCATTCAGCATGTAGCCAATCAATGCTGCCGAGGCGTCTGTGGGCACTTCCAGCTTATCCACCTTCAATGCATACACGGTGAAGATGTAGCGGTGTGCTTTGTCCCCGGGTGGGGGGCATGCACCGCCGAATTCGTTGCCACCGTAGTCATTGCGACCTTGTTTTGCACCGACAGGCATCGCACCCGCTTTGCCCGCACCTGATGGCAGGTTGCGCAATGTGGCAGGCAGGTCGTACGCCACCCAGTGCCACCAGCCGCTGCCAGTGGGTGCGTCGGGGTCGTAGGCGGTAATGGCAAAACCGTTGCCAAAGTCGGGGCTGCTCAGCTCCAACGCCTGTGCGCCAAAAGAGGCACCAATGCCCAAGCCAAGGGCGCACAGTGCGGGGGCCAATAGTTTCTTCATAAAGAGCTCCTGGTAAAAACCGAGATCTGTATCGCCGATCTCACAAGCCAACACGGGGGGCGCAGTGGCCTTGTGTGTTGGGCTCAATGGTCCAGGAATG
This sequence comes from Rubrivivax sp., assembly GCA_018780805.1. Classification (GTDB taxonomy): domain Bacteria; phylum Pseudomonadota; class Gammaproteobacteria; order Burkholderiales; family Burkholderiaceae_C; genus Rubrivivax. The sequence continues at coordinate 1,233 of JADMJD010000204.1, read as the reverse complement.
CGCCAGTGCCGGGCGCTCAAAACGGTGCACCAAACGCTCAGGCGTTGGCTACCTGGCTGGGCTCGACACCAAACTGGGCGACAAAGCCACGGCTAAAGCTGGCCACCGATTGGTAGCCGCAGGCCAGCGCCACCGACTTCAGGGGGCGGCGGCTGGTTTGCAACAAGCCCAAACCGTGCTGCAGGCGGGTTTCACGCAAGATGGCGCGCAAGGAGGTTTCCTCTTGCACCAGGCGCCTGCGCAGGGTGGCGCCACTGGTGTGCAGGGCCAGTTCAAAGTCGCCCGAAGTCCAGCTGCGGCCCGGATCGGCAGCCACCAGCATGCGGATGCGTGCAGCCACCGAGGGGTCGTGCGCTTGAAGAAACTGGTCGTGCCCGGCACGCGCCAAAGCCAGCAGCAAGCCCAGCATGGCGTGGTCGCGCTGGGCGGCGTTGGGCACTTCGCCGGTCGGGGCCAGTGCGCCCAGGTAGGCCCGCACACCCGGCAGCAGGGGCGTGAGGTCGCCACAGCTAAAGGCATTGGCCGCTGCTGCGGTACGGGCGGTGCTGGTGTGGTGGGCGCCCAGCAAGGTACGCGCCAGCGCCACCACCCGCCAGGGGAAAGACACCACCCAGGCGCGGTAGGGCAGCGTGTCGCCCAGTGGGGGCAGGTTCTCTACCCCCATGCGGCAGGCCTGGTGCAGCATGACAAATTCGCCACAAGCCACCTCGGCCTGCTTGCCCTGCACATCCACGCGCTTGACCCCCGCCAAGGGCACCACCAGCAAGGGCTCGTCTACCTGCACGGCCCGTAAGCGGTAGGCCCGCTGCGCGAGGATGGTGATGTGTTCGGCCCCCGACTCCAGGCCCGCTTCCAGCCACGTGGGCAGGCTCGGCGCCACTGGAGTCGTCGATATGCGGATGGGAAGTTGTACCGAGGGATGCGTCATGGGCTGGATGCGGCGATCAAAAACTGCCGTTTGAGGACGAGTATGGCACGCGGGCGATGGTTGCTTTGCAGAGTGCTTCCCTCTAGCTGCAGCAGCCCGCATGGTGGGTGTGTTCCAGGGTGCGTAGCTCCCGGGCGTGGCGCAACACTTCGTTGGCGGGTAGCGGGCCGCCGTGGCCCATGTAGAAGCGCTGCGCGCCCGCGTCCACCAGGCGCTGCAGCTCATCGGCCACCTGGTGCGGGTCGTCTTCAAACGGTGGGCGCTTGGCGCGGCCGGTGCGCACCAGGCCGCCCAGCATCACGCCC
>JADMJD010000237.1 GCA_018780805.1 Rubrivivax sp. | reverse complement strand
GCATGCGGCGGCATCTCGAAGGCGCGCAGCTCCAGCAGGCCCAGGCGGCCGGTGGGGCCGTCGGGCGAGTACAGCTTGTCGATGCAGAACTCGCTGCGGTGCGTGTTGCCGGTCACATCGATCAGCAGGTTGCGCAGCGCGCGGTCCACCATCCAGGGCGGGCACGACTGGTGCTGGTCCAGCTGCTGCTGGATCTGCTGCAGCGCGATCTCCACCTCGTAGGGCTGGTCGTCGCGCGCTTCGTCGAGGCGCGGCGCCTGGCTGGTGGGGCCGATGAACATGCCGCTGAACAAGTAGCTCAAGGACGGGTGGTTGTGCCAGTACGTGAGCAGGCTGGCCAGCACGTCGGGCCGCCGCAAAAACGGGCTGTCCGATGGCGTGGCACCGCCGAGCACGAAGTGGTTGCCACCGCCGGTGCCGGTGTGGCGACCGTCGAGCATGAACTTCTCGGTCGAGAGGCGCGTGTGGTGCGCCGCTTCGTACAAAAACTCGGTGTGGTCAACCAGCTGCGCCCAGCTCGACGCCGGGTGGATGTTGACCTCGATCACCCCCGGGTCGGGCGTGACGGCCAGGGTCTTCAAGCGCGGGTCGCGTGGCGGCGGGTAACCCTCCATCACGATCTTCACACCCAGCTCGACGCAGGTCTGCTCGACGGCGGCCACCAGCTCCAGGTAGTCCTCCAGGTGTGCCAGCGGCGGCATGAAGACATACAGCACGCCGCTCTTGCCACCTTGTTTGCGTTCGGCCTTGGGGCCGTTGGCACGCTGCGGGTCGCGCACTTCCACGCACAGCGCGGTGCGGGTCAGCCAGCCGGCACTTTCGCCGCGGGCCGGCACCACGTCGCCGGCCTTGGACGGGGCCAGGCGGGGGGCGTGCGGGGTCGATGGCGTCTGCGGGCCGGTCCACGACGTGGGCGCATCGCCCGGCAGCGGGTCGGCGGGCGTGGCCGGTGCACCGCTGTCGGAAATCGCCACGCGCCCGCCTTCGGCCCAGACCGCCGCGCTGCGCTGCGCCGCATGGCCAGGGCCGCCGATCTGGCCCTTCACGGTGGCCGGCAAGGGGCCACGTTCGGTGAACGGATCGATCTCGTGCTGGGCCTGCACATCGCCCGGCGCAGCCCAGGGCAAGGAGTCCAGCGGCAGCCGGTAGCCCATCGGCGAATCGCCGGGGAAGAGGTACAGGCGTTCGTCGCGCACAAACCACGGCCCGGTGATCCATTCCGGCCCGGCCATGCCGGTGAGCCATTCCTTGCGCAGCGGCAGCAGGTAACCCACCACCTTGTCCAGCCCCTGCGTGAACACACGCCGCAGCCGGGCCCGCTCCATCTCGTCGTCGAGTTTGCTGTCGAACGGGTCCACGTTCACCGGCAGCCGGCGCTCGCGCCACAGGTAGTACCAGGTGTCCTCGTAACCAGGCATCACGGTGTCGGTCTTGAGGCCGAGTTTGCCGGTGAGGTGGTGGATGAACCGTTTGGCGTCGACGTCGGTGTAGCGGTGGACCTCGCGCTCGTCGGCGAACAGGCTGGGGTCTTTCCAGCAGGGCTGGCCATCGGCACGCCAGGCGATGGTCAGCGCCCAGCGCGGCAGCTGTTCACCCGGGTACCACTTGCCCTGGCCAAAGTGCAAAAAACCACCCTGGCCGTATTTGTCCAGCAGGCGGTGCGTGAGCTCGGTGGCAAACCCACGCTTGGTCGGCCCCAGCGCGTCGGTGTTCCATTCAGCGCCGTCACGGTCGCCCACGGCCACGAAGGTGGGCTCGCCACCCATCGTCAGGCGCACGTCCTGGCGCTGCAGCTCGGCGTCCACCTGGTCGCCCAGGGTCAGCACGTTCTGCCATTGGTCGTCGGTGTAGGGGAAGGTGACCCGCGGCGATTCGTAGATCCGCGTCACTGCCATGTGGTGCGAAAACTCCACCTCGCTTTCATCCACCGCGCCCGACACCGGCGCGGCGGTGGACGGCTCGGGTGTGCAGGCCACCGGGATGTGGCCTTCGCCGGCCATCAGGCCCGAGGTCGGGTCCAGCCCGATCCAGCCGGCGCCGGGCAGGTAGACCTCGCACCAGGCGTGCAGGTCGGTGA
>JADMJD010000101.1 GCA_018780805.1 Rubrivivax sp. | reverse complement strand
CCGCGTCCACGGCGGTCAGCACGCGGTAGGTGTCTTCGCTGAAGTCCTGGTGGCCGGGGGTGTCCAGCAGGTTGATGACGCAGTCGCGGTACTCCATCTGCATCACCGAGCTGGCGACCGAGATGCCGCGCTGCTTCTCGATCTCCATCCAGTCCGATGTGGCGTGGCGCGTGGCCTTGCGCGCCTTGACGCTGCCGGCGATCTGGATCGCGCCGGAGAACAGCAGCAGCTTCTCCGTCAGCGTGGTCTTGCCGGCGTCGGGGTGGGAGATGATGGCAAAGGTGCGCCGGCGGCGCACCTGGTCGGGAAGCTCGGTGGACATGGGGCGAGATTATCGGTGGCGGCGTAAGGTCGGCCCCGAGGCCACGACTGCAACCCATGCGCCCTTCCATCGCCCGCCGCCACGCCCTGATCTGCGGCCTGGCCTGCGCGGCGGTTCCTTGGGTGGTCCCTCGGGCCTTTCCGCCGGCGGTTGCGGCCGACGACACCCAACCCCGGGTCGTCATGCTGGACCGGCCCGGTGCGCAGGTCGAACTGCAGTTCGAGCCCGGGTTCGGCCCGGCGCTGCAGACCCAGGCGCTGGCCTGGGTGCGCGCCGCTGTCGACGCCGTCGCGGCCTACTTCGGCCGCTTCCCGGTGCCACGGGTCGAGCTGTTGCTGCAGCCCGTGGCCGGTGCGGGCGTGCGGGGCGGCACGGCGTTCCCCGCACCCGACCCCTGGGTGCGGGTGCGGCTGGGCGTGCAGACCGACGAAGCCGGCTTTCGCGCCGACTGGGTGCTGGTGCACGAGTTCATCCACCTCGCCATCCCGCAGGTGCCGCGCGGCCAGAACTGGCTGCACGAAGGTTTGGCCACCTACGTCGAAGGGGTGTCGCGGGGCCGCGCCGGGCTGGAGGCGCCGGCTGCCGTCTGGGCCGGCTGGCAGCGTGGCATGCCGCAGGGGCTGCCGCAGCCTGGCGACCGCGGCCTGGACCACACCCCCACCTGGGGCCGCACCTACTGGGGCGGCGCGCTGTGGTGTCTGCTGGCCGACATCCGGCTGCTGCAGCGCAGCGGCGGGCGCGCGGGGCTGCAGCAGGCCTTGCAGGGCGTGCTGGCCGCGGGCGGCAGTTACACCCAGGCCTGGCCGGTGCCGCGCATCCTGGCGGCGGCCGATGCCGCTGTGGGGCAGGACACGCTGTCGGCGCTGTACGCCGAGTGGAAAGACCAGCCGGTGGCCGTGGACCTGCCGGCGCTGTGGCGCGATCTGGGCCTGCACGGCCACAGCCGACGCGACGATGCCCCGCTGGCCGCCATCCGGCGCACGATCCTGGCGTGAGAGCCTGGCGCGGTGCGAACATCGCACCCATGCCCGAACTGCCGGACATCACGGTTTATGTCGAACGCCTGCAGGCCCTGGCCGGCGGCAGCACGCTGCAGCGGGTGCAGCTGCTCAATCCCTTCCTGCTGCGCACCGCGCTGCCACCGCTGGCCGAGGCCGAAGGCCGGTGCCTGGTGGGTGTCGAGCGCCTGGGCAAACGCGTGGTGCTGGTGCTGGACGGCGAGTTTTTCCTCGTCATCCACCTGATGGTTGCCGGGCGCCTGCACTGGCGGCTGCCTGGCGCCCGGCCCATGGGCCGAGGGGTGTTGGCGCAGTGGGTTTTCGAGGCCGGTACCCTGGCGCTCACCGAAGCCGGCAGCAAGCGCATGGCGTCGCTGCACTGCGTGCAAGGCCGGGCCGCACTGGCCGCGCTGGACCCGGGCGGCATCGAGGTCGAAGCCGGTGGTCTGGCCCCTTTCAGTGAACGCTTGCGCGCCGTCAACCAGACGCTCAAACGGGCGCTGACCGACCCGCACCGCTTCAGCGGCATCGGCAACGCCTATTCCGACGAGATCCTGCACCGGGCCCGGCTGTCACCGATGGCGCGCACGCAGGCGCTGGACAATACCCAGGTGAAGGCCTTGTTCGACGCCACGCTGGCCGTGATGGGCGAGTGGACCGCACGTTTGCGCGCCGAGGCCGAGGCGGCGGGCTGGCCGGTGAAGGTGACCGCCTTCCGCCCCGAGATGGCGGTGCACGGCCGTTTTGGCCAGCCCTGCCCCGACTGCGGCGCGCCGGTGCAGCGCATCGTGCACGGCGACCACGAGGTCAACTACTGCGCCCGTTGCCAGACCGACGGCCGGCTGCTCGCCGACCGCGTGTTGTCACGTTTGCTCAAGGCCGACTGGCCGAAGTCGATCGACCTGTTCTGAGGCGGCTCACTCCTCCAGCAGGCTGCGCAACATCCAGGCGGTTTGTTCATGCACCGTCAGGCGCTGCGTCAGCAGGTCGGCCGTGGGTTCATCGCCGGCCTTGTCGGCCAGCGGGAAGATGCTGCGTGCGGTGCGCGCCACGGCCTCGTGGCCTTCGACCAGGATCTTCACCATCTCCAGCGCCTTGGGCGGGGTGGTCGGTGCGTCCTTGATCGACGACAGCGCGCCGAACTGTGCATAGGAGCCCGGCGCCGGGTGGCCCAGGCTGCGGATGCGTTCGGCCACCGGGTCGACCGCGTTCCAGAGTTCGGTGTACTGCGCCATGAACATGGTGTGCAGCGTGTTGAACATCGGGCCGGTGACGTTCCAGTGGAAGTTGTGTGTCGTCAGGTACAGCGTGTAGGTGTCGGCCAGCAGGCGCGCCAGGCCGCCGGCGATGGCGCCGCGGTCCTTGTCGCTGATGCCGATGTTGATCTGCGGGGCGGCGGACTTTTTGGCCATGATCGGGCTCCAGGGAATGATGTGGTCCAGTCTAGCGAATGCAGACGGGCATACTTGCCAGGCCCATGAGTGCTGCACTCCCCGCACCCCCTGACGATCTGGCCGCCTTCGTGGCCGATGTGCTGGCGCTGGCCATCGGCGGCCCGGGTGTGGTGCAGGCCCTGGTGCTGCTGGACCAGCCCGCGCCCCTGTGCCAGGGCCTGGGCTGGCCGGCGGGCGACCCGCCGGCCGAGGCCCTGGTGCAGGCGCGGCAGTCCCTGCAGGCCGCGCGGCCCGGCGTCTGCGCGCTGCCGCTGGCGGCCGACGGCGTGTCGGGCCTGCTCGCCGTTTTTGGCGCCGACGTGCCGCTGCAGGCTCCGGCGGCCCCGGCCCGGCTGCTGGTGGCCCATCTGCAGGTCTGGCGCGACGCGCAGCGCTTGCGTGGCCTGGCCCAGCAGGTGCCAGACGCCCGGCCTGACGGCACCGTGCACGGGCACGGCTTCATCAGCAACACCGACAAGCGCCAACGGGCCGAACTGGCCCTGCAGCGCAGCGAAGAAAGCTTTCGTCATTTCTTCGAGGCCGGCCTGGTGGGCATGACCATCGCCGAGCCCGACCTGCAGTGGCGCAGCGTCAACCGCCGCATGTGCGAGATGCTGGGTTACACGGCCGAGCAGATCCTGGCCCTGACCTGGGCCGATTTCACGCACCCCGACGACCTGGCGGCCGACCAGGACAACTACGCGCGCATGGCCGCCGGCGAGTTCGACGCCTACGTGATGGACAAGCGCTACATCCGCCGCGACGGCAGCGTGCTCGATTGCATCCTGGCCGTGCGCTGCGAACGTGGCCCGGACGGTGGTTTGCAGCGTGTGTTTGCCATCGTCGAGGACATCACCGACCGCCGCAGTGCCGAACGTGCACTGGCGCAGCAGCGCGACGCGCTGGAGCACGAGGTGGCGCTGCGCACGCAACAGCTGGTGGCCGCGCGGGACACCGCGCAGCAGGCCAGCCGCGCGAAGACCGAGTTCCTGTCCAGCATGAGCCACGAGCTGCGCACGCCGCTGAACGCCATCCTCGGTTTTGCGCAGCTGATCGAGCTGGACCGCGACCTGGGCGCCCGCTCGCGTGGCCATTTGCGCGAGGTGCTGCGCGCCGGCCGCCACCTGCTGCGCCTGATCAACGAGGTGCTCGACCTGGCGCAGGTGGAGTCCGGCCGCCTGGCGCTGTCGCCCGAGGCGCTGTGCCTGGCGGAGCTGGTGCAGGACGCGCTGGCGCTGTCCGAACCGCTGGCCCAGCCGCGGCAGATCGGGCTGCAGACCGACGTGGCCGCCGGCCTGGTGGTGCGGGCCGACCGCATGCGCCTGAAGCAGGTGCTGCTGAACCTGCTGTCCAACGCCATCAAGTACAACCGGCACGGCGGCGAGGTGCACGTGTCGGCCGAGGCCCGCGTGGACGACCGGCTGCGGCTGACGGTGCGCGACACCGGCCCGGGCATCCCGGCCGACCGCCTGCACCAGCTGTTCCAGCCCTTCAGCCGGCTCGGTGCCGAGCTGGGCGCGGTGGAGGGCACCGGCATCGGCCTGGCGTTGAGCCGCCGCCTGGTGGAGCTGATGGGCGGCCAGATCGGTGTGGACAGCCCGCCCGGCGAAGGCGCAGCCTTCTGGGTCGAGCTGCCCAGCGGCCGCCTGGCCGACGCGCCGCCGCCCCAGGCGGTGCCCGCCGACAGCGCGCCGTGGAGCAGCACCGAGACCCTGGTGCTGTACGTCGAGGACAACCCGGCCAACCTGGCGCTGGTGGAGCAGATCCTGGCCCGCCACAGCGGCGTGCGCCTGATCAGCGCCGATTCCGGGCCCTCGGGCCTGGCGCTGGCGCGCAGTGCACAGCCGGCGCTGATCCTGCTGGACATCCACCTGCCGGTGATGGACGGCTACGAGCTCCTGGCGCGGCTGCGGGCCGATGAACGCACGCGGCACATCCCGGTGGTGGCGCTCACGGCGCAGGCCATGCCCCGTGATGCCCGCCGTGCCATCGAAGCCGGTTTCGACGAGTACGTTGCCAAACCCATCGACGTGCCGGTGTTCGACACCCTGTTGCGCCGCTTCCTGGCCGGGTGAAGTGGCTGCCTGATCAGGCGGTCAAGCGCGTCACGCCCGGCAGTGGGCAGGCGTAGATGGCGTTGCGCAGCGCCGCGATGGCCTCGTAGCGTGTGAAGCTGCGGCGCCAGGCCAGCACCACGCGGCGCGTGGGCACCGGCTCGGCAAAGGGCACAAAGGCCAGGTGCGTGGACGGCTCGGCCGGCACCGACAGCTGTGGCACCACGGTGATGCCCATGCCGGCGGCCACCATGTACTTGATGGTCTCCAGGCTGCTGCCCTCGAAGCTCTTTCGGATGCCTTCGGCATCGCTGGAGAACCGTGCGTACTCGGGGCAGACCTCGAGCACATGGTCGCGAAAGCAGTGTCCCGTGCCCAGCAGCAACATGGTCTCCCGCTTCAGTTCTTCGGCCGGGATGCTGCTGCGCTGCGCCAGCGGGTGGGCCTTGGGCACGGCCACCACGAAGGGCTCGTCGTACAGCGGTGCCACGGCCAGGCCGGTGTCGGGGAAGGGCTCGGCCATGATGGCGCAGTCCAGCTCGCCGGTGCGCAGCATGTCCAGCAGCTTGGCGGTGAAGTTCTCCTGCAGCATCAGCGGCATCTGCGGCGTCATCTCGATGGCGTGGCGCACCAGGTCGGGCAGCAGGTAGGGGCCGATGGTGTAGATCACCCCCAGGCGCAGCGGGCCGGAGAGCGGGTCCTTCCCGCGTTTGGCGATCTCCTTGATGCCCTGCGCCTGCTCGATCACCTGCTGCGCCTGGCGCACGATCTCCTCGCCCAGCGGCGTGACGCTCACCTCGCTGCCGCCACGCTCGAAGATCTTGCAGTCGAGCTCGTCTTCCAGCTTCTTGATCGCCACCGACAAGGTGGGCTGAGAGACAAAACAGGCCTCCGCCGCGCGACCGAAATGCCGTTCGCGGGCGACGGCGACGATGTAGCGCAGTTCGGTCAGGGTCATGGCTGCGATTGTGGCCAAAATCAGGGTGAGGTGGCCCCGGGGGAGATGGATGCGCTGGACGGCTCTGCGATGGCGGTGGGTGTTGTGCCTGCTGGGGCTCATGGTGGGCATGGCCGTGGCAGCCGAAGGCCCGGTGTGGCGCTACGGCCTGCTGGCCGGTTACCCGCCCTTCCAGGCCTGGCCCGAAGGCGGCTGGCCCGGCGGCGCCGACCTCGATCTGCTGCGCAAGGCCGCGCAGGCGGCCGGCGGGCGCATCGAGCCGGTGCGCTACACCGACTTTTCGCAGCTGCTGGCCGACTTGCAGGCCGGCCGGCTGGACGTGGCCAGCGCGATGTCGCGCACGCCCGAACGTGAACAGCAGCTCGCCTTCAGCGCGCCCTACGCACGCATCGAACAGGTGATGGTGGTGCGCGCCGCCGATGGCGACGTGCCGCTCAGCGCCGATCTGGCCGGCCGCCGCGTGGCCGTGGTGGCGGGTTACGCCAGCGCGGCGCAGGTGGCGCGCCTGTTCCCGTTGGCCACGCGCGTGCCGGTGCCCGATCTGGAAACCGGCCTGCGCAGCCTGGGCGAAGGCCGGGCCGATTTGTTCATCGAATCGGCCCCCGCCATCGCCGAGACGCTGGACCGGCTGCAACTGCCCGACCTGCGCATCGCACGTCCGGTGGTGCTGGGCAGCGACGACCTGCACCTGGCCGCCGCCGCTGCGGGGGCGGCCAAGCTCGCCGTGTTGGCCGATGCGGTGGCCACGCTGGGGCCGGCCGAGCGCCAGGCCGCGGTGGACCGCTGGTCGGCCGCCGCCCCGGTGGCCCGTGTCTCCAGGCTGGTGCTGGGCGCCGACGAGCAGGCGCGGCTGGCTGCCCTGCCCCCGCTGCGCGTGGCTGTAGTCGCCGCCCAGGCGCCGTTTTCAATGGCCGGCTCCGACGGCCGTGCCCAGGGCCTGGCGGTCGAGACGCTGGGCGCAGCGCTGCGCCACCTGGGCCTGCCCGAGCCCGACTGGCAGCTGATGACGGCCGATGCCGCACTCACCGCGTTGCGCAACGGCGACGCCGACCTGGCGCTGGGCCTGCCCGAGGCGGCGTCACGCACCAGCGGCGTGGGCTTTGCCGGGCCCTTCATCGAACACCCGCTGGTGCTGGTGGCCCGGCGCAGCAGCGGCCTGTGGTCGCTGGAGCAGATGGGTGGGCGGCGCCTGGCGATGCCCTCGTTGCAGGTGCCACAGACCCTGCTGCTGGCGCGTTTCCCGCGGGTGACGCCGGTGGCCTGTGAAACCGTGAGCGACTGCCTGCGCCGCGTGGAAGCTGGCCAGGCCGACGCGATGACGGCCGACATCGTCAGCCTGGCGCTGGTGATGGGCAGCAGCGGCTTCAGCGATCTGCAGATCGTCGGCACCGCGGGGGACCTGCGGCATGAACGCGGCGTGGCGGTGTCACCCGGCCAGCGCGCCCTGGTGCCGCTGCTGCAGCGCGCGCTGGACGTCACCGCCGCGGCCGAGCTGCCCGCCATCAAAAAACGCTGGCTGGAGCGGCCGGCGCCGAAGCAGCTGGCGCGCACGCTGCTGCGCAACGCAGCGCCCTGGGTGTTGGGCACTCTGGCGCTGCTGATGCTGGCCTGGTGGTGGCACAGCGCCGGCCTGCGCGCCGAGGTGGCGCGCACCCGTGCCGCGCGGGCCGAGGCCGAGCGCGCTGCGGCCGCGGCCAACCGCTTCATTGCCTTCCTCGCGCACGAGGTGCGCAACTCGCTGCACTCGGTGATCGCCGCCACCGAGCTGCTGCGCGGCGAACGTGGCGTGGCGCCCACCGTGGCGGAGCCGCTGGGCCAGTCGGCGCGCAGCACGCTGGCGCTGCTGAACGGCCTGCTGGACCGCGAACGCCTGGCCGCCGGCGCGCTGACGCTGGACCCCGGCCCCGCGCGCCTGGGTGCGGTGGTGGGCGCGGTGGTGCAGGAGATGGGCCCGGCGGCGCAGCTGGCCGGTGTCGAACTGCGTCAGCAGGCCCACGCCGATGTGTGGCTGCGGGTGGACGCGCTGCGGGTGCAGCAGGTGCTGCGCAACCTGCTGTCCAACGCCATCAAGTACGCCGGGCCGGGCGTGGTGCGGCTGGACTGGTCCTTCGAGACGCCCGACACCGTGCGGCTGAGCGTGCTCGACCAGGGCCCGGGCCTGAGCGCTGCGCAGCGCGAGACGCTGTTCCAGCCCTTTCGCAGCGCCGGCCCGGGCCGGCCGGACAGCGCCGGCCTGGGCCTGGCGCTGGGCCGCGACCTGGCGCGCACGCTGGGTGGCGACCTGGTGCTGGACACCCCGCCCGAAGGCGGCGTGGCGGCGCACTTCAGCTTCCGTGCCGAGCGGCTGCCGGACCACCCGCCCGCGCCCGACCCGGCACACCCGCAGCGTGTGCTGCTGGTGGAAGACGCCGAGGTCTACGCCCTGCTGCTGCAGCGCGCACTGGAGGCACGTGGCTGGCAGGTGGCCTGGGTGGCCACCGTCGGCGCGGCGCGGGCGCGGCTGGTGGCCGAGCCCTTTGACCTGCTGCTGACCGACCTGCACCTGCCCGACGGCAGCGCCGCCGAGGTGCTGGACGCCGCCGTGCGCCCCGGCCTGCGCCGTGTGGTGATGAGCGCCGATGTGGATGCCGAGTTGCGCCAGATGGCCGGCGCCGACCAGGTGGTGGCCAAGATCGCTGACGTGCAGTTGTTTGTGGACCGGCTGCTGGAACCCGCGGCCACGCCGGTCTAAGCCTTCAGGAACTCCGCCTTGCTGCCCAGCCAGCGCGCCACATGCGCCTGTGCCGCGGCCGGGTGCTCGCGCAGCAAGGTGGGCGCGAGTTGGCGGGCGCGCTGCAGCAGCGCGTCGTCTTCAGCCAGGTCGGCAAAACGCAGCAATGCATCGCCGCTCTGGCGCGCGCCCAGGAACTCACCCGGCCCGCGGATGTCCAGGTCGCGGCGCGCGATCTCGAAGCCGTCGGTGGTCTCGACCATCGCGCGCAGCCGGGCCTTGCCGGCGTCGGCCAACGGCGCGGTGTAGAGCAGCACGCAGGCGCTGGCCACCGCGCCACGGCCCACACGCCCGCGCAGCTGGTGCAGCTGCGCGAGGCCAAAACGTTCGGCGTGTTCGATCACCATCAGGCTGGCGTTGGGCACGTCCACGCCCACCTCGATCACCGTGGTGGCCACCAGCACGGCCATCTCGCCGCTGGCGAACAAGGCCATCACGGCGGCTTTGTCCGCCGCCGCCAAACGCCCGTGCAGCAGGCCGACCGTCACGCCGGGCAGGACCGCCGACAGCTCGGCGTGCGTCTCGGTGGCGTTTTTCAGGTCCAGCGTCTCCGATTCTTCGATCAGCGGGCAGACCCAGTAGACCTGCTTGCCGGCGGCCACCTCGTCCCGGATGCGGGCCACCACCTCGGGCCGGCGTGTGTCGGCGAAGACCTTGGTGACGATGGGCGTGCGGCCGGGCGGCAGCGTGTCGATGGTGCTGACGTCCAGGTCGGCGTAATACGTCATCGCCAAGGTGCGCGGGATGGGGGTGGCGCTCATCATCAACAGGTGAGGCTCGATGGCCTCGCCCTCACGCGCCTGCCGCAGCGCCAGCCGCTGCGCGACACCGAAGCGGTGCTGTTCGTCGACGATGGCCAGCCCCAGCCGCGCGAAGGCCACGCCGTCCTGGATCATGGCCTGGGTGCCGACGATGAGCTGCGCCTCGCCACTTTCCACCTGCGCCAGCATCGCCTGCCGGCCCTTGCCACGCCGGCTGCCTGTGAGCCAGGCGGTGGTGATGCCCAACGGTGCCAGCCACTGCACCAGCTTGCGGAAATGCTGCTCCGCCAGCAGCTCGGTAGGCGCCATCAGCGCACATTGCCAGCCGGCGGCGATGGTGGTGGCGGCGGCGAGCGCAGCCACCACGGTCTTGCCGGCGCCCACGTCGCCCTGCAACAGCCGGTTCATCGGCTGCGTGCGGCCCAGGTCGGCCACGATCTCCTGCACCACGCGGTCTTGCGCCTCGGTCAGGCCCCAGGGCAGGGCCGCACGCAGGCGTGCGGGCAGTTCGTCCGGCCCGGCCTGCAGCACCGGTGCGCGCAAGTGGGCACGTGCTTCGCGGGCCAAGGCCTGCGAGAGTTGCTGCGCCAGCAGCTCGTCGAACTTCAGCCGCTGCCAGGCCGGGTGGCTGCGGTCTTCCAGTGCCGCCAGCGGCGCACCGGGCGGCGGGTGGTGCAGGTAGAGCACCGCTTCGCGCAGCGCGGGCAGGCCGGTGGGCACCTGGCCGGGCGGCAGCAGCTCGCCCAGGTGGGCGCGCCGCAGCGCCGAGGCGATCACCTTGCGCAGGTAGGCCTGCGGCAGCTGCGCGCTGGCCGGGTAGACCGGCGTCAGCGCGTCCGGCAGCGGCGTGTCCTCGGCCACGATGCGCACCGCCGGGTGCACCATCTCGCGGCCAAAGAACCCGTCGCGCAGCTCACCGCGCACCCGCAGCAGCGTGCCCGGCGCCCAGGCCTTCTGCTGCGCCGGGTAGAAGTGCAGGAAGCGCAGCAACAGCTCGTCGTGCCCGTCCTGCAGGCGCAGGATCAGCTGGCGGCGGCTGCGCGTCTCGATGCGGTTCTCGCGCACCAGGCCCTGCAGCTGCACCGTCTCGCCGGCGCGGGCCGCGGCCAGCGGCACCAGGCGCGTTTCGTCCTCGTAGCGCAGCGGCAGGTGCAGCGCGAGGTCGATGTCGCGCCGCAGCCCCAGTTTGTCCAGGGCTTTGGCGGGGCCGGATTTGGGAGCCTCGGGCATGGAACAATTCTGACTCCTGGGCACTCCGTGCCATGCCATGACCGAACACACGCCCACCCACACGATCACCCACACGCTGGCCGATTTCGATTTCCAGCTGCCGCCCGAGCTGATCGCACAGCACCCGGCGCCGGTGCGCAGCGCCTCGCGGCTGCTGGACGGCACCGGTTCGCTGCCGGTGGACCGTGTCTTCAGCGCCTTGCCCGGCCTGCTGAACCCGGGCGACCTGCTGGTGGTGAACGACACCCAGGTCATCAAGGCCCGCCTGCTGGGCGAAAAACCCACCGGCGGCGCGGTGGAGGCGCTGGTGGAGCGTGTGATCCCGGGCACACACGAGGTCTGGGCCCACCTGCGTGCCAGCAAATCGCCCAAGGCCGGTGGCTGGGTGCGTTTTGCCGATGCCTTCGATGCCGAGGTGCTGGGCCGCGTGGGGCCGGAGGATTCGCTCTTTCACCTGCGTTTCCCGGACGATCCCTTCACGCTGCTGAAGCGCCACGGCCATGTGCCGCTGCCGCCTTACATCACGCACGACGACGACGCACAGGACGAAACCCGCTACCAGACGCTGTTTGCCGCCCGCCCCGGTGCGGTGGCGGCGCCCACCGCGTCGCTGCACTTCGACGAAGCCGTGCTGGCGGCGCTGGAGACACGTGGCGTGCAGCGCGCCACGGTGACGCTGCACGTGGGTGCCGGCACCTTCCAGCCGGTGCGCAGCGAGCGCCTGGCGGAGCACCGCATGCACAGCGAACGTTACGAGGTCAGCGCAGACACCGTGGCCCGCATCCAGGCCACACGTGCGGCTGGCGGGCGCATCGTCGCGGCCGGCACCACGGCGCTGCGCGCGCTGGAAAGCGCCGCACGCAGCGGCACGCTGGTCCCGAGCGAAGGCGAAACCGATCTGTTCATCACGCCGGGTTACCCCTTCCGCGTGGTGGACCGGCTGGTGACCAACTTCCACCTGCCACGCAGCACGCTGCTGATGCTGGTGTCGGCGTTTGCCGGCCATGCGCACATCAAGGCGCTGTACCGGCACGCCATCGAATCGGGCTACCGCTTCTTCAGCTACGGCGATGCGATGTTGTTAGACCACCAAGGCCCGCGGCACGTCTGACGGGCTGCTGCAGCCGCACAAGGCCAGCGCGATCTCGAACTCATCGCGCAGCGTGCGCAGCAGCTGCGCCACGGCCGTCGGCCCGCCTTCACCCAGGGCCTGCAGCACCGGCCGGCCGATCAGCACGGCCGAGGCGCCCAGGGCCAGGGCTTTCAGCACATCGGTGCCACGGCGGATGCCACCGTCCACCAGCAATGGCAACGCGCCCTGCAGCGCATCGGCCACACGCGGCAGGGCCCAGGCGGTGCTGACGGCGGTGTCCAGCACCCGGCCGCCGTGGTTGGAGACGATCAGGCCGGCCACGCCCAGCGCCGCGGCCTGGCGCGCGTCGTCGGGGTGCAGCACCCCTTTCAGCCACAGCGGCAGCCGGGTGTGGGCGCGCAGCCAGGCCACCTCGGCCCAGGTCGGCGCGCGGGCCAGCAGGCCGCCGCACAGGCCTGCTCCGGCAGGGGGCGGCGGTGCGCCGTCCAGGTTGACGGCGCGCACACCGGGCGGCAGCGCCACACGCGCACGCGGGCCCTGCACCGGCGCGTCCACCGTCAACACCAGGGCCTGGTAACCCGCGGCTTCGACGCGGCGCACCAGGGCGCCGTCAAAGCCGCGGTCGCCCTGCAGATAGTGCTGGAACCACAGCGGGCCACGTTCGGGCAGGCTCAGCACCTGTTGTGCGACCTCCTCCAGCGGTTGGCTGGCCTGGGCGCTGAGCACAAAACCCGCGCTCTGCGTGGCTGCCGCCAGTGCACAGCCCACTTCGCCCAGTGGGTGCAGCAGGCGCTGGTAGGCCATCGGCGCGACCAGGATCGGGTGTGGCAGCGTCTGCCCGTTCAACACCACTCGCGTGTGCGCCTGCTGCAGCGGCTGCAGCACCCGCGGCAGCAGGCGCAGCGCGCGCCAGGCGTCCAAGTTGGCCTGCAGCGTCAGGCCGTCGGCCGCGCCGCCGAACAGCCAGGCGCGGATCTCTTCGTTCACGTGTCGGCCCAGAGCCGCAGCAGGTTGTGGTACGTGCCGGTGAGCGTCACGGCCTCGGGTGTTTCGCCATGCTGCTGGCGCAAGCGCATCAGCGCCATGTCCATGTCGAACAGCAGCCGGCGTTGTTCGTCGCTGCGCACCATGCTCTCGATCCAGAAGAAGCTGGCCACGCGCTGGCCGCGTGTGACCGGCTCCACCCGGTGCACGCTGGTGCCGGGGTAGACCACGGCGTGGCCGGCGGGCAGCTTCACGCGCTGCGGGCCGAAGCTGTCTTCGATGACCAGCTCGCCGCCGTCGTAGTGGGCCGGGTCGGCCAGGAAGACCGTGCATGAGATGTCGCTGCGCACACGCCCGCTGCCGTCGGGCAGCACGCGCACGGCCTGGTCGATGTGGTTGCCGTAGGTGTTGCTGTCACCGCCGTAGCGGTTGAACATCGGCGGCAGGATCTTCTTGGGCAGCGCGGCGGAAAAAAACACCGCGTGCCGCTGCAGCGCCGGCAGCAGGATGGCTTGCAGCGCCTGGGTGCTGGCGCTGCGCCAGGGCAGCTGTTGGTTGTTCTTGACCGTGGCCGCCTGCGGCCCGGCGGTGGCGCGGCCGTCCGACCACTCGGTTTCGGCGCGCGCCAGGATCTGCTGCATGCGCTCCAGCTCCGCGGGGGTCAGCACCTCGGGGATCTGGAGCAACATGGTCAGAATTTCACCGTCGTGGTCAGCTGCACGGTGCGCTCCTGCCCTGGCACCCAATGGCCGCGGTAGAGCTGGTCGGCGTAGAGCTTGTCGGCGAGGTTGATCACGTTGAGCTTGAAGACGGCCGGCCCGGCATCGTACTCGGCCATCAGGTCGGCGGTGACGAACTTGGGCGCGTGGAAGTTGGTCAGCAGCGGCTTGACCCCACCACGGGCGTTGATGCCGCCGCCCACGCGCCAGCGCGGCGTCAGGCGGTAGGTCGTCCACACGGTGCCACTGTGCACTGGCGTCATCGCCGGGCGCTGGCCGACCGTCTCGCCCTGGACCAGCGTGGTGCCGTTGCGGGCGCCCTTGTCCACCTCGGCATCGGGGATCCACGAGTAGGCCGCAAACAGCTCCCACTCGGGTGTGATGCGGCCGGCGAAGTCGAGCTCGATGCCGGCGGCGTGGCGCTGGCCGGAGAGGATGTAGTTGGTCTCGTCGACCGTGTCCACGTCGTCGTTGCGTTCGTTGTACTTGGTGGCGTGGAAGAGTGCAAAACGTGTCGTGAAACGGCCGCCGGCCCAGTCCAGGCTGCCACCCAGCTCGATGTTGCGGCTGGACTCGGGCGGGGTGTTGGCGCCGCGTGGGTCGAAGCTGTAGGTGTCGCCCGAGGTGTTGAACGAGGTGCCGTACGAGAAGTGGTACGACTGGGTCTCGGTGGGCTGGTAGAACAGGCCGAAACGTTTGCTCAACAGCGAATCGGTGCGGCCGCGCTGGGCGGTCTGGTCGCCGATGGCCACGCCGGTGTTGGTGTTGGCGGTGGTGGCGTAGGTGCGGTAGTCGCCACTGAAGCGGTCCCAGCGCAGCCCGGCCAGCAGCTTCCAGGCCGGCGTGATCTGCAGCATGTCCTGCGCGTAGACCCCCGCGGCCTTGGCATCGAAAGCCTGGCTCTGGCGAACGAACCGCAGCGATTCATCCACCCAGCCCACCGCACCGGGACTGCCGATGGTGGTGGTGGGTTTGCCGGCCATGCCGGTGGGGTTGACGGCGGCGTAGCGCGTGAAGTCTTCCAACGCCAGGTCGGCCCCGGCCAGCACCTGGTGCTGCAGGCCCCAGGCGCGGAAGCTGCCGCTGTAGTCGGACTGCAGGTACACACCTTCCATGTCCTGGATCTTGCTGTTGGCGCCGCGTGTCAGCACGGTGCTGCCGCCGATGTTGTCCGCCGTGACCAGCGGCGAGGCCGGGCAGGCCGCGTTGGGCGCGCCTGTGTTGGCGTTCGGCTGGCAAAAGCGCACGGTGCTGGCCCGTTGGTCGCGCTCGTAGCGGCCCACACGCAGCACGGTGCGCAGCTCGTCGCGGTTGTCGAAGCGGTGGGTGTGCGTGAGCGTGCCGTGGCTGGTGCCGCCGGCCATGTAGTCGCTCTCGGCCCCGTAGTAGTTGCCGGGCTGGAAGGCGCTGGAGATGGCGCTGTTCAGCCAGGGGTAGCCGAAGTTGATGCCGTTCTTGTATTCCAGGTGGACCAGGTTCAGTGCGAACTCGTCCTGCGTGCCGATGCCCCAGCGGAAGCTGGGCGCCACGCCCATCTTGTCGATCTTTTTGCCGTCGTTGTCGGCCACGTTGAGCATCGCGTTGATGCGCACGGCGGCGTTGTCGCCGGTTTTTTTGTTCATGTCGACGATGGCGCGCGCGAAGTCGCCGTTGCCAAACGTCATGCTGAGCTCGTTCTGGTCGAACAGGAAAGGTTGTTTGTTGACCTGGTTCACCGCGCCGCCGGTGGAGCCGCGGCCGAAGATCATCGAGGCCGAGCCGCGGATCACTTCCAGCCGGTCCCAGTTGAAGCTGTCGCGCTCGTAGAAACCGGGGTCGCGCATGCCGTCGAGGAAGATGTCGCCGGTGGACTGCAGCGCAAAACCGCGCAGGCGGATGTCTTCTTCCTGGCCCTCCGCGGCCTGGAAGCTGATGCCGGCGGTGTTGCGCAGCGCGTCCTTCAGCGTGTCGAGGTTGCGGTCGTCGATCAGGCGTTCGGTGACCACGGTCACCGATTGCGGGATGTCGCGCAGCTCCTGCTGGCCCTTGCCGATGCGGGTGGTGGTGGCGCGCACCGTGTCCTTGTCGGTCTCGGCCTTGGCGCGCACCGGGATCGGCGCCAGCGTGGTGGGGGCGGACGCGGCGGCGGCCGGGGCAGTTGCGGATGCAGGTGCGGTCTGCGCCAGCGCGGCGCCGCTCAACAGGCCGAAGCCGGCGGCCAGCGCGCCCAGGGGCAGCAAGGGGGTGGTGGGTTTCATCGAAAGGGGCTCCTCGTGTCGTGGTGGGGTCGGCACGGGGCTGGCGGCGGCTGGCTGTGCAGGGGGTGTCGTGGGAAGGGATCGGGTCAGGGGGACGGTTCGGGCTCGCTGACGAAGCCCACCTTGGCCAGGCCGGCGCGCGCGGCGTCGGCCAGCGTCTGCGCCACGTGGCGGTAGGCCACGGCCTGGTCGGCGCGCAGGTGGATCTCGGGCTGCGGCTGCAGCTGGCCGGCGGCCTGGAAGCGCGTGGCGGCTTCGGCGCGTGACACGGCCTCGCCGTTCCAGAACAGCGCGCCGCTGGCGTCGATGGCAAATTCCACCTTGTTCGGCACCGGCGGGTTGACCTGCGCGCTGACCTGCGGCAGATCGAGCTTGACGGCGTGTGTGAGCAGCGGCGCGGTGACGATGAAGATCACCAGCAGCACCAGCATCACGTCGATCAGCGGCACCATGTTGATCTCGGCCATCGGCGCCGAGGCGTTTTTGGAGTCGAAGCTGGCGAAGGCCATGGTCAGCGCCCGTCCGGCCGCCCGAAGGGCGATGGCGCCCCCTCGGGGGGCAGCGAATGAAATGAGCTTGGGGGCATCATCTCGGTCCCCTTACGCTGCGGCGGGCCGTGTCGGCAGCGCGTGCAGCTTGGCCCCGCCTTCGGCCGGCGGCGCCAGCGGCTGGCCCATCGAGACGAAGGTGTGCAGCTCGTAGGCAAAGGCGTCCAGGCGCGATACCGTCACGCGGTTGGCGCGCACCAGCACGTTGTAGCCCACCACCGCCGGGATGGCGACGGCCAGGCCCAGGCCGGTCATGATCAGCGCCTCGCCCACCGGGCCGGCCACCTTGT
>JADMJD010000168.1:2280-78855 GCA_018780805.1 Rubrivivax sp. | reverse complement strand
GGTCGTAGGGCACCTCGGCCTCGGCCAGCAGCACGTTCATGTGGCCCGGCATGCGGCCGGCCACCGGGTGGATGGCGTACTTGACGGTGATGCCCTTTTCGGTGAGCTTGGCCGCCAGTTCCTTGACGGCGTGCTGTGCACGCGCCACCGCCAGGCCGTATCCCGGCACGATGACCACGGTTTCGGCGTTGCCCAGCACAAAGGCCGCGTCGTCGGCGCTGCCGGTTTTCACGTTGCGCTTGGGCGTGTCGCCGGCCGCGGCACCGGCGGCCGCATCACCGCCAAAACCGCCGCCGATGACGTTGAAAAACGAGCGGTTCATGGCCTTGCACATGATGTAGCTCAGGATCGCACCCGAGCTGCCCACCAGGCTGCCGGCGATGATCAGCATGCTGTTGTTCAGGCTGAAGCCGATGCCGGCCGCGGCCCAGCCGCTGTAGCTGTTCAACATCGAGACCACCACCGGCATGTCGGCACCGCCGATGGGGATGATCAGCAACACACCCAGCACCAGGCCCAGCGCGATGATGAGACCGAAGTCCAGCGCACTTTCGCTGTGCCAGTAGCCGAAGCAGAAGAAGACGGCCGCCAGGCCCAGCAGCAGGTTCAGCTTGTGCTGGCCCTTGAAGCTGACCGGCGCGCCCTGGAACAGGCGGAACTTGTACTTGCCGCTGAGCTTGCCGAAGGCGATGACGCTGCCGGTGAACGTGACCGCACCGATGAAAGCGCCCAGCGCCAGCTCGATGCGGTTGCCACCCGGGATCGCGCCGCCCTTGGCCGTGATGCCGAAGGCCCAGGGTTCCACCACCGCGGCCACCGCGATGAACACCGCAGCCAGGCCGATCATGCTGTGCATGAAGGCCACCAGCTCGGGCATCTTGGTCATCTCCACCCGCTGCGCCATCACGGCGCCGATGCTGCCGCCCACCAGCAGGCCACCCAGCACCCAGACCATGCCTGCCGCGCGCGCCTGGCCCATCTGGCCCGACAACTCAACGATCAGCGCCGCCGTGGTCAGCACCGCGATCAGCATGCCGGCCATACCGAAGAGGTTGCCGCGGATCGACGTGGTGGGGTGGCTCAGGCCCTTGAGCGCCTGGATGAAACAGATGCTGGCCACCAGGTACAGCAGCGTGACGAGGTTCATGCTCATCTCAATGCCCTTCCTTGACGACGGCGGGGGCCTTCTTCTCTTTTTTCTTGAACATCTCCAGCATGCGCCGCGTGACCAAAAAGCCGCCGAAGACGTTGACCGCGGCCAGCGCCACCGCCAGCACACCCATGGTTTTGCCGAGGCCGGTTTCGGTGAGCGCCGCGGCCAGCATCGCGCCGACGATGACGATGGCGCTGATCGCGTTGGTCACCGCCATCAGCGGCGTGTGCAGCGCGGGCGTGACCGTCCACACCACGTGGTATCCCACGTAGATGGCGAGCACGAAGATGATCAGGTTGGTGATGGTGGGGCTGATGATGTCCATGTCAGATCCTCTTCACTTCCGCTTCACTTCGTTGCCTTGGGTCATCAGGCAGGCCACCACGATGTCGTCGTCCATCGGCACCGTCAGCGTGGCTTCCTTGGTGACGATGAGCTTCAGGAAATCGAGCACGTTGCGGGCATAGAGGCTGGAGCTGTCGGCCGCCACCAGCGCCGGCAGGTTGGTCTCGCCGACGATGGTCACGCCGTGTTTGACCACCGTCTTGCCGGCTTCGGTGAGCGGGCAGTTGCCACCGGCCGGGGCCGCCATGTCGACGATCACCGACCCCGGCTTCATGGACTGCACCATCTCTTCGGTGATCAGCACCGGCGCCGCGCGGCCCGGGATCAGCGCGGTGGAGATCACGATGTCGGCGTTGGCGACACGTTTGGCCACTTCGATCTTCTGGCGCGCCAGCCAGCTCGGTGGCATCGGTTTGGCGTAGCCGCCCACGCCCACCGCGGCTTCTTTTTCTTCGTCGGTCTCGTAGGCCACGTCGATGAACTTGGCGCCCAGCGATTCCACCTGCTCCTTCACCGACGGCCGCACGTCGCTGGCCTCGATGACGGCGCCCAGGCGCTTGGCGGTGGCAATCGCCTGCAGCCCGGCCACGCCGACGCCCAGGATCACCACGCGCGCGGCCTTGATGGTGCCGGCGGCCGTCATCAGCATCGGGAACAGGCGCTGGTACTTGTCAGCGCCGATCATCACGGCCTTGTAGCCGCCGATGTTGGCCTGGCTGGACAACACGTCCATGCTCTGCGCGCGTGTGGTGCGCGGCGCGGCTTCCAGCGCAAAACTGGTCAGGCCAGCGGCGGCCAGGCGGGCCAGGCCGTCCTTGTCGAAGGGGTTTAGCATGCCCACCAGCGTGGCGCCGGGTTTCATCAGGCTCAGCTCGTCGGCGTCGGGGCTGCGCACCTTCAGCACCAGCTCGGCGCCCAGGGCGCCGGCCCGGTCGGTGATCTCCGCGCCGGCGGCGGCGTAGGCCGCGTCGATGCAGCTGGCCGCCACACCGGCCCCGGACTGCACCTTCACGGTGTGCCCCTGGGCCTTGAGTTTTTTGGCCGTCTCAGGCGTGACCGCAACCCGGGACTCACCCGCTGCGGTCTCCAGCGGAACGCCGATCAGCATGGAGCTCTCCTCACGAACGTCAGTCTTGGAATGGGGTCGCAGTGTACGTGTTGCCCTAGCATGCCCGCATGAGTACCGACCGCTGGCGCCCGAGTGTCACCGTCGCCGCCGTCATCGAAGACGCCGGCCGTTACCTGCTGGTGGAAGAGCACACACCCGAAGGCCTGCGCCTGAACCAACCCGCCGGCCACCTGGACCCGGGGGAATCGCTGCTGCAGGCCGTGGTGCGCGAGACGCTGGAAGAAACCGCCCGCGACTTCGTGCCGCAAGCGCTGCTGGGCATGTACCAGGCGCGTTTCCAGCGGCCGGGGCAGGACGTGAGCTACCTGCGCTTTGCCTTCTGCGGCACCGTGGGCGAGGCCATCGCCGGCCGCGTGCTGGACACGCCCATCGTGCAAACGCTGTGGCTCAGCGCTGACGAGCTGCGGGCCCAGACCGCCCGCCACCGCAGCCCGCTGGTGATGCGCTGCGTCGACGACCACCTCTCAGGCCGGCGCTACCCGCTGGCGGCGCTGCAGGCCGACCCCAGCATCTGGCAGGGGCCGGCCTGACCCGAGGCGCGCGTTACTTCTTGCCCAGCCCCATGCGCTGGCCCATCGCGGTGTAGACCGTCACGCGCTCTTTCATGAAGGCCTCCATCTTGTCGGGGCCGACGTCGATGAGTTCAAAGCCGCTCTTGAAGGCAAATTCCTTCATCTCCGGGTCGGCGTTCAGCGCCGCGAACAGCTCGGCCAGCTTGCGCCTGGCCTCCACCGGGGTGGACTTGGGCACGCCGATGCCGCGGTAGGCGCCGTCCACCCAGCTCACGCCCAGCTCCTTGAAGGTGGGCACGTCGGGCAGCAGCGGGTGGCGCTGTTCCATCGCCACCGCCAGCGCACGCACGCGGGTCTTGTTGTTGATGGCAAAGGCGGTGTAGCTCATCGCGCCATCCAGCTGGCCGCCCAGCACCGCATTGGCCAGGTCGCCCGTGCCTTTGTAGGGCACGTAGGTGCTGGTGATGCCGAACTCGGCGCCCAGCCGGGTGTGCGCCGCGTGGTTGGCCGAGTTCAGCGCCGAGCCGCCGATGTTGAACTTGCCGGGCGTGGCCTTGGCCAGCTGCACGAACTCCTGGAAGCTCTTGATCGGGCTCTGCATCGGCACCACCAGCGCATCGGGTGTGTAGTGGTACCAGTAGACCGGCGTGATGTCCTCGGTCTTGTACTGCACCGTGCCTTCCATCGGCTGCAGCACCTGGTGCGGCAGGTTGATGCCCATCACGTTCAGGCCGTCGCCGGGCATCGCGTTCATCGACGACCACAACACGGCACCGCCACCGCCGGGTTTGTACTGCACGATGGTATCGATGGCGGCGCACTTCTTCTTCAGCACCACCTGCTGGTGCCGAGCCGAGATGTCGGATTCACCGCCGGGCGGGAAGGCCTGCCAGTAGTTCAGGTTCTTGTCGGGGCAGGGCTGGGCCAGCGCGGCGCCGGCCGCCAGGGTGGCGAACACGGCAAGGGCGGTGCGGATCATGGACGGTGTCTCCTGGAGTTGTCCATGCATGATCGTGCGTGAGCAGGGGGTTCCACCAGCCCGGATAATCCCGGGCGTGAAACAGCGTGTCGTGGTGGGTCTGTCGGGCGGTGTCGATTCCGCGGTCACGGCCTGGCTGCTCAAGCAGCAGGGCTTCGAGGTGGTCGGCATCTTCATGAAAAACTGGGAGGACGACGACGACGACGCCTACTGTTCCAGCAACGAAGACTTTGTCGATGCTGCGGCGGTGGCCGATGTCATCGGCATCGAGCTGGAACACGTCAATTTCGCCGCCGAGTACAAGGACCGTGTGTTCGCCGAGTTCCTGCGCGAATACGCCGCCGGCCGCACGCCCAACCCCGATGTGCTGTGCAACGCCGAGATCAAGTTCAAGGCCTTCCTGGACCATGCGCTGCGCCTGGGGGCAGAGAAGATCGCAACCGGCCATTACGCCCGGGTGCGTGAGGTCGACGGTCGTTTTGAGTTGCTCAAGGGCCTGGACCCGGCCAAGGACCAGAGTTATTTCCTGCACCGGCTCACGCAGGCGCAACTGGCGCGCACGTTGTTCCCGGTGGGAGAACTGGCCAAGACCGAGGTGCGGGCCATCGCCGAACGCATCGGCCTGCCGAACGCAAAAAAGAAGGACAGCACCGGCATCTGCTTCATCGGCGAGCGCCCGTTCCGCGAGTTTCTGAACCGCTGGCTGGTGCAACAGCCGGGTGTGATCGAAGACGACAGCGGCCGCCGCGTCGGCCAGCACGTGGGCCTGAGCTTCTACACGCTGGGCCAGCGCCAAGGCCTGGGCATTGGAGGTGTCAAAGAAGGCGGGGGTGAACACACCCCCTGGTACGTGGCCAAAAAAGACCTGCAGCGCAATGTGCTGGTGGCGGTGCAAGGCCACGACCACCCCTGGCTGCTGTCGCACACGCTGCAGGCCGACGGCTGCAGCTGGGTCGCCGGCACCCCGCCGGCCGCCGGCCCGCCGGCCGCCGGCCCGCTGGCCGCCAAGACGCGTTACCGCCAGGCCGATGCGCCCTGTGCCTTCGAGCCGGCCGGTGCGGGCTTCGCGCTGAAATTCGCGCAGGCGCAATGGGCGGTCACACCCGGGCAATCGGCGGTCATCTATGACGGCGAGGTCTGCCTGGGCGGCGGCGTGATCACCGGCTGACACCGCCACCGGGCTCAACCTGGGCGCCCGGGCGCCGATAAACCTGGGCATGAAAGCAGCAATCCTGGCCGGTGTGGCCCTGTTCTGCACTGCCGCCGGGGCCGCGCGGGTGGATGTGCAGGTGCAGGACGCTGCCGGCAAACCGCTGGCAGGCGCCGTGGCCTATGTGGAATCCGCCGCTGCGCGTGCGGCGGCCAAGCCGATGGCCGGCGCCGAGGTGGCCCAGGTTGACAAACAATTCACGCCGCGGGTCAGTGTGGTCACCACCGGCAGCCTGGTCAGCTTCCCGAACCGGGACAAGGTGCGCCACCACGTGTTTTCTTTCTCCAAGGCCAAACCCTTCGAGATCAAGCTTTACACCGGCACGCCGGCCAACCCGCTGCTGTTCGACAAAGCCGGCATCGTGGTGCTGGGCTGCAACATCCACGACACCATGGTGGCCTGGGTGCTGGTGGTGGACACGCCCTGGTCCACGCAGACCAACGCGCTGGGCCAGGCGCGCCTGCCCGAGGTGCCCGCCGGCACGCACAAGCTGCTGGTCTGGCACCCCGATCTGCCACCCGGCACGCCGCCGGTGGAGCAGCCGCTGGTGCTGAGCGGCGACACCAGCGTCGTCGTGCGGCTGGCCGGTGTGGCCGCGCGGAACTGACATGGCCACCTTCGACCTGCGCCATCTGCTGCGCCGCCGCCTGGCCGCGCGCATCGTCGCGCTGTCGCTGGGCCTGCTGCTGGTGGTGCAGCTGCTGGGCTTCGAGACCATCCGGCGCACCATCGACAGCACCGCCCGCCAGCAACTGGCGCAGGAGCTGGAACGTGGCGCCATCGTCTGGACCGACCTGCTGGGCCACCAGGCCGAGCAGATCGAGCTGGCCGGTCGCATGGCGGCCAAGGACTTCGGCTTCCAGCAGACCCTGTTCGGCGAGGCGGCCGACGACGACACCGTGGCCAGCGCGCTCGAGTCGCTGGCCGGCCGCGTGGGCGCCGAGCTGAGTGTTTTTGTCAGCATCGACCAACGCGTGCGCGGCATGGTCGCAGGCGAGGCCGACACCGCCGAACTGCAGCGCCTGGCCACCGACATGGCCCAGGGCACGGGCCGCCGGGCCGTGCACGTGCTGGGCGGCCGGCCTTACCACCTGGTGGCCACCGAAATCCTGGCGCCGGTGCGGCGCGGCTGGCTGGTGTTCGGTTTCCCCATCGACCGCGACCTGGTGGCCCGCCTGCGTGCGCTGGCCGGCATGGAGGTGGCGCTCGTGGCCGGTGAAGCGGGCGCACGCCGGGTGGTGCTGGCGTCGCTGGACCTGGCTGCGGGCGCGTCCATGCACGCCGCGGCCGATGCCGGCGAGCTGCAGCTGGCCGGCGAGACCATGCTGGTGCGCCGCGTGCCGCTGGGCGCGGTGGAAGCGGTGCTGATGCGCTCCATCCCGCGTGCCGTGGCGCCCTATGCGCGGTTGCAGGCCTGGCTGGCGCTGATCACGGCGGCCGGTCTGGCGCTGTTCGCCGTGGCCAGCGTGGGCGCGGCCCGGTTTGTCACGACACCGCTCAGCGCGCTGGCGGGCGTGAGCCGGCGCCTGGGCCAGGGCCACTACGACGAACCCGTGGCGGGCCAGGAGCGCGAGGACGAGATCGGCCAGCTCGCACAGTCGCTGGACCTGATGCGCGTGGGCATCGCCGAGCGCGAAGCCAGCGTGCACCGCCTGGCCTACTTCGACAAACTCACCGGCCTGCCCAACCGCGCCAACTTCGCGGCGCAGGTGCAGGGCGCCATCGACGCCAGCCACCAGGAGCGCCTGGCCGTGCTGGTGCTCAACATGAACCGCTTCAAACCCGTGAACGATGCCTTGGGCTACGAGCTGGGCGACCAGCTGCTGCGCCAGGTGGCCGAGCGTCTGAGCGCCGCCATGCAATCGGCACAGGATGTGGTGGCCCGCCTGGGGGGCGACGAATTTGCACTGATGCTGCCGGGCAGCGGGGTGGAGCAGGCGGCGGCCACGGCGCGCCGCATCGCCGCCGCCTTCGAGCTGCCGCTGCGGCTGAACGACCAGATGGTGGACCTGAGTGCCGCCTTCGGCGTGGCCGGCTGGCCGGAGCAGGCCGAACGCGCCGACCAGCTGCTCTCGCGCGCCGAGATCGCGATGCACGCCGCCAAGCGCCGCACCGAACTGGTGATGGTGTACGAAACCGCGATGGACCCGGACAGCGCGACCACGCTGAGCCTGCTGTCGGAACTGCGCCGCGCGGTGGACCGGCAGGAACTGCGGTTGTTCCTGCAGCCCAAGTTTGCGCTGGCCACCGGCCGCATGGTCGGTGCCGAGGCGCTGGTGCGCTGGTTGCACCCGGTGCGCGGCATGGTGCCGCCGATGGCCTTCATCCCCTTTGCCGAGCAGACGGGTTTTGTGCGCGAGCTCACCACCTGGATCTTCGACGACGCGGCGCGCCAGTGGCCGGCGCTCGCAGCGGCCGGGCTGGACCGGGTGTCGGTCAACCTGTCGGCGCGCGACGTGATGGACCTGGGCCTGCCCGCGCGGCTGGACACCATCCTGGCCCGGCGTGCGGTGCCGGCCCAGGCCTTCTGCCTGGAGATCACCGAGAGCGCGATCATGGACGACCCGCAGCGTGCGCTGAACATCCTGCACGCGTTGAAGGCACGTGGCTTCAAGCTGTCGATCGACGACTTTGGCGAGGGTTACACCTCGCTCAAACACCTGCGCCACCTGCCGGTGGACGAGCTGAAGGTGGACGGCATCTTCGTGAAGAAGATGGACGAGGTGCCGCAGGACGAAAACGTCGTGCGCTCTGTTGTCGGCCTGGCGCAGAACCTGGGCCTCAGCGTGGTGGCCGAAGGGGTGGAAAACGCCGAGGTCTGGCGCCGCCTGGCTGCGATGGGCTGCGACGAAGCGCAGGGCTTCCACATGTGCCGCCCGCTGCCGGCCGACGAGCTGCCGGCTTTCGGCCGCCGCTGGGCGGCGGAGCACGGCCTGCCCCTGCCCATGACGGCCGAGACCGCCGAGGCCTGATCAGCCGTCGGGCGTGAAATCGCCCGCCGTCCTTCGCAAGCCGTGCAGCCGCTTCCGCGGCTGCACGCGCGGGCTCAGCCGACGCGCTGTCGCCAGGCGCACAGCGCCGCCGTCACCGCTGCCGGCTGTTCCCAGGTGAGCAGGTGGCCACACTGCGGCAGCAGCAAGAGCTCGGCCCCGGGGATGGCTGCGGCCATCTCCTGGCTGCACTCGGGCGGTGTCAGCAGGTCGTCGTCACCGCACACCACCAGGGTGGGGACCCGGATGGCGCCCAGGTGGGGCCGCTGGTCCGGGCGCGCCATCACGGCCCGGTTCTGCGCGATCAGCTGCGCCGCCCCGGCTCGGCCCATCATCGCCATGTAGTCCTCGGTGCAGGCCTTGGCGTGGGCCGGGTGGAAGGCCATGCCGACGTTCAATCGCAGCAGATCGTCCATGTGGCCTTGCTCGAACGCGGCGATGCCGTCGCGCCGCAGGCGCAGCTGCTGCGGCGTGTCGGCGCGGGCCGAACTGCCCAGCAGCGCCAGGCCGCGCACGCGCTCCGGCGCCAACCGCCACACCGCCAGTGCCAGCATGCCGCCCATCGAGCTGCCGGCCAGGGCCAGCGGGCCGGGGTGCTCGGCCAGCAGCAGCGCCGCCATCTCGGGCAGGCTGGCGGCCCGGGTGTGCACATCGCTGATGTGCAGCGGGCCCAGCGCGGCCAGGGCCGCGTGCTGGTCACGGAAGAGGGCGCCATCGCAGGCCAGGCCGGGCAGCAGGATCAACGGTGTCATGCCGCAGTGTGCCGCGAAGCTGCGTGCCAGCGGACTTGGGGCGCATCGGCGAAACTGCCGGCATGCCGCGTCTCACAGCCTCGACACATGCCGCGCGCCCGGTGCTGCAGGCCGTGGCCGAGCCGGTGCTGGGGGTGGCCGCCGGCCAGTCCGTCTGGCGGGCGGCGCACGACGAGCTGCGTGCAGCAGGCCTGCTGGCCCCGGCGCTGGGGCCCACGGTGGCGCGGCTGCTGGTGTTCGGCCTGGCCCTGCTCGCGGCGCTGCTGTTCGCCTGGCTGGGCGGGCCCTTGGCGGCGGTGGCCGCGTCGCTGCCCATCGCGGGGCTGCTGGCGCAGCTGGCCTTCATCGGCCATGACGCGGGCCATGGCGCGGTGCACCGCCGCCCGGCCATCAACCGTGCCGTGGGCCAGCTGGCGATGACGGTGTTCACCGGACTGGCCTTCGATGAATGGATCGCGCGCCACCGCGCCCACCACCGCCACTGCCAGGACGAACGCCGGGACCCCGACATGGCGGTGGACCTGGTGGTCTCGCTCACCGCCGGCTCGCGCCAGCGCAAGGGCCGGCTGGGCCGCTGGCTCACGCGCCACCAGGGTGTGCTGATCGGGCCGCTGTCGCTGCTGTTTGCACACAGCCAGCGGCTGCAATCGCAGGCGGCGGTGTTGACGCACCCATGCCGCCACGCGCTGGACGCGGTGGGGCTGCTGCTGCACTTCGGCCTGTGGTTCGGTCTGCCCTGCGGGCTGCTGGGCGTACCGCTGGGGCTGGCCGGGCTGGTGTACCTGTTGCCGCTGACGCTGCTCGGGCCCTACCTGGCGGCCATCTTCTGGGTCAACCACATCGGCATGCCGCTGGTGACCCGTGCCGAGGCCTTTTCGTTCCTGGAGCACCAGGCCGTCACGTCGCGCACCGTGCTCAACCCGCCGCGCTGGCACTGGGTCTTCGGCGGGCTGAACTTCCAGGTGGAACACCACCTGTTCCCGATGGTGCCGTCGCGCCGGCTGGCGGCCGTGCAACCCGTGGTGCAGCGGCACCTGCAAGCTTGCGGCCTGCCCTATACCGCGGTGTCTTGGCCGGCCGCGGCGCGCCACATCCACAGCCACCTGCGCCATGTGGCCCGCCCAGCATGACGACAGACGCCGCCCTGCACCGCTACAGCCCTGCGCAGCGCGCCTTCGACACCACGGCCTTGCTGGTGTTCGCGGGGCTGCTGCTGGCCGAAAGCACGCGCCTGGTCCTGGCGGCCGGCCCCGCGGCGGCACTGGGCTGGGGCCTGCTGGCGTTGCCGCTGGCCTGGGGGTTGGCCGATGGCGCCAGCGGCCTGCTGCACCTGGCGCTGGACACCTGCGGCAGTGTCAGGACACCGGTCATCGGGCCGGCCTTCATCCGCCCATTCCGCGAACACCATGTGGACCCGCAGGCGATGACACGCCACGGCTTTGTCGAGACCAACGGCGCCAGCGCGCTGGCCTGCCTGCCGATCCTGGGCGTGGCGGGGCTGCTGTCGCTGCACAGCGCGGGCCTGCAGGCGCTGCACGCCGGCCTGCTGGCGCTGGGCCTGTGTGCCGTGCTGATCAACGAATGCCACCGCTGGGCCCATGCCGCGCCGTCGGCGACGCCGGCCTGGGCGCGCTGGGCGCAGCGCCACCGGCTGATCCTGCCGCCGGCGCACCACCAGCGCCACCACACCGCACCGTTCGACGCGCACTTCTGCATGGCCAACGGCTGGCTCAACCCGGTGTTGAATGCGGTGCTGCTCCAGCGGCGCAGCCGGCGACGGGGCCGCGCATGAGGCCCGCGCTGCGCGTGGCGATCGGCCGGCGTGCCGGGCTGGTGGCCGGCCTGCTGGGCATGTTGTGCGTGCTGGCCGAGCTGTGTTTTTTGCTGCCGGATCTGCTGGTCACGCGCGACGCGCTGCCGGTGTACATCGCCCACCTGCCGGTGTTGCGTGCCGTGCTGCTGGGCAGCCTGCTGACCACCTTCGTGCTGGGCGCGCTGGCCGTGCTGCTGGCGCCGCCCAGCCGGCGCGGGCTGCTGGGCATCGCGCTGGCCGCCATCGCGCTGGCGCTGGGCGGTGCCGAGGCCGAGCCGCTGGGCCTCGGCGTGCCGCGGGCCTGGTC
This sequence comes from Rubrivivax sp., assembly GCA_018780805.1. Lineage (GTDB taxonomy): Bacteria > Pseudomonadota > Gammaproteobacteria > Burkholderiales > Burkholderiaceae_C > Rubrivivax. The sequence goes on along the minus strand of JADMJD010000168.1, from coordinate 67,665 downwards.
GGTCGGGCTGGACTACTTCGTGCTGGAGCTGCTGGTGCTGGGCCTGGTGTTCATCCCGCTGGAGGGGGTGTTCCCGCTGCGGCGCCATGGGGTGTTCCGGCCCGGCTGGCAGACGGACCTCAAACACTTCTTCGTCAGCCACGCGGGCGTGCAGCTGCTGTCCTTTGCCGGCATGATCCCGGCGCAGGTGCTGTTCGCCTGGGCCGTGCACCTGGACTTCCAGCGCGCCGTGGCCGCGCAGCCGCTGCTGCTGCAGTTCGTCGAGATGGTGCTGCTCGTCGACCTGATGACCTACGCCATCCACCGCGCCTTCCACCAGGTGCCGTGGCTGTGGCGCTTCCACGCCATCCACCACTCCAGCCAGCGCATGGACTGGCTGGCCGGCTCGCGCATGCATCCGGTGGACGTGGTGGTCACGCGCGCGGTGGCCTTCCTGCCGGTCTTCCTGCTCGGCTTCGCACCCGCGGCGCTGTACGCCTACCTGGTGTTCATCTCGTTCCACGCCGTCTTCATCCACGCCAACCTGCGCTGGTCTTTCCCAGGCTTGCGCTGGCTGGTCTCGACGCCGGCCTACCACCACTGGCACCACAGCTCGGACGCCGAAGGCATCGACAAGAACTTTGCCAGCATCCTGCCGCTGTGGGACGTGCTGTTTGGAACCGCCCACCTGCCCCAGCGCTGGCCCACCGCCTACGGCACCGTGGGCGAGCAGCCGCCCGAGACCTACCTCGGGCAGCTGACCTACCCTTTCAGGCGCCAAGGCACCCCGCAGGCCGACCGATGACCCCATCGCCTCTGACACGCCTGACGACACCCGAAGCCGTGCGCGACATGCTGCGCCAGCGCCAGGAGATCGCCCTGATCGACCTGCGCGAAGAAGACGCGTTTGCCCGCGGCCACCCGCTGTTTGCGGCCCAGCTCCCGCTGCGCCGGCTGGCCGACGACGCGCCCTGGCGCCTGCCGCGGCGCGGTGTGCCTGTGGTGCTGATGGACGATGGCGAAGGCCTGGTCGAGCCGGCCGCGCAGTGGCTGCAAGCCGCGGGCTGGACGAACGTCTCGGTGCTGGAAGGCGGGTTGCACGGCTGGCGCCGCAGCGGTGGCGAGTTGTTCATCGACGTCAACGTGCCCAGCAAGGCCTTCGGCGAGCTGGTCGAACACGAGCGCGGCACGCCGTCCTTGCCGGCGCCCGAGGTGAAGGCCCTGCTCGACAGTGGGGCCGACGTGGTGGTGCTGGACGCCCGCCGCTTCGACGAATACCAGACGATGAGCATTCCTCGCGGCGTCAGCGTGCCGGGCGGCGAGCTGCTGCTGCGCGCCCGCAGTCTGGCGCCGGACCCGCGCACGCACATCATCGTCAACTGCGCCGGCCGCACCCGCAGCCTGATCGGTGCCCAGACCCTGGTCAACGCCGGCTTGCCCAACCCGGTGCATGCGCTGCGCAACGGCACCATCGGCTGGCTGCTGGCGGGCCAAACGCTGCAGCACGGCGCGCAGCGGCGCTTCGGGTCGGTGGATGCCACGCAGGCGGCTGTCGCCCGCTCGGCGGCGCAGGCGCTGGCGGCACACGCCGGCGCGCAGCGCATCGATGCGGCCACGCTGGCATCGTGGTTGGCCGATGCCACGCGCACGCTGTACCGCTGGGATGTGCGCACGCCGGAGGAATACGCCGCCGGCCACCGCCCAGGATTTGGCAGCGCACCGGGTGGGCAACTGGTGCAGGAGACCGATGTGTTTGCCGCCGTGCGCGGTGCGCGCATCGTGCTGTCCGACGACGATGGCGTGCGGGCCTCCGTGACGGCACATTGGCTGGCGCAGATGGGCTGGGAGGTGGCCTGGCTGGATGACACCCGCGGCTTGACCGAAACCGGCCCGTGGCAGCCGGTGGCGCCCGGTGGCCAGCCCTGGCCCGGCCCACGCACGCACCGCTACCAGCGGCCCTACGAAGGCACCGACGCGCCCCGCGCGGCGATGCAGGCCTACTTGGACTGGGAGTTTGGCCTGGTGGCGCAGCTGGCGCGTGACGGCACACACGGCTTTGCCGTGCTGTGCCCGCCCGATGCTCAGGCGGTGGCAGGTACGTCGTCCAGCCTCGGGTAGTCGGTGTACCCCGCCGCACCGCCGCCGTAGAACGTGGCGCGGTCGGGTTTGGCCAGCGGTGCGTTCTCGCGCAGCCGGCGCACCAGGTCCGGGTTGCTGATGTAGGGCCGGCCGAAGGCCACCAGGTCGGCGCCGTCGGCCACGGCTTGTTCGGCCAGGGCCTTGTCGTAGCCGTTGTTCACCATCCACGCGCCCTGGCCGCCGGCGGCGCGGTAGGCGGCCTTCAGCGCCGCGTAGTCGAAGGGGCGGTCGGGCAGCTCGCGCGGGCCGCCGGTGGAACCTTCGATCACGTGCAGGAACGCCAGGCCCATCGGCGCCAGGCCACGCACCACGTGGTGAAACAAGGCCGTGGCGTCGTTGTCGCTCGCGTCGTTGGCGGGGGTCACGGGCGAGAGGCGGATGCCGGTGCGGCCACCGCCGATCGCGTCGGCCACGGCCTGTGTGACTTCCAGCAGGAAACGCGCGCGGTTTTCGATGCTGCCGCCGTAGGCATCCGTGCGCTGGTTGCTGCCGGTCTTCAGGAACTGGTCGATCAGGTAGCCGTTGGCGCCATGGATCTCCACGCCGTCGAAACCGGCGTCGTTCACTGCCGCCAGTGCGGCGCGGCGGTAGTCGTCGACGATGCCGGGGATCTCCTGGATGTCCAGCGCGCGCGGCGCCGAGGTGTCCACGAACACCGGCTGGCCGTCGCGGATCAGCACGGTCTTGGTCTTGGCGGTGATGGCCGAGGGTGCCACCGGTGCGCCGCCGCCGGGCTGCAGGTCCACGTGCGAGACCCGGCCCACGTGCCACAGCTGCACGACGATGCGGCCGCCGGCGGTGTGCACGGCGTCGGTCACCTTCTTCCAGCCGGCCAGCTGTTCGGGCGCGTAGAGGCCGGGCACGTCGGCATAACCCTGGCCCTGGTGGCTGATGGCGGTGGCTTCGGTAACCAGCAGGCCGGCGCTGGCGCGCTGGGCGTAGTAGGTGGCCACGATGGCGGGCGGCACGGCGTTGGGGCTGCGGTTGCGGGTCAGCGGCGCCATCACGATGCGGTTGGCGAGCTGCAGCGCGCCGGCGGAGGTGGGATCAAAAAGGGATGTCATCCGGGTATGCTGCCAGACCATGAAAGAACTTGCTCCCTTCCACCTCGCCTTCCCCGTGCACGACCTCGCCGCTGCGCGCCAGTTCTACGGCGGCCTGCTCGGCTGCCCGGAAGGCCGGGCCAGTGCCGAGTGGATCGACTTCGACCTTTTCGGCCACCAGATCGTCACCCACCTGGCGCCGGCCAAGGCACCCGACCACCACAACCCCGTGGATGGGCACGACGTGCCGGTGCCGCACTTTGGCGTCGTGCTGGGCTGGGACGACTTCCACAGCTTCGCCGCGCGCCTGAAGGCCGAGGGTGTCAAGTTCGTGATCGAGCCCTACATCCGCTTCGCCGGTCTGGTGGGCGAACAGGCCACGATGTTCTTCCGCGACCCCTCGGGCAACGCGCTGGAATTCAAGGCCTTCAAGGACCGCTCGCAGCTCTTCGCGAAGTGACCGAGGCGCCCGGCCCTGGGGGCAACCCCGTGTGGCCGGGCACGCTTGATGCTCCTAGACTCGCTGAAGCCGGCCGGCACCACCCTGGTGCACGGCCGTCCATCACCCGATACAGGAGCGTGAGCGATGAAGTTTCCCTGGATGCGATCCCTGGCCGTGGCCGCGGCGCTGGCCGTGCCGGCCCTGGCGGCCCACGCCGGCCCGACGCTGGATGCGATCAAGAGCAAGGGTGTGCTGCGCTGTGGCGTGAACACCGGCCTGCTGGGTTTTTCCGCCCCGGACAGCCAAGGCAAGTGGACCGGCATCGACGCCGACTTCTGCCGTGCGGTGGCCACGGCCATCCTGGGCGATCCCAACAAGGTGCAGTACGTGCCGACCAACGCGCAGAACCGCTTCACGGCGCTGCAGTCGGGCGAGGTGGACATGCTCTCGCGCAACACCACCTGGACGTCTTCGCGTGACGCGTCGCTGGGCTCGGTGTTTGCCGGCGTGCTGTTCTACGACGGCCAGGGTTTCATGGTCAAGAAGTCGGCCAACATCAGCAAGGCCAGCCAGCTCAACGGCGCCACCATCTGCGTGCAGCCGGGCACCACGACCGAGCTGAACCTGACCGACTACTTCCGCGTCAAGCGCATGAGCTTCAAGCCGGTGGTGATTGCCGAGTTGAACCAGATCGAGCAGGCGTTTTTTGCCGGCCGCTGCGATGTGTACACCACCGACCGTTCGGGTCTGGCGGCCACGCGCCTGAAGGCACCGAAGCCCGACGACTACATCGTGCTGCCCGAGGCCATCAGCAAGGAGCCGCTGGGCCCGATGATCCGCCGCGGCGACTGGGAGTTTTTCACCATCGTGCGCTGGACGCTGAACGGCCTGATCGAAGCCGAGGAATACGGCATGGCCGCCGCCAACGCCGACAAGCTGAAGGCCGAAAGCAAGGACCCGCCCATCATGCGGCTGGTCGGCACCTCGGGTGACGTCGGCAAGGGCATGGGCCTGGACAACGACTGGCTGGTCAAGGTGATCAAGGCCGTGGGCAACTACGGCGAGATGTACACGCGCAACATCGGCCCGCTCGGCCTGGCCCGCGGCCAGAACGCGCTGTGGACCGATGACGGCCTGATGTACGCCCCGCCGCTGCGTTAAAGCCCCTCCAGCCCTTCCAGCGCCAACCTGCGGGGCCCACGACGGGCCCCGCCCCCCACGCCATGTTCAAGAGTGAGAAGGCGCGGGGCCTGCTCTACCAGGCCCTGCTGCTCGCGGCCGTGCTCGGCCTGGGCTGGTACCTGGTGTCCAACACGCTGCACAACCTGCAGACGCGCAACATCCAGGTCGGCTTCGGTTTCCTCACCAAGGAAGCCGGTTTCGAGATCGCCGAAAAAGGCATCAACTACGACCCGGCGGACAGCTACGGTCGGGCCTTTGCCGTCGGCTTGGTCAACACGCTGACGGTGGCCGCGCTGGGCGTGTTTTTTGCCACCGTGATCGGCACGCTGGTGGGCATCGGCCGGCTGTCGTCGAACTGGCTGCTGGCCAAGTTCAGCGCCGGCTACGTGGAGGTGATGCGCAACGTGCCGCTGCTGCTGCAGCTGTTTGTCTGGTACGGCCTGTTCACCGAGCTGCTGCCGGGTGTGCGCGAGGCCATCGACGTCGGTGGCTGGTTGTTCATCAGCCAGCGGGGCTTCCGTTTTGCCTGGCCCGAGGCGCATGCCGCCTGGTCGGCCGTGCCCTGGGCGCTGTTCGCCGGTGGAGCGGCGGCGTTCATCTTCCGGGCCTGGGCACGCCAGCGCCAGCGCCGTACCGGGCAGATCCTGCCGGTGGGCCGCATCAGCGCCGCGTTGATCCTCGGCCTGCCGCTGCTGGCCTGGGCCGCGCTGGGCGCGCCGACGCAGATGCAGATCCCGACGCTCGCCGGCTTCGATTTCGAGGGCGGCAAGATCCTGTCGCCCGAGTTCATGGCGCTGCTGATCGGCCTGTCCACCTACACCGCGGCCTTCATCGCCGAGGTGGTGCGCGCCGGCATCCTGGCGGTGGACCGCGGCCAGGGCGAAGCCGCGATGGCGCTGGGCCTGACACCCGGCCAGCGCCTGCGCCTGGTGACGCTGCCGCAGGCGCTGCGCGTGATCATCCCGCCGATGACCAGCCAGTACCTGAACCTGGCCAAGAACTCCTCGCTCGCGGTCGCCATCGGTTACCCGGACCTGGTGGCGATTGCCAACACGACGATGAACCAGACCGGCCAGGCCATCGAGGCCATCGCGATCCTGATGGGTGTGTACCTGACGATCAGCCTGCTGATCTCGCTGTTCATGAACTGGTACAACGACCGCGTGCGGTTGGTCGAAAGATGACATGAGCGCTGCTGTCTCCGCCCCCGCCGGCCGTGGTGCCGCCCACTGGCTCAAGAGCAACCTCTTCTCCACGCCGCTCAACAGCGTGATCACGCTGCTGATGGCGCTGTTCCTGCTGTGGTCCGTGCCCAAGGTGCTGGGCTGGACGGTGTTCAACGCTGTCTGGGGCCACGCCACGGTGGCGCAGTGCGATGCGGTGCGCGGCCAGGGCGCTTGCTGGGCCGTGGTGTGGGAGAAGTTCCGCTTCATGATGTTCGGCGTCTACCCGTTCGAGGAGCAGTGGCGCCCGGCCATCGCCATCGGGGTGATGCTGGCGCTGCTGGGCGTCTCGGCGCTCAAGCGCTTCTGGACGCGCTGGCTCGCCGCCATCTGGGCCGTCGGCATCGCCATCACCTTCTGGTTGATGGGTGGCGGGCTGGGCCTGGTGGCGGTGCGCACCGAGCAGTGGGGTGGCCTGCCGGTCACGCTGATCCTGGCCATCTTTGGCATCGCGTTTGCGTTCCCGCTGGGCGTGCTGCTGGCACTCGGCCGGCGCTCCCGGCTGCCCATCATCCGCGCCGCCAGCGTGATCTACATCGAGGTGGTGCGCGGCGTGCCGCTGATCACGGTGCTGTTCATGGCCTCGGTGATGTTTGCGCTGTTCCTGCCCGAAGGGGTGCGCATCGACCAGCTGCTTCGTGCGCAGGTGGCCATCATCCTGTTTGTGGCCGCCTACCTGGCCGAGGCGGTGCGCGGTGGCCTGCAGGCCGTGCCCAAGGGCCAGATCGAAGCCGCCGAGGCGCTGGGCCTGCCCTACTGGCGCATGATGGGCCTGGTGGTGCTGCCACAGGCGCTGCGCATCTCGATCCCGCCCATCGTCAACAGCTTCATCTCGCTGTTCAAGGACACCTCGCTGGTGGTGATCATCGCCATCTACGACTTTGCCTATGCGGTGAAAAAGTCGGTCGAAACCGACTTCGCGTGGAAGAAGTATTTCATCGAGGCCTTCCTGTTCTCGATCCTCGTCTACTGGATCTTCTGCTTCGCGATGAGCCAGTACAGCCAGCGGCTGGAGCGTGAGCTCGCCCGTGGCCACCAGCGTTAACGAAGGCAAAACATGGCCGAACCGGCGATCCGCATCCAGGGCCTGAACAAGTGGTACGGCGAGTTCCACGTGCTCAAGAACATCGACCTCACCGTGGCCAAGGGCGAACGCATCGTGGTCTGCGGGCCCTCGGGCTCGGGCAAGAGCACGCTGATCCGCTGCATCAACCGGCTGGAGGTGCACCAGCAGGGCCAGATCGTGGTGGGCGGTGTCGAGCTCACCGACGTGCTGAAGAACATCGACACCGTGCGCGCCGAAGTGGGCATGGTGTTCCAGCACTTCAACCTGTTCCCGCACCTGACGGTGCTGGAGAACTGCACGCTGGCGCCCATCTGGGTCAAGAAACAGCCGCAGGCCGAGGCCGAGGCCACGGCGCGCAAGTTTCTGGAGCGTGTGCGCATCCTCGAGCAGGCGCCCAAGTACCCGGGCCAGCTCTCCGGCGGGCAGCAGCAGCGGGTGGCGATTGCACGTGCGCTGTGCATGAACCCTAGCATCATGCTGTTCGACGAGCCCACCTCCGCGCTGGACCCCGAGATGGTGAAGGAAGTGCTGGACACCATGATCGACCTCGCCAAGGAGGGCATGACCATGTTGTGCGTGACGCACGAGATGGGCTTTGCCAAGGCCGTGGCCGACCGCGTGATCTTCATGGACCGCGGCGAGATCGTCGAGCAGAACACCCCCGAGGCCTTTTTCTCGCACCCGAAAAACGAACGCACGCAGCAGTTTCTGAGCCAGATCCTCGACCGCTGAACCCATGGATCCGCTGCACAGCGTGCCCGACAGCGGAGCGCGTGTCGATGAACTGAATGCGCTGGCCCACCGCTGGCGGCACGACGACACACGCCGTGCGTTGGCTTTTGCGCGCCAGGCACTGGTGCTGGCCGAGCAACTGGCCTACCCCCAGGGCCGGGCCTGGGCCCTGTTGCGAGTGGCCCTGTGCGAGTACATCCTGGCCGATGCGGCACGCCAGTACGAAACCCGTCTCGGTGACGCCATTGCCTTGATGCGCGAGCTGGGCGAGCCGCGGGGCGAAGCCGAGGCCATGAACCTGCTGGCCAACATCCTGGGCACACGCGGTGAACATGAGGTGGCACTGGCCTTGCACGACCGCTGCCTGGCGCTGCGGCGCGCCATCGGCCACCACGTGGGCGTGGCCGCGACCTTGAACAACATGGGCAGCGAACTGCGCCAGCTCGGACGCACCGGCGAGGCACTGGACTGCCTGCGCGAGAGCCTGCAACTGGCCCTGGCGCAAGCCGACCTGCGCAGCATCGCATATGCCCACGTGAGTCTGGGCAGTGTGTATCTGGCGCTAGACGATGCGTCCACCGCGGTCGAACATTTCGAGCAGGGCTTTGCGCGCGTGGCCCGCACCGACGACCGTGCGCTGGAGTGCACCGCGCTCATCGGCCTGGCCCGTGCGCGGGCGCTGCAAGGCGCGCACGCGGCGGCGCTGGAACTGCTGCAGCACGCGCAGGCCCTGGCGCTGCGCACCGGCAATGTGAGTGACCAGGCCCAGGTGAACCTGGCCCAGGCGGCGGTGGAGCAGGGCCGTGGCCGTCACGCGCCCGCCATGGCCCACTTGCACGCGGCGCTGGTCAGCCTGAAGCGTGCCGACGAACGCGGGCTCGTGGCCGAGGTGCAGGTGCGCCTGGCCGACAGCCAATGGCGGCTGGGCGATGCCGATGCGGCGCAGGCGCAGCTGGCCCAGGCCCTGACGATGGCCGAAGCCAACGGCCACGCGCTGGTGGCCGAATCCGCCCGGCGGCTGTTGCGCGAGATCGGCCGTGCCGCCTAGGGTGGCGCCGCGTGGGCGGTAGCGCTCAGGCCGGCGGGATCGGCGCCAGCGGCGCGAAGTCCGGCGTTTGTTTGGCCTTCCAGCCGGCGATGGCGCGGCCCATCTCGTCGAGGTCGAAAATCGCGCTCTGCAGCAGCGTCATCTGCTGCAGCGCCTCGGCGGTGCCGTGGTCGCGTGCGTAGTTCAGCGCACGTTTGCTGCCGGCAATCGCCAGCGGTGATTTGTCGGCGATCTGGCGCGCCAGGTCCAGCGCATGGGCCAGCGTGGCCGCGGCGTCCGGCAGCACGGCGTTGACCAGGCCGATCTGCAAGGCACGTTCGGCACCCACCCGTTCGCCGGTGTAGGCCATCTGGCGCGCCACCCCCGGTGCCACGATCTTGGGCAGGCGCTGCAGCACACCCAGGTCGGCGGCCATGCCGATGTGGATTTCCTGCACCGTGAAAAACGCGTCGGCGCTGGCGACGCGGATGTCGCACACGGTGGCCAGGTCCAGCGCACCGCCCACACACCCGCCCTGGATCGCGGCGATGACGGGGAAACGCGCGTCTTCCAGCACGTCGATGCAGGCCATCAACCGGCGCAGGCCGTCCTGGAAGGCCAGGCGCTTGCGGGCGTCGGACGTGTCCAACATCGGCATCCCGCCGTCGAAAACGTCGAGCGCCATGCCGGCACTGAAGTGCCGGCCGGTGGACGAGACCACCAGCACCCGGGTCTCGCCGGCATCGTCCAGCGCCGTCACCGCATCGCGCAGCGCCGGGAAAAACGGCGGCGCCAGCGTGTTCAGCCGCTCGGGCCGGTTCAGCTGCAGATGGGCCACGCCGGGTGCGGCACTGCTCAGGGTGAAGAACGCGTTTTCCATGCGTCGAGCATAGCGGCGCGCATGCTCCAATCGCCGCCATGGAAACGCTGACGCTGGCCAATGGCACCACCCTGCGGCTGCATCTGTGGCCCACCAACGGTCGGCCGCACGGCCAGGTGCTGGTCGTGCACGGCCTGGGCGAACACGGCGGGCGATACGCCCAGGTGGCGGCGGCACTCAACGCACAACGATGGCAGGTGCATGCCTGGGACCACCGGGGCCACGGCCTGAGCGGCGGCCCCCGCGGGGCAGTGCCGCCGGGCGAAGCGCTGTGCGCGGACCTCGCTGCGGTGATCGACCAGGTGCGCGAACCGGGCCGGCCCTTTGTGCTGCTGGGCCACAGCATGGGTGGCCTGGTCGCGGCGCGCTTCGTGGCCGAGGCGCTGGCGCCGAAGCCGGCGGCCTGGTCGCGCCCGGTGGATGCGCTGGTGCTGTCGTCACCCGCGCTGGACGCGGGCATGAACACGGTGCAGAAGCTGCTGCTGGCCACGCTGGGCCGCGTGGCGCCCGACCTGGCCTTGGGCAACGGGCTGAAACCCGCGTGGGTGTCGCGCGACCCGGCCGTGGTGCGTGCCTATGTGGCCGACCCGCTGGTGCACGACCGCATCACGCCGCGGTTGGTGCGTTTCATCGTCGACGGCGGGCTGCTGGTGCGCGAGCGTGCGGCTCGGTGGCGCCTGCCGACCTTGCTGATGTGGGCGGGTGCCGACCGCTGCGTGGCACCGGCCGGTTCGGCGGCCTTTGCGGCCGCAGCGCCAAAGGCCGTCCTGCAGCATCGCTGCTTCGACGGCCTGGCCCATGAGATCTTCAACGAGCCGGAGCAGGCGCAGGTGCTGTCACACCTGCTGTCCTGGCTCTCGGGGCTCACTTGGCCGACTGCGCCAGGCGCACGCCCGCTTGTGAAGCCTGCGGGTTGAAGGCGTAGGCCTCGCTGTCGATCACGGCCACCTCGCCACCGCGGATCGCGGCCAGGGTCTCGGCGACCACTTGCGCGCGGGTCTTGCTGACCTTGATGGGCTCGAAGTAACCGGCGCTCCAGGCCTTGATCGTGCCGTCCTTGCGGGCCTGGGCCAGTTCGCTGGCGACCTGGGCCGTGCTCTTGGTGGCGGCGACGTTCATCCAGGCGTCCGAGGTGGCTTCCTGGGCGAAGGCGGTGCTGCCGATCAGGGCGAGGGCGGCGGCGGCGATGAGGTGCTTGGTGTTCATGGTGTGTTCCTGGTTCAGTGTTGACGTTTGAATGTGCGTGTGAAGCGTGGGCTTACTTGGTGGCCTGGGCCAAGCGCACGGCGGCTTGCGAGCCACCGGCGTTGAAGGCGTAGACCTCGCTGTTGATCGAGTCCAGTTCGCCGCTGCGGCGGGCGGCCAGGGTTGCGGCCACCACCTCGGCACGGGTCTTGGAGACACCCACCGGGTCGGTATAGCCGGCGCTGGTGGCCTTGATCGAGCCGTCTTTCTTGGCCTGGGCCAGTTCCGCGGCGACTTGTGTGCTGCTCTTGCTCGAGCTGACGTTCATCCAGGCGTCCGAGGTGGCTTCCTGAGCGAAGGTGGTGCTGCCGATCAGGGCGAAGGCGGCGGCGGCGAAGAGTTGTTTGCTGTTCATGATGAAGTCCTGTTCAAAGAAGTGACGGTTGACGGTGCCGGCCGGTGGGCGCTTGAAACAGCCCGCAGTGCCGGGTCGGTGAGTCCTTGTTCGTGTGTGGCTCATCGATGGACTCAACTGTAGGCATTGACCCACCGCGAATAAAGGCGATGCATCCAAACGCTTCATTGCTGCGTGCGGAATAATCAAAGCCATGGACCAACTCCGAGCCATGCGGGTGTTTACCCGTGTCATCGACGAAGGCAGCTTTGCCGCCGCCTCCCGCGCCCTGGACCTGGCACCCGCCGTGGTCACCCGTGTGGTGGCCGAGCTGGAAGAGCACCTGGGTGCACGTCTGATGAACCGCACCACCCGCAAGCTGGCGCTGACAGAAGTGGGTGCCGACTACCTGGAGCGCGTGCGCCGCATCCTGGCCGATGTGGACGAGGCCGAAGCCATGGCCGGCGCCGACACGCAGGAAGCACGCGGTGTGGTGCGGCTGCTGATGCCCCCCGCGGTGTCGGTGCACCAGGTGGCCAAACACCTGCCGCGTTTCCGCCAGCTGCACCCGAACGTGCGCCTGGAGATCGACGCCTTCGGCCCGGTGGAAGCGGCCAGCGAGGCACACGACATCTCCATCGTCTGGACCCGCACCGCGCTCAGCGGTGAGTTCATCGCACGCCGTTTGGCGCGCACCGAAACCATCGTCTGCGCGTCGCCCGAATACCTGGACCGGCGCGGCCGGCCACAGCACCCGTCGGAGCTGGCGGGCCACGACGCGGTGATGGCGCCCATCGCCGAGCTGCAGCGGGGGCTCACCTTCTACAGCGGCAGCTCGGGCGACGGCGAACCCGGCGGTGAGCAGGTGACCGTGATGCCCGGCAACCCGGTGCTGACCACGGGCCATGTGGACACGATCTATGCCGCGGCACTGGCCGGTCTGGGCATCACCGGCCTGCCCAGCTACGTGGCCGAAGACGCGCTGATGGAACACGCGCTGGAGCGCATCCTGCCCGAGTGGCACTTGTTCAACGCCACGCTTTGGGCCACGATGCCGTCGCGCCAGCACCTGCCGGCGCGCACGCGGGCGGTGCTGGATTTCCTGCTGCAGATCTTCGGCGGCGAAGACCGCGACCCCTGGCTGGCCGCGGCCGGCTGTGAAACACTGCGGCCTCCACCAGGAGCCCACCGATGAACGCCCGCGACCCGAACCTGCCCCTGCTCCCCGACGACGCCAGTGCGCTCGGTGCCTATGCCGATGCCGCTTGGGATCAACGCATCGTGCCGGCGCTCACCGACTACATCGGCGTGCCCAGCAAGAGCCCGATGTTCGACGCCGACTGGGCCGCCAACGGCCTGATCGACCGGGTGGTGCGCGACGCGGCGTTGTGGGTCGAATCGCGCAAGCTGCCGGGGCTGAAGCTGGAGGTCATCCGCATCGAAGGCCGCACGCCGGTGATCTTCTTCGAGATCCCGGCCACGCGCGCAGAAGCGGGCGACACCGTGCTGCTCTACGGCCACCTGGACAAACAACCCGAGTTCAACGGCTGGCGGCGCGACCTCGGCCCCTGGACACCGAAGTACGAAGACGGCCTGCTGTACGGCCGCGGCGGTGCCGACGACGGTTATGCCGTCTACGCCGCCATCACCGCCATCGAGGCGCTGCAGGCGCAAGGCCTGCCGCACCCGCGCTGCGTGGGTCTGATCGAGACCTGCGAAGAAAGTGGCTCCTACGACCTGCCGGTGTACCTGGACACCCTGCGCCCGCGCCTGGGCCAGGTCGGCCTGGTGGTCTGCCTGGACAGCGGCGCCGGCAACTACGACCAGCTCTGGCTCACCACCAGCCTGCGTGGCATGGTGAGCGGTGTGCTGAAGGTCGAGATCCTCTCCGAAGGCATCCACAGCGGCGACGCGTCCGGCCTGGTGCCCAGCAGCTTCCGCGTGCTGCGCCAGGTGCTGGACCGGCTGGAAGACAGCAAAACCGGCCATTTGCTGCCGCAGAGTTTCCATTGCGAGCTGCCGGCCTCCCGGCTGGCGCAGGCGCAGACCACCGCCGCGATCCTGGGCGACGAGGTCTGGAAGCGCATGCCCTGGGCCTGCGGCGCTGACGGCGGCGCGGTGCTGCCGACCACCACCGATCCGGTCGAGGGCCTGCTCAACCGCACCTGGCGGCCCACGCTCAGCGTCACCGGTGTCGACGGTTTCCCGGAACTCAAGAACGCGGGCAACGTGCTGCGGCCTTACACCGCCTTCAAGCTCAGCCTGCGCCTGCCGCCGCTGGTGGACGGCCATGAAGCCAGTGTCAAGCTGAAGGCGCTGCTCGAAGACAACGCACCCTACAACGCCAAGGTCACCTTCCACGCGGATGGTCGGGCCGGTGCGCTGGGCGCCACCGGCTGGAACGCGCCGGAGCTGTCCACCTGGCTGGAAGACGCGCTCAATGCCGCGTCGATGGCGCACTACGGTGCGCCGGTGGGTTATGTCGGCCAGGGGGGCACCATCCCGCTGATGAGCATGCTGCAACAGGGTTTCCCCAAGGCTCAGATGATGGTCTGCGGCGTGCTGGGCCCGAAGAGCAATGCGCACGGACCCAACGAGTTCCTGCACGTGCCCTATGCCAAGAAGCTCACCGCGGCTGTGGCACAGGTGATTGCCGCCTGCCCCTGAACCTGCCGGGCGCAGGATCCCCACGGGGCCTCAGGGCCCCGTGTTTGTTTCCGAAAGTAACCGAATTGTCTGATGAGGAACTGATTGGTCACTTTCTGAACCAAGCGGTCTGGCGTCGAGGTCATGTGGCTTTGGCGCCGGCCCCCGTTCAACCAAGGAAGTACCCATGAAGAAGCTCATCGTCTCCGCCGCGCTGGCCGCCACCGCCTTTGCCGTGCAGGCCAAGGACATCGTCGACACCGCGGTCGCCGCCGGCAGTTTCAAGACCCTGGCCACGGCACTCACCGCGGCCGGCCTGGTCGACACGCTCAAGGGCAAGGGCCCGTTCACGGTGTTTGCGCCCACCGACGAAGCCTTCGCCAAGATCCCGAAGGCCCAACTGGATGCGCTGCTGGCCGACAAGGCCAAGCTGACCGCCGTGCTGACCTACCACGTGGTGCCCGGCACCGTGATGGCCAAGGACGTCAAGGCCGGCATGGTCAAGACCGTGCAGGGCAGCTCGATCACGGTGTCCACAATGGGCGGCGTCAAGGTTGACACGGCCAACGTGGTGAAGACCGACATCGTGGCCGACAACGGCGTGATCCACGTCATCGACAGCGTGATCCTGCCGAAGTGATGCCCTGCGCCTGAACGCTCAGGCGGCCCGGCCCAGCGCGGGCAGTCCGCCAGCGTCCAGTTGCATCAACAAGTCGCCCAGTGCCAACCGGTGCTGGGCGCTTTCGCTGGTGTCCAGCGCGTCCTGCAGCACCTCGCGCACGTCGTCGGCCGAAACACGCTCCATGCCCCAGTCGGGGAACAGGCGCTCGCGTTGCTCTTCGGACTCGCTCAGGCAGATGACGTTGGTGTGCCGCGGGTCGGCGCGCAGCGTGGCCATCAGGGCTTGCACGCTGTCGCGCGGCCCTTCCAGCCACTGGAAGAAGATGCCCCTGCCGAACACCAGCCAGCCGGTGATGCCGTGGCGCGGGTTCAGGCGCTGCGCCGTCGCCACGATGCGGTCCACCGCCGCGTCGTCCACGCCGGCCGTGGCCACGCTGCAGTACACGAGGTTGTAGAGCAGCGGCAGCCCGAGGCCGGGGACCGGTTCGTCGCCGGGTGGCAGGTGTGTGGAGTTCATCGTGAGATCCCCTTGTCAGTCTTCACCCAGGAACCCGCCGCTCTGGTGCGCCCAGAGGCCTGCGTAGTGTCCACCCAGCGCCAGCAGCTCGGCGTGTGAACCTTGTTCGACGATGCGGCCGGCCT
Organism: Rubrivivax sp.; assembly: GCA_018780805.1. Taxonomy (GTDB): domain Bacteria; phylum Pseudomonadota; class Gammaproteobacteria; order Burkholderiales; family Burkholderiaceae_C; genus Rubrivivax. The sequence continues at coordinate 52,464 of JADMJD010000168.1, read as the reverse complement.
CCAGCACCACCAGCCGGTCCATGCGCGCGATGGTGGACAGCCGGTGCGCGATGGCGATCACGGTCTTGCCTTCCATCAGGTTGAGCAGCTGGTCCTGGATGGCGACCTCGACCTCGCTGTCCAGCGCGCTGGTGGCTTCGTCCAGCACCAGGATGGGCGCGTCCTTCAGCACCACGCGGGCGATGGCCACGCGCTGGCGCTGGCCGCCGCTGAGCTTGACACCCCGTTCGCCCACGTGCGCGTCGTAGCCGGTGCGGCCCTTCCAGTCCTGCAGGCCGAGGATGAACTCGTGCGCCTGCGCCTTCTTGGCGGCGGCGACGATCTGTTCCAGCGTTGCACCCGGCTGGCCGTAGCGGATGTTCTCGGCGATGGAGCGGTGCAGCAGCGAGGTGTCCTGCGTCACCATGCCCACGGCCTGGCGCAGGCTTTCCTGCGTGACCTCGCGGATGTCGTGGCCGTCGATGCGGATCGCACCCTGCTCCAGCTCGTGGAAGCGCAGCAGCAGGTTCACCAGCGTGCTCTTGCCGGCGCCCGAGCGGCCGACCAGGCCCACACGCTCGCCGGGCTGGATCTGCAGGTCGAAATCGCTCAGCACCTGCTTGCCGTCGCTGCGGCCGTAGGTGTGGGTCAGGTGTTCGAAGTGGATGCCCCCTTGTGGCACTTCCAGATCGCGTGCACCCGGTTTGTCCACCAGCGCATGCGGCACGGCGATGGTCTCCATGCCCTCCTGCACGACACCGATGTTCTCGAAGATGCTGGTCACCTCCCAGCTGACAAAACCGGCGATGTTGGCGATGGTCCAGGCCAGCGGCAAGGCGGTGGCCACGGTGCCAGCGTCGATGACGCCCTGCGCCCACAGCGTGATGCCGATCGTGCCCGTGCCCACCAGCAGCATCGCGTTCAGCGCCGACAGCGTGGTCATGAAGCGGGTGATCAGCTTCATGTGGGCCGCTATGGCGTCCGTGTGTTCGTCGATCACCTCGCGCACGTAGGTGTCTTCGTCGCGCGCCCGGGCGAAGAGTTTGACGGTCAGGATGTTGGTGTAGCTGTCCACCACGCGCCCCATCACCTTGGAGCGCATCTCGCTGCTGGTGCGCGAGAGGTCGCGCACCCGGGGCACGAAGTAGCGCAGAAAAAACACGTAGCCGGTGAACCACAACACCGTGGGGATGGCCAGGCGCCAGTCGCTGCTGGCCATCAGCACCAGCGCCGAGATGCCGTAGGCCACGATGTACCAGACCCCGCGGATGCTGGAGACCACACTCTCGCGCACTGCGTTGCTGGTCTGCATCACCCGGTTGGCAATGCGGCCGGCGAAGTCGTTCTGGAAAAACGGCCAGCTCTGGCGCACCACGTGCCAGTGGCTCTGCCAGCGGATCAGGCTGGTCACGCCGGGCACCACGATGTTGTTGCGCACGATGCTGTCGGCCAGCAGCACCAGGGGCCGGCCGAACAACACCAGCGCCGCCATGCCCAACAGCATCGGCAGCGCGCCTTGCACGGCGGCGGCACGGTCGGTGTTCTCCATCAGCCGCACCAGGCGGCCGATGAAGAGCGGGATCACGGTGTCGATCAGCGCCACACCCAGGCCGGTGACAAACAGCGTGGCGTACAGCCCGCGCGACTGCTGCACGAAGTGCCAGTAGAAGGCCGCCAGCCCCGGCGGCGGGGCGGTACCGGGAACGGCGGTGGGGCGCACACGCGCCCAGGGCATCGCAAACATCGGTGGTCTTGGGGTCAGAAGGTGAAACCGCTGGCGACCGTCTGGCCGCTCATCGGCTCCAGCAGGCCCAGCAGCGGGCGCAGCGGCCGGTAGCGGTTGGCCACGCGTGTGGCGTAGGCAAAGAAGCGCGGCAGGTCCTCAGCATAGGCGGGTTTGCCATCGCGGTGTTTCAGCCGACAAAAAATGCCCAGCACCTTCAGGTGGCGTTGCAGGCCCATCCACTCCAGCGCGCGCCAGCATTCGCCAAAATCGTGGCCCAGCGTGTCGCCCAGCGGCACACCGGCGCGGCGGGCCTGTTCCCACCAGCGCGCGGCCCAGTCGATCTCGCGCTCTTCGTCCCATGACAGGAAAGCATCGCGCAGCATCGACGCCACGTCGTAGGTGACCGGGCCGCACACCGCGTCCTGGAAGTCCAGGATGCCGGGGTTCGGGTCGCACAGCATCAGGTTGCGCGGCATCCAGTCGCGGTGCACCGTCACCTGCGGCTGTGCGAGCGCGCTGTCGATCAGCACGCGGCAGACCGCGTCCCAGCTGGCCTGCTGCGCAGCTGTCCAGGTGATGCCGAACTCGCGCTGCACACACCACTCCGGAAACAGCGCCAGCTCACGGGCCAGCAGGGCTTCGTCGTAGGCCGGCAGATCCTCGTGGCCCACGTGCACCTGGAAGTGCACCAGGGCCTGCAAGGCCTGGCGCATCAGCCGGTCGGCGCCAGCGCTGTCGGCCTGCTTGAGCTGCTGCAGGTAGAGCTGCTGGCCCAGGTCGGTCAGCAGCAGAAAACCTTGTTCGGCGTCGGCTTCCAGCACCTGCGGCGCGTGCAGGCCGGCCTGCACGATGCGGTGCGCCATGCGCACGAAGGGGCGCACGTCTTCCTGCGGCGGCGGTGCGTCCATCACGACCAGCGTGCCGCTGCGCCCCTGCAGCCGCAGGTAGCGGCGGAAGCTGGCGTCGGCCGACGCCGGGGCCAGGGTCTGGGTTTGCAGCCCGTGGGCCGGGGCGATGTGTGCGAGCCAGGTGTTGAAGGCGTCGCGGCGGACGGTGTCGGGCCAGGCGACTGCCGGCAGGGGGAGGGCGGTGGGCATGGATAATCGATTCTACGAATGTCGGCCCCTCGCCTTGCCCCTTGCCGCTGGCTTTTCCACTGGCTTTCTTCCCTCGCCCTGCTGAGCGCCGCGCCGGTGCTGCGGGCGGCTGAACCGCAGCCGCTGCCGATCCTGCTGCAGGCCGACCGCCTGCGCAGCACCACCGACCGCGAAACCATCGCCGAAGGTGCGGTGGAGTTGCGCCAGGGTGGGCTGTTGATCCGCGCCGACCGCCTGCGCTACCGCCCGCCCAGCGACCGGGCGAACGCGAGCGGCAACGTCTTCCTGCAGCGCGAAGGTGCCACCTACCGCGGCAGCGAGCTCGACCTGGCGGTGAAGGACTTCAGCGGCTGGTTCGTGGACCCGGCCTTCGACTTCCCGCTGCTGGGCACACGGGGCCAGGCCTCGCGCATCGACTTTGCCAGCCGCACCCGATTCACCGCTGCGGATGCGCGTTACACCAGCTGCCCGCGGCCAGAGGATGGCAGTGAACCCGATTGGCAGTTGCAGGCACGCAAGGTGACGCTGGACTTCGACGCCAACGAAGGCCTGGCCGAAGGCGCGCGGCTGCGTTTCCAGGGTTTGTCCATCCTGGCGCTGCCGCGCATGAGTTTCCCGATCACCGGCGAACGCAAATCCGGCTGGCTGCCGCCGACGCTGAACCTGGACAGCCGCAGCGGCTTTGAGCTCTCGGTGCCGTACTACTGGAACATCGCACCCGACCGCGACCTGACCGTCGCGCCGCGTTTGATCACCCGCCGCGGGCTGGGGCTGGAATCGGAGTACCGCTACCTGGCGCCGCGGTACAGCGGCCAGCTGCGTGCCGACCTGCTGCCCGACGACCGCCTGGCCGGCCGCACCCGCCATGCGCTGAACCTGTTGCACGAGCACCAGCTGCCGCGGGGCGGAAGCCTGCAGCTGCGCGGCCTGCGGGTCTCGGACGACGCCTGGTGGAAAGACTTCCAGACCCCGGACGATGTGTTGACGCCGCGCCTGCTGGGCTCGCAGGCGCGCTGGTCGCAGCCGCTGGCCTGGCAGGGCCTGGCGCTGGACGCCTACGCCCAGGTGCAGCACTGGCAGGTGCTGCAGGAGCTGGAGGCACCGATCACCGCGCCCTATGCCCGCCGCCCGCAGCTGGGCCTGGCGGGGCAGGGGCAGGCGGGCCCGCTGGAGCTGAGCTTCGAGACCGAGCTCAACCGCTTCGAGCGGCCCGACGACGACGCCGCCGGCACCCGCCCCCAGGGCTGGCGCTGGCACGGCGTGGGCACGCTGGCCTGGCCGTTGCGCCAGGGCGGCCTGGCCATCGTGCCGCGGCTGTCGCTCAACGCGGCCAGCTACCGCACCGACGAGCCCATGGCCGACGGACGCCGCAACGCCCAGCGCCTGGTGCCCACGCTGTCGCTCGATGCGTCGCTGGAATTCGAGCGCGAGACCGACCTCTGGTTCGGCCGCACGCTGCGCCAGACGCTGGAGCCGCGCCTGCTGTGGGTGCGCACGCCCTACCGCCGGCAGGACCAGCTGCCCAACTTCGACGCCTGGGGCAAGGACTTCAACCTCAGCTCCATCTACACACCCAACGCTTTTTCTGGCGTGGACCGGGTGTCCGACGCGCACGAGCTCACAGCCGGTGCCACCAGCCGCCTGATCGACCCGCTGAACGGCAGTGAATTGCTGCGCGTGGGTGTGGTGCAGCGATACCTGTTCCGCGACCAGTTGGTGGCCCCGCAGTCGGACGGGCAGGTCGACGGCGCGCCGCTGGAGCAGCGTTTCTCCGACATCTTGCTGCTGGGCTCGACCAGGCTGATCCCGCAGTGGTCGCTGGACGCGTCGCTGCAGTACAGCCCCGACATCGGCCGGTTGTCGCGCTCCATCCTGGGCGCCAGCTACACCCCAGGGCCCTACCGCACCATCAGTGGCCGCTACCGGCTGGCGCGGGGTGTCAGTGAGCAGTTTGAGTTAGGTTGGCAGTGGCCGCTGTACAAGGCCGAAGCGCCAGCCGGCGGCACCGCCAGTGGGGGCTGCCGCGGCACGTGGTACAGCGTGGGCCGCATGAACTACAGCCTGCGCGACAGCCGCGTCACCGATTCGCTGCTGGGTGCCGAGTACGACGCCGGCTGCTGGATCCTGCGGGTGGTGTCCGAGCGCCTGTCCACGGGCCGCAGCGAAGCCACGACCCGGCTGCTGCTGCAACTGGAGCTGGTGGGCCTGTCGCGCCTGGGTTCCAACCCGCTGCAGGTCTTGAAGGACAATATCCCCGGTTACCGTCTCCTGAGGGAAGACCGCGATGAGCGGGCCGTCCCGAGCTCCCCATGACTGCACCGCTCCGATTCCGGCCCCTGGCCACTGCCTGCCTGACCGCGGCGATGGCGGGCATGGCCTGCGTGGCCGCCCTGCCTGCCGCCGCCCAGGGCCGTGTGGCCGCGCCGCGGATCGTCGCCACACCGGGGGACCACATCGTGGCCGTGGTCAACCAGGAGCTGGTCACCGCCGTCGAACTCGAACGCCGCCAGGCCCAGCTGCGCCAGGCGGCGCAGCGTGCCGGCCAGCCCGCGCCGGCACCGGCCGAGCTGCGGCGCGAAGCGCTGGACAGCCTGATCGAAGAACGTGTGATCGTCACCCACGCCCGCGAACAGGGCTGGCGCATCGACGACGGTGAACTCGACCGTGCGGTGCAAAGCGTGGCCGCGCAGAACCAGCTGACGCTGGAGCAGCTGCGCCAGCGCCTGCAGGCCGAGGGCATGGACATGGTGCGCTTCCGCGGCAACCTGCGCGACCAGATCGCGGTGGAGCGCACCCGCGAGCGGGAGGTGGTGGACCGCATCGTCGTCAGCGACGAAGACATCGACCGCGCGCTGGCCGCCGAGCGTGACGCCGCGCGCGGCAACGCCGACCTCAACATCGCGCAGATCCTGGTGCGTGTGCCCGACGGTGCCGATGCCGCCGTGGTGGCCGAACGGCGTGCCGTGGCCGAGCGTGCGCTGGCGCGGGTGCGTGCCGGTGAGGCCTTCGACGTGGTGGCGCGTGAACTGTCCGACGACAGCAGCCGCGAACGTGGCGGCGAACTCGGCCTGCGGCCGGCCGACCGCCTGCCGGACCTGTTCGTCGACACCGTGCGCACGCTGGATGCAGGCCAGGTGGCCACGGCGCCGGTGCGCAGTGGCGCCGGTTTCCATGTGCTGAAGCTGGTGCAGCGTGGCGACGGCGGCAGCGACCCGGGCGGCGTGGTCGAGACCCGCGCCCGCCACATCCTGCTGCGCACCTCCGACCAGGCCAGCCCCGAACAGGCGGCACGCCGGCTGCTGCAGCTCAAGCGCATCATCGAAACCGGCGAGCGCCGCTTTGAGGACGTGGCGCGGGAGTTCTCGGAAGACGGCTCTGCGGCCGCTGGCGGCGACCTGGGCTGGTTCGGCCCCGGCATGATGGTGCCGGAGTTCGAGCAACCGGCGATGCGCCTGGCGCCGAACCAGATCTCCGAACCCGTGGCCTCGCGTTTTGGGGTGCACCTGATCCAGGTGCTGGAGCGCCGCCGCGTGGCCATCGAGCCGGCGCAAAAACGTGAGCAGCTGCGCAACGTGCTGCGCGAGCGCAAGTTCCAGCAGTCCTTCGAGGAGTGGGTGACCGAGCTGCGTGCCCGCGCCTACATCGAGCTGCGCGAAGGCGGCCAGGCCACCGCGGCGCGCTGACGCCCGTGGCGCAACACCAGGCCCGCAAACGATTCGGCCAGCATTTCCTGACCGACACCGCCGTCATCGCCGGCATCGTGCGCGCGATCGAGCCGCGCCCGGGCCAGGCCCTGGTGGAAATCGGCCCCGGCCTGATGGCCTTGACGCAGCCGCTGCTGGAGCGCTGCGGCGCGATGACGGTGATCGAGCTCGACCGCGACCTGGCCGCCCGCCTGCGCGGTCGCCCGGGGCTGAACGTCATCGAAGCCGATGTGCTGAAGGTGGATTTCGGTGCCCTGGCGGACGCCGCAGATGCCGCCCGCCAGCCGCTGCGGGTGGTGGGCAACCTGCCCTATAACATCTCCAGCCCCATCCTGTTCCACCTGCTGCCGTGGGCGCACCGCATCCAGGACCAGCACTTCATGCTGCAGAAGGAGGTGGTGCAGCGCATGGCCGCCACCCCGGCGCACAAGGACTACGGCCGCCTGAGCGTGATGCTGCAGTGGCGCTACCACGTGGAATGTGTGCTGGACGTGCCGCCCGAGGCCTTCGATCCACCGCCGCGGGTGGACTCGGCCATCGTGCGCATGCTGCCCTGGCCGAACCCGGCCGCGGTGGACCCGGCGCTGCTGTCGGAGCTGGTGCAGGTGGCGTTTTCACAACGCCGCAAGCTGCTGCGCCACACGCTGGGACGCTGGCTGGAGCAGCGCGGGTTCAGCGGTGAATTTGATGTGCAGCGACGCGCCGAGGAAGTCCCGGTGCAGGACTACCTGGCGCTCGCGCTCACGCTGCGTTCAACCACATAGCGGTATCGAACGCGCTGCTCATCATCGGCATGTTGGTTCCGAAGTTGGGGTTCAGGCCGCTTTTTGGCGCTGCAACCTTGGCCGCCGGTTTGGCGGGTGTGCTCGTGGGGGCCACTTCCGTCGCCCGCTCCCATGACCCGATTTCCTGGGAGCGGGCTACTGAAAAGAATAGAAACACCTGAACGGTATTCGTCGTTCTCCCCAGTAGTCGGCCGCGTCGCGGAAGACGTCCAGCAGTTGCTCGCGCACCTCGCGGTCAAAACGCGGGTTGTCGGGCAACTGTTCCAGCACCACCACGAAGCCCGGCTGCTGGCCGGACTTGTGAACCAGGTCGGTCATGCAGTCGTACAAGGCATCCAGGTTCTTGCCGAAGTGGGCCGGGAAGGTGAAGGAGGTGGCAATCGCCTCCAGCACGTCCGGCTTGGACTGGGCATTCGCCAGGTTGGCGTACAGGAAGTGCTGGCCTGCGGCCTGTGCCGCATCCATGAGCTCGTCCACGCGGTAAGCGCGGATCGACTGCACGATGTTTGGACGGACGGTCTGCAAGAGCATGGTCACGATCCCCCTTGGTTCTGACAATGTGAAGCCGGTGTCAACGCCCATCACGGCACGATGCGCTGGAAGCTCGTGTAGTGATCGGCGGTGTAAAAACATGCGTCCGGGGCCACCGGCCGGGTGCCGCCGCAGACGATGCGGCGGGCGCCCCGGTTGGAGGCTCCAGGCGTCTTCACGGTGTACTCACGGTAATAACCCCGGGGGTGCAGCGGGAGCAAGCGTTCGCGGTTGCCGAACACGCTGCCATCCTTTTGGTACGGGAACGGCCCGCCTGCCAGGATGAGCTGATGCGTTTGCTGCGCCTGCGGCGGCAATGTGGACAAGGCCACCGCAGCGGATGCCGGCGACACCGCCGGCGTTTCACTGCGCGCCTGCGCCGGAAGCTGCCAACCGCCAGCCAGAGCTGCGGTTGTGGTGACAGCGAGCGCTAACTTCTTGAGAGCCTGCCCAGCTGCGACCTGACCGGAGAAGAACACGGGATAACCCTGAAGAATCAGGCCCGAATGCTACCGGAAACCCCCTAAAACCTCAAGCCGTCCGCCCCGGTTTGGGGCTTTGTGCGCCGCCGCCCCGGCATCCTGGTGCCGGGGCGGTGCTGTTTCAGCGGCTGGCGTTGGCGTCGGCGACGGCCAGCGCCGTCATGTTGACGATGCGGCGCACGGTGGCCGAGGGGGTGAGGATGTGCACCGGCCGGTCCGCGCCCAGCAGCACCGGACCGATGGCGATGCCACCGCCGGCGGCCGTTTTCAGCAGGTTGTAGGCGATGTTGGCGGCGTCGAGGCCGGGGAAGACCAGCAGGTTGGCCTCGCCCGTCAGCGTGCTGCGCGGCATCACGGCCCGGCGTGCCGCGGCGTCGAGCGCGGTGTCGCCGTGCATCTCGCCGTCCACCTCCAGCCAGGGCGCCTGTTCGCGCAGCAGGGCCAGTGTGCGCCGCATCTTCTGGGCACTGGGCAGGGCCTCGGAGCTGCCGAAGTTCGACGCCGACAGCAGCGCGGCCTTGGGCTGCAGGCCGAAGCGCAGCATCTCCTCGGCCGCCATCACCGTGATCTCGGCCAGCTCTTCCGGCGTCGGGTCGACGTTGACATGGGTGTCGACCAGGAACAGCTGCCGGTTGGGCAGCAGCAGGCCGTTCATGCAGGCGTAGACCTGCACGTCCTGCGGTGTGCTGGGGCTGCCGCCCACACGTTTGCCGATCACCTGGTCGATGTAGTGCAGGTGGTTGGCGGTGGTGCCCCAGGTGCCGCACAACATGCCGTCGACCTCGCCCTTGTGCAGCAGCATCGCGCCGATCAGCGTCAGCCGGCGCCGCATCTCGATCTTGGCCAGCTGCTGTGTCACGCCCTTGCGCTCGGTCATCCGGTGGTAGGTCTGCCAGAAGTCGCGGTAGCGGTGGTCCTGGTCGACGTTGACGACGTCGTAGTCGGTGCCCTCGCGCAGGCGCAGGCCAAACCGCTCCACGCGCTGCGCGATCACCGCCGGGCGGCCGATCAGCGTCGGCCGGGCCAGGTTTTCGTCCACCACCACCTGCACCGCGCGCAGCACGCGCTCTTCTTCACCCTCTGCATAGGCCACACGTTTGCGGCTGGCGTTCTTGGCGGCGGTGAAGATGGGCCGCATGGTCTGGCCCGACGCGTAGGCAAAGGACTGCAGCTTCTCGCGGTAGGCCGCCATGTCGGCGATGGGCCGCAGCGCCACACCCGAGGCCACGGCGGCTTCGGCCACTGCGGGGGCGATCTTCACCATCAGCCGCGGGTCGAAGGGTTTGGGGATCAGGAACTCGCGGCCGAAGGCCAGGCTCTGGCCGGCGTAGGCGGCGGCCACCACGTCGCTCTGTTCGGCGCGTGCCAGCTCGGCGATGGCGTGCACCGCGGCGATCTCCATCGCGTCGGTCACCGTGGTGGCGCCGCAGTCCAGCGCGCCACGGAAGATGTACGGGAAACACAGGACGTTGTTGACCTGGTTCGGGTAGTCGGTGCGCCCGGTGGCCATGATCACGTCGGGCCGCACCGCGTGCGCCTCTTCCGGCAGGATCTCGGGCGTCGGGTTGGCCAGCGCAAAGATGATGGGCTGGGCCGCCATCGACGCCACCATCGCCGGTTTCATCACCCCGCCGGCCGACAGGCCCAGGAACACGTCGGCCCCGGCCACCACCTCGGCCAGCGTGCGCAGCGATGTCTTCTGCGCGAAGAAGGCCTTGTCTTCGTCCATCAGCTCGGTGCGGCCCTCGTAGACCACACCGGCCAGGTCCGTGACCCAGATGTTCTCGCGCCGCACGCCCAGCTTCACCAGCAGGCCCAGGCAGGCCAGGGCCGCGGCCCCGGCGCCGGAGGTGACGAGCTTGACCTCGCCAATGGCCTTGCCGGTCACCTTGACCGCGTTCAGCAGCGCCGCACCGACCACGATGGCCGTGCCGTGCTGGTCGTCGTGGAAGACCGGGATCTTCATGCGCTCGCGCAGCTGGCGCTCGACGTAGAAACAATCCGGGGCCTTGATGTCTTCGAGGTTGATGCCGCCGAACGTCGGCTCCAGCGCGGCGATGATGTCGACCAGCTTGTCCAGGTCCTTTTCGTTCACCTCGATGTCGAAGACATCGATGCCGGCGAACTTCTTGAACAGCACCGCCTTGCCTTCCATCACCGGCTTGCTGGCCAGCGGGCCGATGTCGCCCAGGCCCAGCACCGCGGTGCCGTTGGTGACCACCCCCACCAGGTTGCCGCGCGCGGTGTAGCGGAAGGCGTTGGCCGGGTCGCTGACGATCTCTTCACAGGCCGCCGCGACGCCGGGCGAATAGGCCAGCGCCAGGTCGTGCTGGTTCACCAGTTGTTTGGTCGCCTGGATCGCGATCTTGCCCGGCACCGGGAACTCGTGGTACTCCAGGGCGGCTTTGCGCAGCGTGGCGCGTTTGTCTTCGGCTTGGGACATGGGGGGTGCTTTCCGCGCTGGAAGAAGAGGCAGGGATGTCGTGCTGGATGCGACGCCGGGCCGAGAGTGTGCGCGATCGTGGCCCGTCCACCCATGCGCGAAACTGCTTATCACTCCTGACCCTGGGCCCTCTATTCTCGCTGCGCCGCCCATGTCACAAGCCGAGTCGCCCCCCGTCAGCCGCTGGCGCCGCCACCGGCGGGCGCTGCTGTGGAGCGCGCTCGTGTTGTTGCTCGTCGTCGCGCAGAGCCTGCTGGTGGCCTTGACGGTCAACTACGAAGCTTCGCGTGCGCAGGAAGCCACCGACGCCGTGGCGGTGGAGGTGGCGGCCGAGGTGCGGCGCGACCTCGTCGGGCTGCAGCAGCAGATGCAGTCGCTGGCGGCGCAGTCCCCGGGCACCTGGCAGGCCGCCGCGCAGGAGCTGCTGCGCCAGCGCCGCTCACTCGCGCGGCTGGAGATGCGCGACGCCACGGCCCAGCCCACGGTGTTTGTGGACACACCCTATGTGCCGCCGCTGTTTTCCATCATCGCCCGCGCCGACAGCGACGTCGAAACCGAGGTCGCCTGCGCCTCGGCCCGCCGCATGTTGGTGCCCGGTTTTTCGCGCAGCTACTTCGTGCCCCTGCCCGGCGGCCTGGGCCAGGAGCTGATGGACCTGTGTGTGCCGCTGGCCGGCGCCGGCCAGGTGCATGGCTACATCGTCGGCGCCATCGCGCTGACGCCGCTGCTGGAGCAGGCCGTCACCTCGCAGCAGGCGCGTGGCCACGAGCTGTCCTTCGTCGAAGGTGACGGCACACGTCTGGCGCGCACCGGGCTGCCCCGCGGGGCGGGTGTGTTCCGCGCCGAGCGCCTGGTCGACCTGCCCGGCGCCACGCTGCAGCTGCGGGTGGACAGTGCCACCGGCGCCCCGCGGCTGATCCCCAACCTGTCCACCGCGCTGGTGCTGGGCCTGTCGATGGCGCTGTTTGCGCTGGTGCTGCTGCTGGCCTACGACGTGCGCCGCCGTGCGCTGGCCGAAAGTGCGCTGGCCGAGGCCCTGGCCTTCCGCAAGGCGATGGAAGATTCACTCGTCACCGGCTTGCGTGCGCGGGGCCTGGACGGCCGCATCAGCTACGTGAACCCGGCGTTCTGCGCGATGGTGGGTTTCACGGCCGACGAGTTGCGGGCCGCCGCCGAGCCGCCTTACTGGCCACCCGAACACCGCGAGGAGTACCGCCGCCGCCAGGCCCTGCGCCTGTCGCCTGAAGCGGCGGCGCTGAACGCCGCGGCGCGTGAAGGTTTCGAGACCGAGTTCATGCGCAAGGGCGGTGAACGTTTCCCGGTGATGATCTACGAAGCGCCGTTGGTCAGTGCGCCCGGCGGCCAGGGTGGCCAGACCGGCTGGATGAGTGCGGTGCTGGACCTGTCGGCCCAGCGCAGCGTGGAAGAGCTTTCGCGCCAGCAGCAGGAAAGGCTGCAGGCCACGGCCCGGCTGGCCACCGTGGGCGAGATGGCCTCGTTGATGAGCCACGAGCTGAACCAGCCGCTGGCCGCCATCGCCAGCTACGCCAGCGGCTCGCTGAACCTGCTGGAAGAACCCGATGAACACACCCCCGGCTTGCTGAAGCAGGCGCTGGAGCGCATCAACGAACAGGCCGAACGGGCCGGCCGTGTGATCAAGAGCGTGCACGACTTCGTGCGCCGGCGCGAGCAGCTGCACGAACCCCTGAGCGCCGACCTGCTGCTGGACGCGGTGCTGCCGCTGATGCGACTGCAGGCGCGCAAGAGCGGCGCCCGCATCGAGCTGGACCTGCCCAACCCGGCGCCGCGTGTGATGTGCGACCGCACGATGGTCGAGCAGGTGCTGCTGAACCTCACCCGCAACGGCATCCAGGCCATGGAGGCGGCCACCCCGGCGGCTGATCGCCTGCTGCGCCTGGTGGTGCGGCGCACACACGAACGCTGGGTCAGCTTCAGCGTCATCGACGCCGGCCCCGGCATCGCGCCCGACGTGGCCGCGCGTTTGTTCACGCCGTTCTACACCACTCGCCGCGAGGGCATGGGCCTGGGCCTGAGCCTGTGCCGCACCGTGATCGAACAACATGGCGGCGCGCTTGATTTCACCCCCGGCCCGGGTGGCATCGGCACCGAGTTCCGTTTCACGCTGCCCACACCACGGCCTGCGACCCAGCCCGCCGCCGCTGCCGCGGCCACCTCACCATGAACCTCGACCCTTCACTCGGCCTGCCCGTGGTCTACCTTGTTGACGACGAAGACGTGGTGCGCGATGCCCTGGCCTGGCTGCTGCGCTCGCGCCGTCTGTTGTCCGAAGGTTTCAGCAGCGCCGAGGCCTTCGAGGCGCATGTGGCCCAGCTGCCACAGCCCTGGCCGGCAGCACCTTCGTGCCTGGTGCTGGACGTGCGCATGCCGGGCACCAGCGGCCTGGTGCTGTTCGAGCGCCTGGCCGACGGCGGGCTGCTGCCGGCGCTGCCGGTGATCTTCCTCACCGGCCATGGCGACGTGCCCACCGCGGTGGCTGCGGTCAAACGCGGCGCCTTCGATTTTGTCGAGAAGCCGTTTTCCAACAACGGCCTGGTGGACCGCGTGGAGCGCGCGCTGGAGCAGAGCGCCACGACACTGCTGGCGCGGCGTGGTACGGCGGGTGTGAAGCGCTTGCTGGCCGAGCTGACCGACCGCGAACAGGACGTGATGCGGCTGGTGGTCGAAGGCCGGCCCAACAAACTGATCGCCGATCAGCTGGGCATCAGCGTGCGCACGGTGGAGGTGCACCGCGCGCGGGTGTTTGACAAGATGAACGTGAAGTCGGCGGTCGAGCTGGCCAACCTGCTGCGCAACGGTTAGCCGGTGGCGGATCAGGCTTTTTTCAGCCGCCGCTCGACAAAATCCAGCCGGTCCTGGCCCCAGAAGATCTCACCGTCGATCACGTAGCTGGGCGCGCCAAAAACACCGGCATCGATGGCCTGCTGCGTGTAGCCGGCATAAACCTCGGCCACGGCCGGGCTGCCAGAGGCGTCCAGCAATGCCGCCGGCAGGCCGGCCTCGGCCAGCAACGCGCCCAGCACGCTGGCATCGGCCACGTTGCGTTCTTCGGCCCAGATGGCGCGCGCCACACGGCCGGCCAGGTCCAGCGCCACCAGCGCGCCCTGTGCCCGGTCGGTGGCGATGATCAGCTTCGCTGCCGGGTCGCCCGCAACGGGAAAAAACGCCGGCTGCGGGGTCAGTGGCAGCCCCAGGTGCGCGCTGAAGCGCTGCAGTTCCACCAGCCGGTAGGCCTGGCGCTGCGGTGCACGTTTGGGCAACGGCAGGCCGCCGGAGACCGGGAAGACCGCGCCGTAGTCCACCGGGCGCACGTTCACCGCGGCGCCAGTGTCCTGCAGCAGCTGCACGAAGCGCGCATGGCCCAGGTAGGCCCAGGGCGAGACGGGGGTGAAGTAGTAGTCGACGGTCATGCGCGGCTCCCGGTGGTGGCCGCCGATTCTGACGCGATCACCTCAACCTTGCCGGAAGTCCAGCGTGCGCAGCAGCTGCGCTGTCTCGCGCAGCAGCCGAGAGGCCGGGCGCGCCACCGGCGTGGCCAGCACCAGCTGGTTGCGGATGGCAGGCGGGCCGATGGGTGATTGTGGCAACGCGGCATGGGCCGGGTCGGCCCTCAGCGCGCTGGTGGGCAGCACGCTGCAGCCTTCACCCCGCGCCACCAGGGCCAGCGCCGTGCCCACCGCGCCCACTTCGGCCGCGACGTTGAGCACGATGCCGCGCGGCGCCAGGCAACGGTCCAGCAGCGCGCGGATCGCGTTGGGCGCACTCGGCAATACCAGCGGGTACTGCGGCAAGGCCGCCAGCGCCACGCGCGGCGGCAGCCGGCTGCCCGGTGGCGCCACCAGCTGCAGCGTTTCGCGCATCAGCAGCTCGCAGCGGATCTGCGGCGCGGGTGGCGGGTCGAACAGCAGGGCCAGGTCCAGCCGGCCGGCGATCATCGATTCGCGCAGCGCGGCGCTCAGGCCCTCCAGCACCGTGATCACGGCGCGCGGAAAACGCGCGCGGAAGGCATGCACCAGCGGCACGCTCAGGCCCAGTGCCACACGCGGCGGCAGGCCCACGGTGACACGGCCACCCGGGCTGTCCTGCAGCTCGCGCAGCTCGGTGCGGGCACGTTCGGCGCGGTCCAGCAGTGCGCGGGCGTGGTCCAGCAGCAGCAGGCCGGCCTCGGTCGGCGCGGCGCCGCGGCCGGTGCGGTCCAGCAGGCGCTGGCCCAGCTCGGCTTCCAGCGTGGCCATCTGCCGGCTCAAGCTGGGTTGCG
This sequence comes from Rubrivivax sp., assembly GCA_018780805.1. Lineage (GTDB taxonomy): Bacteria > Pseudomonadota > Gammaproteobacteria > Burkholderiales > Burkholderiaceae_C > Rubrivivax. The sequence goes on along the minus strand of JADMJD010000168.1, from coordinate 37,420 downwards.
ACAGGTTCAGCATCGCCGCTGCGCGGCTGAAGCTGCCGGTGTCGGCAATCGCGACAAACCCTTGGAGGCGGACCAGATCCATAGCCTCAGAGCATAGCTGCTATGTGCCCTGGCTCTGCCCGGCGTGGGCGCCTGCGGCCACACTGCGGCCCATGAATTTGCCCGCCGCCTGCAACGCACATTGCCATGTCTTCGGCCCGCGCCTGCAGTTCCCGTACGCCGCGGATGCCCCCTTCGTGCCGGCCGAGGATGCGCCGCGTGAAGCGCTCTACGCGCTGAACGATGCGCTGGGCCTGCAGCGCTGCGTGGTCGTGCAGTCCACCTGCCACGGCTTCGACAACCGCGTGACGGAACACGCCGTGGCCGGCCGCCCGCGCGACTACCGGGGCATCGCGCTGCTGCGCCCCGACGTGCCCGAGTCCGAGCTGCGGCGTCTGGACGCGGCGGGGTTCCGCGGCGTGCGCTTCAATTTCATGGGCCACCTGGGACGCGCCATGCCGGTGGCTGACCTGCAGACACTCGCCAGACGCCTGGCGCCGCTGGGCTGGCACCTGCAGCTGCACGGCGACCCGGCGCTGGTGTTGGGCGACGTGGCCCAGGCCCTGCGCGACGCGCCGGTGCCGGTGGTGATCGACCACATCGGCCGCATCGACGCTGCCGAAGGCCCGCAAGGCGCGCACTTCCAGGCCCTGCGGCGCCTGCTGGACAACCCCCGGTTCTGGGTCAAGGTGAGTGGCCTGGACCGCATCAGCCGCGCCGGCCCACCGTATGCCGACGCCCAGCCACTGGCGCGCCAGCTGGTGGCCGAGTGCGGCGACCGCGTGCTCTGGGGCAACGACTGGCCGCACCCGAACCACGCGGGCCCGCTGCCGGACGATGCCCAGCTCGCCGACCTGACCCGCGCCATCGCCCCCACGGCCGAGGCGTTGCAGCGCCTGCTGGTGCACAACCCGGCGCGCCTGTACCGATTTGGAGACCTGGCATGACCCGTCGTTTTGAAGGCCGCGTGGCCATCGTCACCGGGGCCGGCTGCGTGGGCCCCGGCTGGGGCAATGGCCGGGCGATCGCCGTGCGGCTGGCGGAAGAAGGCGCCCAGGTCTGGGCGGTGGACCGCGACGCCGCGCGGCTGGACGAAACGCTGGCACATGCCGGCGACACCCGGGCTGCCATCCACCCCTGGGCCTGCGACGTCACCGATTCGGCCGCGCTGGCGGCGATGGTGGCCGCCTGCCAGGCCGCGCTGGGCCGCATCGACGTGCTGGTCAACAACGTCGGCGGCTCGGCCCCCGGCGGGCCGGTGGAGATGGACGAAGCCGTCTGGCACAGCCAGGTGGACCTGAACCTCAAGAGTGTCTTCCTGGGCTGCAAACACGTGCTGCCGGTGATGATGGCGCAAGGCCGCGGCGCCATCGTCAACCTGGCCTCCACCTCCGGCCAGCGCTGGACGGGCAGCGCCCAGGTGGCCTACGCCGCCACCAAGGCGGGGGTGATCCAGCTCTCGCGTGTGGTCGCCGTGCAGCACGCGGCGCAGGGCATCCGCGTCAACACCGTGGTGCCGGGCCAGCTGCACACGCCGATGGTCGAAGCCCGCCTGGCCGGCCAGCGCGCGGGCGGTGACGCCGCCGCGCTGCTGGCGCAGCGCCAGAAACGCATCCCGCTGGGTTTCATGGGCGACGGGCGCGACACCGCCGCGGCCGTGGCCTACCTGGCCAGTGACGACGCCCGCTTCGTCACCGGCACCGAGATCGTGGTCGACGGCGGCATGACCGCGCGCTGCGACTGAACAACACCCCCTGGAGACAAACGATGACACTTCGCCGCCACTGGATCACCGCCGCCCTGCTGCTGGCCGCCGCACCGCTGCTGCACGCGCAGACCGCACCACCCACCCGCATCGTGGTCTCGTTCACACCCGGTGGCCCGGTGGACGCCGTGGCCCGCACGCTGATGGAGCAGCTGGGCAAGGAGCTGGGCACCGCCGTGCTGGTGGAAAACAAACCCGGGGCCAACGGCGCCATCGGCGCGATGGAGGTGCTGCGCGCACCGCCCGATGGCCGCACGGTCTGGATCACCAGCGTCGGCGCCGCGGCCATCAACCCGGCGCTCTACGACAAGCTGCCCTACGACATGTTGCGCGACTTTGCGCCGGTGTCCGTGGTGGTGGACAACGTCGAGTTGCTGGTCGTCAACAACAACGACCCGGCGCGCGGCGCGGCCGACTTCGTGGCGCGCAGCAAGACCAGCGCGCAGGGCGTGTCGATGGCCTCGTCGGGCATCGGCAGCATCCCGCACCTGGCCATCGAGCAGCTGGCCGACAGCACCGGCGGCAAGTTCACCCACATCCCGTACAAGGGCGCGGCACCGGCGATCACCGACCTGATGGGCGGCCAGGTGGGTGGATTCTTCGGCGATGTGCCGGGCCTGATCGGCCAGGTCAAGGGTGGCAAGCTCAAGGCCCTGGGCATTGCCGCGCCCAAACGCCACCCGGCGCTGCCCGAGGTGCCCACGCTGGAGGAGCAGGGCATCCGCGGCGTGGACACGGTGAACTGGTACGCCTTCTTCGTCTCGGCCAAGACCCCGCCGGCGGTGGTGGAAGCGCTGAACAAGGCCGTGCGTGCGACGCTCAGCACGCCGGCCGTTCGCGACAAGCTGCTGGCCTCCGGCGCCGACCCGCGGCCCACCACGCCGCAGGAGCTGGCAACGCTGCTGAAGAGCGACACCGACAAATGGGCCCGGCTGATCAAGGCCAAGGGCATCAAGGCGGAGTGACCGCCGCATGAAGACCGTGCCCCGCGTTCCGCTGGTCGAGCCCGGCACCCGGCCGGAGCTGGCCGCCACCGAAGCCCGGCTGATGGCCGCGCGTGGCCGGGTGTCGCTGCTCTACCAGGTGCTGCTGAACAGCGCGCCCATCGCTGCGGGCTGGGAGCAGCTGCTCACCGCCGTGCGGCAGCAGACCACCGTACCGGCCGACCTGCGCGAGCTGGTGATCCTGCGCGTGGCGGTGCTCAACCGCGCCAGCTTCGAGTTCGAGGCGCATGTGCCGCATGCGCTGGCAGCCGGCCTGTCCGCCGCGCAGATCGAGGCCGTGCGCGCAGTGCAGCCGTGCGCGCTGTTCAGCGATCGCGAACAGCAGGTGCTGGCGCTCACCGATGCGATGACACGCGACATCACCGTGCCGCCGCCGCTGATGGCAGCGCTGCAGCAGGCCTACGACGCACGTGGTCTGGTGGAGCTGGTCACCACGGTGGCGGCCTACAACATGGTGTCGCGCCTGCTGGTCGCGCTGGACGTGCACTGATGGCCGGCACCGAATGGCTGTACCGCGGCGCCGCGGATCTGCCCGGCTGGGCAGCGTTGCCACCGGCGCCCCAGTGGCCGCACTGGACCGATGTGGACACCGGCACACAGCGCCGCTGCCTGCTGCCCGCAGGCGCGGCGCCGCTGCCCATCTGCCCCGCCGGCCTGGAAGCGGTGCCGCTGCAGGCCACGCTGGTCATCGACGGGCCTGCGGCGGGCCAGCCCGCGCCGTGGCTCTACGTGGTGGAGACGAATGTGCTGCCCGAGGTGGAGGCCGACTTCAACGCCTGGTACAGCCAGGAGCACCTGCCCGGCCTGGCCGCCGTGCCCGGCGTGGTGCAGGCGCGCCGGCTGCAGCGCAGCGATGGCCAGGGCCCGCTGTACCACGCGTTTTATGGGCTGGCCGACCGTGCCGCCTTCAACAGCCCGCCCTGGCTGGCGGTGCGCGCCACACCCTGGAGCAGCCGTGTGCGGCCGGCCTTTCGCGACACCCGCCGCACGCTGTTCCGGGCGTGGCCGCAGGCATGATGCAGGGCTTCGCAGCCCTGGTGTGAGAGCCCATGATCAACAAGATCGTCGCCACCCCCGCTACCGCACTGGCCGACGTGCCAGACGGCGCCACCGTGATGATCGGCGGCTTCGGCACCGCCGGCCTGCCCGACGAGCTGATCGAAGCGCTGCTGGACCAGGGCGCCAAGGACCTCACCGTCGTCAACAACAACGCCGGCAACGGCGACACCGGCCTGGCCGCGCTGATAGCCGCCGGGCGTGTGTGCAAGGTCATCTGCAGCTTCCCGCGCCAGGTGGACTCCTGGCACTTCGACCGCGCCTACCGCGCCGGCCGGCTGGCACTGGAACTGGTGCCCCAGGGCAACCTGGCCGAACGCATCCGCGCCGCCGGCGCCGGCATCGGCGGTTTTTTCACGCCCACGGGCTATGGCACCGAGCTCGCCAAAGGCAAGGAAGTGCGCGAACTGGATGGCCGCATGCAGGTGTTTGAGACCGCACTGCACGCCGACGTGGCGTTGATCAAGGCCGAACGGGGTGACCGCTGGGGCAACCTGACCTACCGCATGACGGCACGCAACTTCGGGCCCATCATGGCGATGGCCGCGAAGACCACCATCGCCACGGTGCATGAGCTGGTCGAGCTGGGCACGCTGGACCCGGAGGCCGTGGTCACGCCTGGTCTCTTCGTACAGCGTGTGGTGTGTGTGCCGCGCCGGGCCACGCAAGGCGCTGGTTTCAGCAAGGCGGCCTGACATGGCGACACGAACCCGAGCGCACGGCCGCCCGAAGCCGGGTTCGATCCCCCCGGAGGATCGGCCGCGGTACACCGCGGACGAGGGGTCGACATGACCCCCTGGACCCGCGACCAGATCGCCCAGCTGGTGGCGCAGGACCTGTTCGACGGCGCCATCGTCAACCTGGGCATCGGCCTGCCCACGCTGGTGGCCAACCACATCCCGGCCGGGCGCGAGCTGGTCCTGCACAGCGAAAACGGTGTCATCGGCATGGGCCCGGCGCCGGCCGCGGGCGACGAGGACTACGACCTCATCAACGCCGGCAAACAGCCGGTGACGCTGCAACCCGGCGGCAGTTTCTTCCACCACGCCGACAGCTTCGCGATGATGCGTGGCGGCCACCTGGACGTGTGTGTGCTCGGCGCTTTCCAGGTGTCGATCCAGGGTGACCTGGCCAACTGGCACACCGGCGCGCCCGACGCCATCCCGGCGGTGGGCGGCGCGATGGACCTGGCCATCGGCGCCAAACAGACCTGGGTGATGATGGAACACCGCAGCAAGGCCGGGGACAGCAAGCTGGTGCCGGCCTGCAGCTACCCGCTCACCGGGCTGGGCTGCGTGAGCCGGGTCTACACCGAGCTGGCCGTCATCGAGCTGCGTGGCGGGCAGGCGTGGGTGCGCGCGCTGTGCGGCGGTTTGACGCTGGACGCGCTGCAGGCGCTGACGGCGGTGCCGCTGGTGATGTCGTCGGCGGCGCCATGACCCGGCTCTGCGCCAGCAACCACTGGCGCAAGGCCTGCACCGCGGGCCGGCGTGCGGCGCGTTCGTCGACCACCACCACATAGGCCCGCGCCGAGACCAGGCCTTCGGGGAACGGGGTGACCAGCTCACCCCGTGCCAGCAGCGGGTCCACCAGCGGCCGGCGCCCCAGCAGCACACCCTGGCCAGCCACCGCGGCGGCCACCGCCGCGTCGTAGGCGTTGAAACTCAGCAGCGCGGCCGGCTGCACCTGGGCCGCGCCGACCGCCGTCAACCACGACTGCCATTCGTTGGGCATCTGCTTGGCGCCCAGCGGGGCGGCGATCTTCAGCAACGTGTGCCGCTGCAGGTCGGCCGGCCGGCGCAATGGGCGCTGGCGGTCACGCAGCAGCGCGGGCGCGCAGACCGGCTGCAGGGTTTCGTCGAACAGCGCGTCGCCCACCGACGGGTCCACCGCCATGTAGCGGATCGCGAGGTCGATGCCGTCGGCGCCCAGCTGGCGGCGCTCCAGCGTGGCGTCGATGCGCACGTCCACACCCGGGTGCGCGGCCAGGAAGTCGGCCAGGCGCGGGATCAGCCACAAGGACGCCAGGCCCGGCGTGGTGGTCAACGACAGCACCTCGCGACGCGCCTGCAGGCGGATGCGGTCCACCGACGCGTGCAGCAGCGCCAGCGACTGGCGCACCGCCTCGGCCAGTTGCACACCATCGTCGGTGAGCTGCAGCGCACGGTGGCGGCGCTCGAACAGCGGCACGCCCAGGTGAGCCTCCAGCTGCGCGATCTGCCGGCTCACGGCCGACTGCGTGACAAACCGCTCGGCTGCCGCCTTGGTGAAGGACAGGTGGCGAGCCGCCGTTTCGAAGGCGATCAGCAGATCGGGCGGGGGCAAACGGTTTGGCATGCGCTGGCGGAATGTGAGGTGTGCCAAATCATCGTTTGAAGCCCAGGGATCCGGCGCCGATCATCGTGCCATGCTCAGACCTGTTCCTGCAAGGATGACTGCCATGCATGCCAAGACCGATGTGATGCCCCGTGTCCTGCTGCAGCGCGCGCAGTTCCTGACGCTGCAACGCCCTCGTGGCCTGTGTGTGCAGGTGCGCCGCGGCACGCTGTGGGTGACGGTGGACGGCCAGCCCGAGGACATCGAGCTCGGGCCCGGCCAGCACCATTGCTTCAGCAGCGCGGCCCCGGCCGTGCTGGGCACGCTGGGCGGCGCGGCCGAGTTCAGTGCCGGGGTCGCCTGCACCCGGCCCACGTACAGTGCGGTGCATGCATTCATTGGGTTTGCCCGCCGACGTCTTGCACTGCTGCCAGGACGTGCCGGTCGCGCACCGGCTTGATGGGCCGCCGCGGCTGACGGACGAGCGCCGCTCGACAAGTCCCTGCCGCCCTGTGTGCGGCACCGTGGCATGACACCGGCAATTTCTCCCTTGCGCGGCGTGGCCCTGGTGCTGGGGGCTGCGTTGCTCTGGGGCACCACCGGCACGGCGCAGAGCCTGGCGCCGGCGCAGTTGTCGTCCTACTGGGTGGGGGCCTTGCGGCTGGTGGCCTCCGGCGTTTTTTTTGCGGCTTGGCTGGCCGCCACCGAGCGCCGCGCGCTGGCGCCGGCCGCGCTGGGTGGTTTGCCGTGGCGTGGCATCACGCTGGCGGCGGTGTGCATGAGCGCCTACAACCTGGCGTTTTTTGCCGGCGTGCGCGCCAGCGGCGTGGCCGTGGGCACCGCCATCGCCCTGGGCAGCGGGCCGGTCTGGGCGGGTGTGCTGCAGGCGGTGATGCAGCGCCGCCCGCCCAGCGCCACCTGGTGGGCCGGCACCGCGTTGGCCGTGGGCGGGGGCGCGTTGATGATCGCCGGCGGCAGCCACACGCTGCCCTTCACCCCGCTGGGTGTGGGCCTGTGCCTGCTGGCGGGTTTGTCCTACGCGGTTTACGCGCTGGTCAACCAGGGCCTGGTCTCGGGTGCCTCGGCCGGCGCCGTGACCGGGGCCGTGTTCAGCGGTGCCGCGCTGCTGGCGCTGCCGGTGGCGGGGGCACTGGCCGGCCCCCCGTTGCTGCAGACCAGCGACCTGGTCATCGTCGCCTGGCTGGGTGTGATGAGCACCGGCGTGGCCTACCTGCTCTTCAGCCATGCGCTGCGGCACATCAGCGGCGCCACCGCGGTGGCATTGGCGCTGGCCGAGCCGGTGACGGCGTTTGCGCTGGCCGTGCTCATCGTCGGTGAGCGGCCCGGGATGTGGGCGCTGCTGGGGCTGCTGGCAGTGCTGGCGGGCTTGGCGGTGGTGATACGGGCGGAGCTGCGCCGCCCTTAGTCCAGCGCCGCCACCATCTGCCCCAGGCAGCGCCGCAGCACCTCGGCCTCTTCCGCCGAGACCCCCGCCATCACCGCACGTTCGACCTGCTGCCGCGCCACCGCCATGCGCCGCTCGAAACGTTTGCCCGCCGGCGTGAGCTGCAGCGTCTGGCGCCGACGGTCCTGCGGGTCGGTGGCCGCGGCCAGCAGGCCGCGTTCCACCAGGCTCTTGATCAACCGCGCCACCTGCGCCTTGTCGCGGCCGGCGTGTTCCACCAGGTCCTGCGCCGTGGCGCCGGGGTGGCGCGCGTAGAAACCCAGCGTGCGCGCCTCCATCGGCGTCAGCGCGATGCCCTCGGCCTCGCTGGCGACCTGGGTGGCCTGCTGCATGCGCCGCTTGATCCGGTGCATCAGCGTGTGCATCAGGTCGAGTGCGCTGGGTGCTGCGTGTCGTTGGTTGACTTTGTCTACAGTGTCCGGCATCATGGTGGACATTATCAACCAAACAGAACCATCCTTGAATCCTGTCACTGACTCCCCGGTCCGCACCGTGCAACGGGTGCGCCACGAACTCAAGCGGCGCACGCTCACCGTGCGCCGCACCGCGTTGCTGAGCCCGCACCTGCTGCGCATCACCTTCACCAGCCCGGAGTTGCAGGACTTCATCAGCCTGTCCTTCGACGACCACGTCAAGCTCATCCTGCCCGGCGAGCCGCCGGTGATGCGTGACTACACACCGCGTCGTTTCAGCGGCGACGAGCTGGACATCGAATTTGCGCTGCACGGCCACGGCCCGGCCGCCACCTGGGCCACGCAGGCCGCCCCGGGGCAGACGGTGCAGATCGGCGGGCCACGCGGTTCCTTCGTCGTGCCGGTGGATTTCGACTGGCACCTGCTGGTGGGCGACCTGTCTGCGCTGCCGGCCATCACCCGGCGGCTGGAAGAGCTGCCCGCAGCTTGCACCGCCATCGTGCGTGTGCTGGCCGATGCGGCCGAGCAGCGGGCGCTGCCCAGCCGTGCCAACGTGAATCTGCAGTGGATCACGGCCGACCTGCCCGCGGCCGTGCAGGCGTTGACGCTGCCGCCCGGAGAGGGCTACGCCTGGGCCGCCGGTGAAGCCAGCGTCACGGCCGCCGTGCGCGCGGTGCTGGTGGGCACCCACGGCCTGCCGAAGGAGCGCATCCGCGCGGCGGCCTACTGGAAACCGGGCAACGCCGGGCACCACGAGAACCTCTGAACACGTCGCTGCAGATCGCCAGTCACAGCGGCAGTCAAAGCGGCGGTTAGGATGGCCGCATCTCTGATGCAAGGCAGCTGCAGTGGCCGGTCCCATCCTCAACATCAACGATGTGCCGCAGGCCATCCAGCTGGCGCTGGGCCCGGCGTTTCTGCTGACGGGCATCGCCGGCATCCTCAACGTGATGGCCGGGCGCCTGGCCCGCATCATCGACCGCGGTCGCGGCCTGACCGAAGCCAAGGGCGCCTCGGCACCGCTGCCTGACCACATCGCCGAAGAACTGCAGGCGCTGGAGCGCCGCCGCTACCTGGCCAGTGCCGCCATCACCGCCTGCACCTTTGCCGCGCTGCTGGTCTGCATGGTCATCGCTTCGCTGTTCCTGGAGGTGTTCCTGGACGCGCCGCTGCGCTGGCTGGTGGGCATGTTGTTCATGGGTTCCACGCTCGCATTGGTCGCCGGGCTGGCCTACTTTCTGCGCGAGGTGCACCTGGCCACCACCACGGTGCGCATCGTCAGTTCGCACCGGCGTTCCTGACCGAGGGCCGCAGGTGACGAACATGCGCACCATCCCGATCCTGCCCGCGTCGGGCAGCAGCGCCGACGCCACGCGCCAGAAGAAGCGCCGACAGCCCAAGGGCCGCGCGGTGGACCCCGCTGCCCGCACCGACATCACCGCTTGGCTGGGCCCCGCCGCCTGGCCGCGCGACCGGCTGATCGAAGCCCTGCACGTGTTGAACGACCGCCTGGGCCAGCTGCCAGCGCCGCACCTGGTGGCGCTGGCGGAATGGTTCAACCTGTCGATGGCCGAGGTCTTCGAGGTCGCGAGTTTTTATCACCACTTCCAGATCGTCAAAGAAGACGCCGCAGGCCAGCTGCCGGTGGCGCCGGCCGTGACGGTGCGGGTCTGCGACGGCCTGGCCTGCGAGATGGCCGGCGCGCCCGACCTGCTGGCACGGCTGCCGCAGATCCTGGGCGCCGAGGTGCGTGTGATCCCCGCGCCCTGCGTGGGCCGCTGCGAAACCGCGCCGGTCGCCGTGGTGCACCAGCACCCGGTGAAACAGGCGACAGTCGAGACCGTGCAGCAGGCCGTGCAACAAGGCCAGCGCGAAGACCTTGTCACGGACCACATCGGCTTCGATGCCTATGTCGCACAAGGTGGCTACCGGCTGTGGCAGGACTGCATCGCCGGCCGTCACGCTGCCGAGGCCGTGATCGCCGAGCTGGAACACGCCGGCCTGCGTGGCCTGGGTGGCGCAGGCTTCCCGGCCGGCCGCAAATGGCGCATCGTGCGGGGCATGCCGGCGCCGCGGCTGATGGCGGTGAACATCGACGAAGGTGAACCCGGCACCTTCAAGGACCGCTGGTGCCTGGAGCGTGACCCGCACCGCTTCCTGGAAGGCCTGTTGGTCGCCGCCTGGGCCGTGGGCATCGACGGCGTGTGGCTCTACCTGCGCGATGAGTACCACGGCTGCCGCACGATGCTGCAGCAGGAGATCGGGCGCCTGCAGGGCGCCAACCTGGGCCCGTTGCCCCAGATCGACCTGCGCCGCGGCGCGGGTGCCTACATCTGCGGCGAAGAGTCGGCGATGATCGAATCCATCGAAGGCAAACGGGGCCTGCCGCGCCTGCGCCCGCCCTTCGTGGCCGAAGTCGGGCTGTTCGGCCGGCCGACGTTGGAGCACAACTTCGAGACGCTGTACTGGGTGCGTGAGCTGGTGGAGCAGGGCGGTGCGGCGTTTGCGGCGCAGGGCCGCAATGGCCGCCACGGGCTGCGGCGCTTTTCCGTCAGCGGGCGCGTCAAACAACCGGGCGTCAAGCTGGCATCGGCCGGCATCACGCTGAATCAATTGATCGCCGAACATTGTGGTGGCATGGCCGACGGTCACCAGCTCTACGCCTACCTGCCGGGGGGCGCGTCGGGCGGCATCCTGCCGGCATCGTTGGCCGATGTGCCGCTGGATTTCGACACGCTGCAGCCGCACGGCTGTTTCATCGGCTCGGCCGCGGTGATCGTGCTCTCGCAGCAGGACCGCGCGGTGGACGCAGCGCGCAACGTGATGCGTTTCATGGCGCACGAGTCCTGCGGCCAGTGCACGCCCTGCCGCGCCGGCACGGCCAAGGCCGTGGCGCTGATGGACCAGCCGGTGTGGGACCGCGCGCTGCTGGCCGACCTGTCGCAGGTGATGCGCGACGCGTCGATCTGCGGCCTGGGCCAGGCGGCGCCCAACGCGCCCGACTGCGTGATGCGCTACTTCCCGGAGGAGTTGTCGTGAGCATCAACTTCACGCTCGACGAGCGCGCCGTCAGCGCGCAGCCGGGCGAGACCCTGCTCGATGTCGCGCGCCGCGAAGGTGTGCCCATCCCGCACCTCTGCTACAGCGACGGCCTGGCCCCGGCCGGCAACTGCCGCGCCTGTGTGGTGGAGGTGAAGGGCGAACGCACGCTGGCTGCCTCCTGCTGCCGCCAGCCTGCGGCCGGCATGGTGGTGCAGAGCGCCAGCGAGCGGGCCCGCCACGCGCAGAAGATGGTGCTGGAGCTGCTGCAGGCCGATCTGCCGGAGGCTGCGTTCACGCGCCACAACGAGGTGGACGATTGGTCGCAGCAGCTCGGCCTGGGCAAGCCCCGCTTCGGCGCGCGTGAGGCGGTGGCGCCCGATCTGTCTCACCCCGCCATCGCCGTGCACCTGGACGCCTGCATCCAGTGCACCCGCTGCGTGCGCGCCTGCCGTGAATCGCAGGCCAACGACGTGATCGGCCTGTCTTTCCGCGGCGGCCACGCGCAGATCACCTTCGATCTCGGCGATGCGATGGGTGCTTCCACCTGCGTGGCCTGCGGCGAATGTGTGCAGGCCTGCCCCACCGGCGCGCTGAGCCCGGCGCGCGAAGCGGCGCTGGTGGTGCCGGACAAGACGGTGGATTCCGTGTGCCCTTACTGCGGCGTCGGCTGTCAGCTCACCTACCACGTCAAGGACGACCAGATCCTGCACGTGGAAGGCCGCGACGGCCCGGCCAACCAGGGCCGGCTGTGTGTGAAGGGCCGCTACGGTTTTGACTACGCACGCCACCCGCAACGCCTGACGGTGCCGCTGATCCGCCGCGCCGACGCACCCAAGGACCCGGCCGCTACCACCGACCCTGAGAGCGCCCGAGCGCAGTTCCGCGAAGCCACGTGGGAAGAAGCGCTGGCGCTGGCCGGCGGCACGCTGAAGAACCTGCGGGACCAGCACGGCCCGCGGGCGCTGGCCGGTTTCGGCTCGGCCAAGGGCAGCAACGAAGAGGCCTACCTGTTCCAGAAGCTGGTGCGCCTGGGTTTCGGCAGCAACAACGTCGACCACTGCACACGCCTGTGCCATGCGTCCAGCGTGGCGGCGCTGCTGGAGGGCATAGGCTCGGGCGCGGTCAGCAACCCGGTGCGTGATGTCGCGCAGGCCGAACTGGTGATCGTGATCGGTGCCAACCCGGTGGTGAACCATCCCGTGGCTGCCACCTGGATCAAGAACGCGGTGCGCCAGGGCACCAGGCTGGTGGTGCTGGACCCGCGGCGCAGCGAGCTGGCGCGCCACGCCTGGCGCCACCTGGCCTTCCGCCCCGACAGCGACGTGGCGCTGCTGAACGCGATGATGTTCACCATCGTCGAAGAAGGGCTCACCGCGCCGGCCTTCATCGCCGCGCGCACCGAGGGGTATGCAGCCCTGGTGCAGAACCTGCGTGGCTTCAGCCCCGAGCTGATGGCGCCGGTGGTCGGCATAGCCGCCGCGACGATCCGCGAGGTCGCGCGTGCCTACGCGCAGAGCAACGCGGCGATGATCCTGTGGGGCATGGGCGTCAGCCAGCATGTGCATGGCACCGACAACGCGCGCTGCCTGATCGCGCTGGCGTTGATGACGGGCCAGATCGGCCGCCCCGGCACCGGGCTGCACCCACTGCGCGGGCAGAACAACGTGCAGGGCGCGTCGGACGCGGGCCTGATCCCGATGATGTTCCCCGACTACCAGCGCGTGACCGACCCGTTGGTGCGTGCGCGTTTTGCCGCCGGCTGGGGCGTGGCCGTGGAGACGCTGGACGCCGAGCCCGGCCTGACGGTGGTGGAGATCCTGGGCGCCATCGACGCCGGCCAGGTGCGTGGCATGTTCATCATGGGCGAGAACCCGGCGATGAGCGACCCCGACACCGAACACGCGCGCCACGCGTTTGCGCAGCTGGAGATGCTGGTGGTGCAGGACATCTTCCTGACCGAAACCGCCTGCCTGGCCGACGTGGTGCTGCCGGCGAGCGCTTTCCCCGAGAAGACCGGCAGCTTCACCAACACCGACCGCACGGTGCAGATGGGCCGACGCGCCATCGGCCTGCCGGGTCAGGCGCGGCAGGACCTGTGGTGCCTGGTCGCGATGGCGCAGCAGCTGGGGCTGGACTGGTCGTCTTACGGCGCCACGCCGACGGACTGTGATGATGCCGCCGGTCTCGTCTTCGACGAGATGCGCCACCTGATGCCCAGCATCGCCGGCATCACCTGGGCCCGGCTGATGGCCGAGGACAGCGTGACCTACCCCTGCGAAGCCGAGGGTGACGCCGGCCACCCGGTGGTGTTCACCGATCACTTCCCGACTGCCAGCGGGCGTGGGCGCTTTGTGCCAGCCGACATCGTGCCGGCCGACGAACGGCCCGATGCCGACTACCCGCTGGTGCTGATCACCGGCCGCCAGCTGGAGCATTGGCACACCGGCAGCATGACACGCCGCTCGGCGGTGCTGGACGCGCTGGAGCCCGACCCGGTGGCGCTGCTGCACCCGCTGACGCTGCAGGCGCTGGGCGTGGTGCCGGGCGCGGTGCTGACGCTGGAAAGCCGGCGTGGCGCCGTGAGCCTGTACGCACGCGCCGACGAGGGCACACCCGAGGGCGTGGTGTTCGTGGCCTTCTGCTGGTACGAGGCGGCGGTGAACCGGCTCACCAACCCGGCGCTGGACCCGGTGGCCAAGATCCCGGAGCTGAAGTACTGCGCCATCCGCGCGCGCACCGGGGGCGTGGCGCCGGTGGTGGGCAGCTTCGGGGCGGGTGTTGTGATGGCCGGCTGATCGGGCCGTCCTGTCACGCCAGGTGCTGGCGGAAGAAGTCCACCGTGCGGCCCCAGGCCAGCGCTGCCGCGGCAGCGTCGTAACGCGGCGTGGTGTCGTTGTTGAAGCCGTGTTGTGTGCCCGGGTACTGGTGCATCTGAACCCGCGCGCCTGCCGCCTTCAACGCAGCCTCGTAGGCCGGCCAGGCCGCGTTGATGCGTTCGTCCACCGCCGCCAGCTGCACCAGCAGCGGCGCTTTCACCAAGGCCGCCTGGTCGGGTGCCGGACTGTTGCCGTAGAAAGGCACACCGGCGGCGAGGTCGGGCAGCTGGGTGGCCAGCCAGTGCACGATGCCGCCGCCGTAGCAAAAGCCCACCGCGCCGAGTTTGCCGTTGCCGTCGGGCCGCGCGCGCAGCCAGCCGATGGCGGCCAGGAAGTCCTGGCGCGTCTTGGCCTGGTCCAGCGTGGCAAAGGCGGCGCGGGCCTTGTCCTCGTCGCCGGGGTAACCCCCCAGCGGGGTCAGCGCGTCGGGTGCCAGGGCCATGAAACCATCCAGCGCCAGGCGGCGTGTGATGTCCTCGATGTGCGGGTTCAGGCCGCGGTTTTCGTGGATCACCAGCACCGTGGGCAACTTGGCCGACCCGGCCGACGCCGGCCGCGCCAGGTAGTTGCGGATGCTGCCCGAGCCGGTGGGTGAGGGCACGGTGATCCACTCGGTCTTCAGCCGCGCATCGTCGGGCCGCACCTGCTGGCCGAGCGCGAAGTTGGGACTCAGCGCCGCCAGCAGGCCCACCGCCGTGGCGCCGCCCTTGGCGAAGCGCTGGGCCTTGTCGAGGAAGCCGCGCCGGTCCACCGCGCCGTGCACGTAGGCGTCGAACAGGATCAGCAGCTCGGCGTCGAAGTCCGCGGCGGTCAGGCGTGGGGGCATGGTGGTCTCCTCGTGGGCTGCCAGTGTCGGCGAGCCGGCATCACCCTGCGGGCTGCTGTGGCAACAACAAGGCCTTGGCCGCTTCGATGCGCAGGGCGAGCGGGGCGTTGCCGTCGTTCATCACGCCCAGCAGGAACTGCCGCGCGGCGTCGGCAGGCGGGTCCCCTTTGGGGCGTGCGGGTGCGGCCTCAGACGCCACCGGGCCAGGCGCCGCAGACGCTCCCACCAGCGCAGCCAGCGCGGCCTCGAACGCCGCCAGTGGCATGCGCTGCAGCCGCGCCAACAGCCCGGCCTGGCCGTCGTCGCCGGGCTGGGAGTCGAGCCAGGGTGTGTCCTCGAACACCGGCGCCAGGTCCGGCGCGATGAAGGCCGACCAGACGCCGGTGTCCGGCTGCAGCGCCGGCACGGGTGCCGCCACGGTGCTGATGCGCGACGCGGGCAGATCCGCCAGGTAACGCCGGCACAGGCCGTCCAGAAAGGCCTGGCCGGGCCCGCTGCCCACGGGCTGCTGCAGCGAGAACCACAGCTGCAGGCCGTTACGGCCGTTGACGGTGATGGCGGGCGCGGGCAGGCCGAGGTCGCTCTGCACACCTTTCCAGACCGCGACCAGCGACTGCCAGGCCGATGGGCCGGACACGCCGAGCACCAGGGCCGAGGGCTCGGCTGACGGGTCGCTGCGGGGGTACAGGCGCTGAAGTTCGTCGGGCAGTCGGTTCATGGCGGGGGTGTCGGCCAAGGTGTTGGCAGACCAGGGGTGCGGCAACCGTCACTGTAACGAGACCCCGGCGGCCACCGCCATGCCCAGCAGTGGCATGCTGTGCCACCGCCGCCACGAGCCCGCCATGAAAAACCTGCAGGACGCCACCGAGAAAATCTGTGAGCTGAAAGGCAACCTGGTCGCGCTGGATGCGCTGATGACGGCGCTGCTGCGGCAGATGCCGGCCGAGGCACGCGCCGAGCTGGCGCGCTCCTTTGCGCTCAGCACCGAGGTCGCGCGCACCGTGCTGCTCAATGCCCCGGTGTCCGATTTCACCGTCGCGGCCTTCGAGCGTGACGTGGCGCGCATGGGCAGCTTCATCGGGCTTGCGGCGCCAGCGCGGCCTTGAGTCCGGACGCCACCGGGCCTGCGGGCCCGCGCCGGGTGCTGCTGCTCGGCGCCACCGGCACCATCGGCCGCGCCACGGCGGTGGCGCTGGTGCGCCATGGCCATGACGTGGTGTGTGCCGTGCGGGCGCGGGCCGGGCTGGACACTTTGGCGGCGCTCTTGCCCGGCACCACGCTGCGCCTGGCCGATGTGTGCGACCCGGCGTCGCTGGCGCAGGACGTGTTCGCCGCGGAACGTTTTGACGCCGTCGTCTCATGCCTGGCCTCGCGCACCGGCGCGCCGGCCGACGCCTGGGCCATCGACCACCAGGCCCATGTGCACGCGCTGGCCGCGGCGCAGCAAGCCGGGGTGCAACACTGGGTGCAGCTGTCGGCCCTCTGCGTGCAAAAGCCGCTGCTGGCCTTCCAGCACGCCAAGCTGGCCTTCGAGCAGGCGCTGGTGGGCTCGGGCCTGCGGCACAGCATCGTGCGGCCGACGGCCTTCTTCAAGTCACTTTCGGGCCAGGTGGCGCGGGTGCAGCAGGGCCGGCCCTACCTGGTCTTCGGCGACGGCCGCCTGACGGCCTGCAAACCGATCAGCGATGCCGACCTGGCCGACTACCTCGCCGGCTGCCTGGACGAGCCGGCGCGCTGGAACCGGGTGTTGCCCATCGGCGGCCCGGGCCCGGCGCTCACGCCGCGCGAGCAGGGCGAGCAGCTGTTTGCGTTGCTCGGCCAGCCGCCCCGTTTCAAGCAGGTGCCGGTGGGCTTGCTCGACACCATCATCGGCGTGCTGGGTGTTGCGGGCCGGCTGGTGCCGCCGCTGCGCGCCAAGGCCGAACTGGCGCGCATCGGCCGCTACTACGCCACCGAATCGATGCTGGTGCTGGACCCGGCCACCGGCCGCTACAGCGCCGAGGCCACACCGTCCTTCGGCAGCGACACGCTGCTGGATTACCAGGCCCGGCTGCTGCGCGGCGAGGCCACGCTGGAGCGCGGCGAACACGCGGTGTTTTAGGCTTTGCAGCCGTAGATCTGCAGGATCTGCGCCCGCAGCCACTGCAGCCCGGCATCACCTTCGCTGCGCGTGTCCCAGCACAGCAGGCTCTGGTAGGTCGGCACCTCGAAGGGCATGGGCTGCAGCTGCACGCGGTCGCCAAAGGCCGCCGCCACGCGTGTGCCCAGCACGGCCGCGTGGTCGGCATGTTCCATCTGGTGCAGGATCTGCCCGAAGCTGTTGACTGCCACCTGCGCACGGCGCCGCCGGCCGGCACGCGCGAGCGTGTCGTCGATGCGGTCGTCCAGCACCGAGGAGCCATAACCCAGGAAGGTCTGCGGGATCTCGCAGAACAGGTCCAGCGTCATCGGCTCCTGCGCCCGCGGGTGGCCGCGGCGCAGTGCGTAGACGTAGTGGTCCTCGTACAGCGTGTGCGTGAGCATGTCGCGGGGTGGGCGCAGCCGGGCCACCACGGCCAGGTCCAGGTCGCCGCGGGCCAGGCGTTCGGGCACCGACACCGGCGCGGGCGGCTCCCACAGGATGCGGATGTCCGAGCCGGCGGCGTGCAGCTGCCGGGTCAGCGCCGGCAGCACACAGTGGCTGGCGAAGTCCGAGCCGGCGATGCGGAAGATGCGGTCCGAGGCCGCGGGGTCGAACGGCGTGTTGTCCTGCAGCAGCGCTGTCAGCCCGGCCAGCAGCTGCGCCACTTGCGGCGCCAAGGCCTCGGCCCGCGCCGTCGGGCTCACACCATGGGCCGTGCGCGTGAACAGCGGGTCGTTGAAGACCTTGCGCAGCCGGTTCAGCGAGGCGCTCACCGCCGGCTGGCTGAGGAACAGCTGCGCCGCCGCGCGCGACACGCTGCGCTCGCGCATCAGCGCGTCGAAGGCGCGCAGCATGCCGATGTCCAGGCCGCGGATATCAGCGCCAGCCATATGTCGTATCCATGCGTTCGATTGGATCCCGGTCAAGCAGCGCCGTAGGCTTGCGCCACATCAAGAACAGAGCGGAGACAGATGATGCGACAGGATGCACAACGGCGGCGCGTGCTCGGTGGCCTCGGTGGCGGGATGTTGTTGTGGGGCCTGGGCGCGCAGGCGCAGGACGGGCCCTACCCCAGCAAACCCATCCGCATCGTGCCCTTCGGCACCGCCGGCGGGCCCATCGACGCCATCGCGCGGGTCTACGGCGACGAGATCAACAAACGCTGGGGCCAGCCGGTGATCATCGACGCCAAACCCGGTGCCAGCGGCATCGTCGCGGCCGACTACATCGCCAAGTCGGCGCCCGATGGCTACAACCTGCTGCTGACGCTGTCGCTCACGCACACCACCGTGCCGCTGCTGCAGAAGAAGGTGCCCTACGACCCGCAGCGCGATTTCCAGCCGCTGACACAGATCGGCACCGGCGGCCCGATGCTGGTGGTGCCCGCCACCAACCCGGCGAACAACCTGAAGGAGCTGGTGGCCTGGGGCAAGGCCAAGGGCCGCGTGACCTACGGCACCTGGGGCATCGGCTCGGCCGCGCACATCATGGGCGAGCTGCTGAAGCAGAAGACCGGCCTGCCGCTGGAGCATGTGCCCTACAAGGGCGAAGCGCCGGCGCACCTGGACATGTTCGGCGGCGTGCTCGACATCGCCTGGGCCAACCCGTCCACCGCCAAGGGCCACCTGCAGGCCGGCAAGATCAAGGTGATGGGCATCACCGGCTCGCGGCGTGTGGGCACGCTGCCGCAGGTGCCTACCTTCACCGAGCAGGGCTTCGACGGTTTTGCGCTCGACAGCTGGATGGGCTTCATGGCCCCGGCGCGGATGCCGGCGCCGCTGGTGGACAAGCTCGTGGCGCTGCTGCGCGAGTTGACACAGGCCCCTGCTGCACGCGACAAGCTGCTGGCCCTGGGCTTCGAGCCCTTGGGCAACACACCGGGCGAATTTGCGGCCAACCTGCAGGCGGAGATTCCGCAATGGGCGGCCGTGATCGCGTCGGGCCGGGTGACGATGGAATGACGCTGGAGTGAGCCGATGAAGACCATCCCGATCACCGTCGACACCGGCACCGCCTATGGCCGCCCACCACCGCAGCACAACGCCGCCTTGACGGAGGTGGGCGCCGGCACGCCGATGGGCGAGTTGTTGCGCCGCTACTGGCACCCGGTGGGCCTGGCGGCCGATGCCGGCGCCGTGCCGCGCCAGCTGCGCGTGCTGGGCGAGGACCTGATCCTGTTCCGCGATGGCGCTGGCCGGCCGGGCCTGGTGCACCCGCGTTGCGCGCACCGGGGTTCGTCGCTGTATTACGGCAAGGTGGAAGAACGCGGCATCCGCTGCTGTTACCACGGCTGGTTGTTCGATGTGCAGGGCCATTGCCTGGAGCAGCCCTGCGAGCCCCAAGGCGGCGAACGGGCACGTGGCAAGGTGCGCCAGCCCTGGTACCCGGTGGAGGAGCGTTACGGCCTGGTCTGGGCCTACCTGGGCCCGCCCGATCGCAAGCCGGTGCTGCCGCGTTACGACGCGCTGGAGACCCTGGACGAGGGCGAGTTCCTGGAGGCTGACGACCACAGCATCGGCGGCGGCGGCCCGCCCGTGATCCCCTGCAACTGGCTGCAGCACTACGACAACCTGGTCGACCCGTTCCATGTCGTGATCCTGCACGCCAGTTTCAGCGGCACGCAGTTCGTCGAGCAGATGGCGCTAATGCCGCAGGTGAGCTGGGAGACCACGGCGCTGGGCGTGAAGACGGTGTCGCTGCGGCAGTTGCCCGACGGCAACACGCTGCACCGCGTGAGCGAAGCGGCCGTGCCCACGCTGCGCGTGATCCCCAGCCCGCGCATCGGGCGTTACGGCCGGGTGGAGTCCATCGGCTGGGTGCTGCCGATGGACGACACGCACTTCCGCATCTACGTGGTGGGCCGCGTGAAGGAAGCCGGCGAGCTGGTGCGCATGCGCTCGCGCCTGAACGGCAAGCTCTGGGAAGAGCTCAGCGAAGCCGAGCACCAGGCCTACCCGGGCGACTACGAGGCCCAGGTCAGCCAGGGCGCCATCGCCGCGCACTCCGAGGAACACCTGGCCACCAGCGACCGCGGCATCGTGATGCTGCGGCGTTTCCTGCAGCGCCAGCTGGATGCCGTCGCCGCCGGGCAGGACCCGGCCGGCGTCAGCCGCGACCCGGAGGCCCCGCCGGTGGTCTTCGAAGCCGGCAACTACCTGCGCCAGCCCTGAGGTGGGCTTCGCCGTCCGGGTCCGCCACAAGGCGGTGGAAGCCGAGGGCGTGGCCAGCTTCCTGCTGGCGCCGCTGGACGGTGCGGCCCTGCCGGCCGTCACAGCCGGCGCCCACATCGACGTCACCGGCCCGGCGGGCCACACACGCCCGTACTCGTTGTGCAACGCGCCGGAGGACGACGGTTGCTACCGCATCGCCGTGTTGCACGAGGCCGGCGGCCGTGGTGGCTCGCGGGCAATGCATGCGCAGGTGGCCGAAGGCGATGTGCTGCAGATCAGCGCACCGCGCAACCACTTCCCGCTGCGCGAAGCGGCGCCGTTCAGCCTGCTGCTGGCCGGAGGCATCGGCATCACGCCCTTGTTGGCGATGGCCGAACACCTGGTGGTGCAGGGCGCGCCGTTTGTGCTGCACCACGCCGGCCGCAGCCGTGCGCGCATGGCCTTCACGGCCCGTTTGCAGGCGCCGCGGTTTGCGGGCAATGTGCAACTGCACGCCGACGACGCCACACCGCTGGACCTGGGCGCCGTGCTGGCCGCGCCGGTGGCCGGCGCGCAGCTCTACGTCTGCGGCCCGGCGGGTTTCATGGCCGCGGCACGGGCCCAGGCCCTTGCCGCCGGCTGGCCGGCCCACGCGCTGCACCAGGAGGCCTTTGCCGCGGCGCCCACAGCGGCGACCGGTGACCAGCCCTTCGAGATCGAACTGCAGCGCTCGGGCCGATGTTTCCTGGTGCCGGCCGACCGCAGCGCGGCCGAGGTGCTGCAGGCCGCGGGGGTGCCGTTGGCCACGTTGTGTGAACAAGGGGTCTGCGGCACCTGCCTGACACCGGTGCTGGCCGGCGCCATCGAACACCGAGACCTGTACCTGACACCCGAGGAGCAGGCGGCGCAGGACCGGTTCCTGCCCTGCTGCTCACGCGCGGCGGGCGGCCGCCTGGTGCTGGACCTCTGACGCCGACCTGCTCAGCCACCGCCGCGCTTGGCGGCAAACCCGTCCGCCACCAGGACCGCGAGCACCCGTTCGACATGGTCACCCTGCAACTCCAGCACACCGTCCTTGGCGGTGCCGCCGGTGCCGCAGGTGCTGCGCAGGCGTTTGCCCAGGGTGGCCAGGGCCTCGGCGTGCAGCGGCAGGCCGCGCACCACGGTGACGGTCTTGCCGCCGCGGCGCTGGGTTTCGCGGCTGACGCGCACCCGGCCGTCGCCCATGGCCCCGGCCTGGGCGGTGGCGGCGCAGCGGCATTGGGCTTGCGGCTGCCGGCATTGCGGGCACATGCGGCCCGCGTCGGTGGAATAGACCAGGGCCATGACCCGCTTTCCTGTCGATGGAAAACACCAGCATCGCATGAATTTCCGCTGTGGCCGCGGCGCGCCTGAGCCCAGAATCACGGCATGGCGTTGCCGCTCTCGCCCCAGACGCCCGACCCGCGGCGCCGCCCGGGGCCGGCGCCGCGGGTCGTGGCTGCGATGCAGGTGGCGCGCCTGCAGGCCTATGCGGCCCGCGCCGGCATGGTGATGGCGGCCAGCGTGGCGGTGGGCGCGTTGGCGCTGGCGGTGCTGGGCCGGGGCGAAGCGGCACACGTGGTGTGGCTGGCGCTGCTGACGGTCGTGATCGGCCTGCGTGTGCTCTGGTCGTGGGCCTGGCGCCGCGCCCTGCGTGCCGACCCGATGGCGGGTCCGATCACCCGCTCTGCGGCCGACCAGCGCACCGCCTGGCCCGACACCGGGCCCTGGCTGCGCCGCATCCGCACCATCACGCTGGCCCATGGGGCGGTCTGGGGCCTGCTGGCCTGGGTGGGTGCGGTGCCCGGCGATGCCGACGGCGTGGGCACGCTGATCCTCATCCAGGCCGGCGTGGGCATCGCCGGCATGATGCTGCTGCAGTTCGACCTGGCGGCGGCGCTGGTGTTTGCGCTGCTGGTGGTGCTGCCGCTGGGCCTGCGGCTGGCGCTGGCGGCCGGGCCCATGCCCGAGGTGGCCCGTGTCGCGCTGACCATGGTGGTGCTGTTGTGCGGCTGCCTGTACGTGGTGGCGCGCCGCGCCGAGCAGGCCCGCCAATCGCTGGTGGCGGCGCGGCTGGCCGAGGCCGACCGCCGGCGCGAGACCGAGCAGGCCGACACCTTGCTGCAGCGGGTATTCGACCATGTGGGCGAAGGCATCTGCATCTTCGATGCCCAGTACCGCTTGTTGGCCGTCAATGCGCGCCTGACCGAACTGGTGGGGCTGGACGACCCGGCGCTGCACGTGCCCGGCACACCGCTGCGCGACTGGGTGCTGCACCTGGCGCTGCGCGGCGAGTACGGCGATGTCGACCCGTCGGCCGAAGTGGAACGCCGCCTGGCGGACATCGCGCGCCCGGAGCGCAGCATCGCGCAGCGCACCCGTGCCGACGGCCGCAGCATCGAGACCCGGCGCACGCCGCTGCCCGAAGGTGGCTTTGCGATGGTCTGCGTGGACGTCAGCGAACGTGTGGCCTCGGCCGCGGCACTGTTCGACAACCAGCGCACGCTGGACCTGCTGCTGCGCAACACCGACGAGGGTTTCTGGTTCATCGACAACGAGCAGCGCACCACCGATGCCAACCGCGCCATGTGCCACATGCTGGGCCTGCCGCGCGAGGCCTTGTTGGGCCGCTCCATCTGGGAGTTTGTCGACGCGGCGAATGCGGACATCTTCCGCCGCCAGGTGGCGCTGCGCGCCCAGGGCCAGTCGGGCAGCTACGAGATCGCGCTCACGCGGGCCGACGGCCGCCAGGTCAGCTGCTACAACAACGCCACACCCATCCACGACGCCCAGGGCCGCAAGATCGGCGCCATCGGCCTGTTCAGCGACATCACGGTGCAGAAGCAGGCCGCCGCCGAGGCGCAGCGCGCCAGCCAGTTGCTGGCGCAGAAGTCGCAGGTGCTGGAAACCACGCTGGAGAGCCTGTCACAAGGTGTGGTCAGTATCGACGTGGACATGCGCATCCACGCCTGGAACCGGCGCGCACTGGCCCTGCTGGAGGTGCCGGAGTCCTTTTTCCTGGCCCACCCGACGCTGCGCGAGCTGGGCCAGTGGCAGGTGGCACAAGGCCACTTCGGCCCGGCACTGGAGCGCCTGGAAGGCGTGGAGGAGCGTGACGGCCTGAGGGCCTACCTGGCCGGCGACAATGCGGCCTGCAAGGCCACCGAGGCCTTTTACCGCCGCACTCGCGCCGACGGCACCGTGATCGAGGTGCGCACCCATTTTGCCGCCGACGGCGGCCAGGTGCGCACCTTCACCGATGTGACGGCCGAGGTGGCGGCGCAGCTGGCCTTGCGCGAGAGCGAGCAGCGTTTTCGCACCATGGCCGACGCCGCACCGGCGCTGATCTGGATGAGCGGTGCCGACGCGCAGGCCACCTGGTTCAACCAGGCCTGGCTGCAACTGCGGGGCCACAGCATGGCGCAGATGCTGGCCGAGTCCTGGACCGAGCGCGTGCACCCCGATGACCAGGCCGTGTGCCGGGTGCTGTTCTACGACGCCTTTTCCGGGCGCAAGGCCTACGCGGTGGAGTTGCGTGTCGCCACCGCCGCAGGTGGCTGGGCCTGGGTCGCCGACCATGGCATCCCGCGCTTCGACGGCCACGGGGCCTTTGAAGGTTTTGTCAGCTACGGCTGGGACATCACGGCCCGCAAACAGGCCGAGGTGGCGTTGATCGCCGCGCGTGACGAAGCCGAACGTGCCAACCGCGCGAAGTCGGAGTTCCTCTCGCGCATGTCGCACGAACTGCGCACGCCGCTGAACGCCATCCTCGGTTTTGGGCAGTTGCTGCAGCGCGACCGCGACGAGCCGCTGCGGCCCGAGCAGGCGCTGCGGGTGGACCAGATCCTGCAAGGCGGCCACCACCTGCTGGCGCTGATCAACGAGGTGCTGGACCTGGCGCGCATCGAAGCCGGCACGCTGCCCTTGAGCCTGGAGCCGGTGGACGTGGATGAACTGGTCGACGAGTGCCTGCGCCTGATGCAACCCACCGCACGGGCGCAGGGTGTGCAGATGCAGCGTGTCAGCCCGCCGGCCAGCGCCGGCCTGGCCCTGGCCGACCGCACGCGGCTGCGCCAGGTGCTGCTGAACCTGGTCTCCAATGCCATCAAGTACAACCGTGCCGGCGGTGCCGTGCAGCTGCGCTGCCACCGGGCCGACGATGCCGTGCACATCGAGGTGGCCGACGACGGGCCGGGGCTGGACGAAGCCCAGCAGCAGCGCCTGTTCCGTGCCTTCGAGCGCCTGGACGCCGCGGGCAGCAGCATCGAAGGTGCCGGCATTGGCCTGGCGCTGAGCAAGTCGCTGGTCGGCTTGATGCAGGGCCAGATCGGCGTGCACAGCGCGCCGGGCACCGGCAGCTGCTTCTGGGTGACGCTGCAGCCGGCCGCGGTGGCTGGTGCTGGGGCCTTACCGGCATCTGCAGCGCCCGCAACGGCTGCAACGGCCGTCGTCCCGCCCGACCCCGCGCCCGTCGAAGCTTGCCGCGTGCTCTACATTGAAGACAACGCGGTCAACCAGCTGCTGATGCAAGGCATGCTGGCGCACCGGCCGGGCACCGCGCTGACGCTGGCCGATCTGCCCGAGCCCGGCCTGGCGCTGGCGCGCAGCCTGCAACCCGACCTGATCCTGCTGGACATCCAGTTGCCCGGCATGAGCGGCTACGAGGTGTTGCGGGCGCTGCGGGCCGATGAGCGCACCCGCAGCATCCCGGTCATCGCCGTCAGCGCCAACGCGATGAGCGACGACCTGGCGCAGGCGCGCGCCGCAGGGTTCGACGACTACCTGACCAAGCCGCTGGACCTGGCCCGGCTGCTCGACGCGATGGCAGGTGCGATGGCGCGTGCCATCGCAGTGAAGGTCTGAAACTCAGGCCTTGGGGGTCTTCTTTGCTGCGACTGTCTTTGCTGCGACCTTTGGCGCCGGGACATTCTTGGCAGGGGCTGCCTTTGCCGGGGCGGTCTTCGCAGGCACTTTTTTCGCCGGAGCCTTTTTCGCCGCGGCCAGGGGCGCTGCCACCTTCTTGACGGCGGCCTTCTTCGCAGCCACCACCGGTGCCGCAGGTGCCACCGCTGCACTGGCCGGCTTCACCGCGGCCGGCAGGTGTTTGCTGGCCTGGCGCACGGCCTTGTCCAGCGATTTCTGGGCCTTGGCGATCACCTTGTGCAGGCGCGACTCGGCCTTCTTCAGCACCGATTCCACCTTGTCCTGCGCCACGCCGCTTTTCTTCAGCGCCGCGGCCTTGGCCTTGGCCAGTTCGGCGGCGGCCGCACCCTTCACGTCTTCGATCTTGTCGTGCATGGCCTTGCGCACATGTTGTGCGGCGTCGTTCAGGCTGGCTTTGGCTTGTGCGAGTTCGGGGTTCTTGCTTTGGCGAGTGGCCATGGTTTCTCCTGTAAGTTGACGGCGCGACTGTAGCGCGCGGGCCGCCGCCGATAATCAAGCCATGGGTGAATTCGACCTGATTGCCGAGTACTTCAGCTGGCCGGTGCAGCGGGCCACGCTGGGCGTGGGCGACGATTGCGCGCTGTTCGCGCCCGCTGCAGGTCAGCATCTGGCCGTGTCCAGTGACATGCTGGTCGAAGGCCGGCACTTCCTGTCCACCGTCGCGCCAGAGCGCCTGGGCCACAAGGCGCTGGCGGTGAACCTGTCCGACCTCGCGGCCTGTGGGGCGCGCCCGCTGGCCTTCACGCTGGCACTGGCACTGCCCAAGGTGGACCGTGATTTCCTGCGCGGCTTTGCGCTCGGCCTGCACCGCCTGGCCAGTGCATACGGCATCGAGCTGGTGGGTGGCGACACCACGGCCGGGCCGCTGAACATCTGCATCACGGCCTTTGGCGAGGTGCCGGTCGGCCAGGCCCTGCTGCGCCGCGGTGCGCGCGCCGGCGACCGGCTCTGGGTGAGCGGCACGCTGGGTGATGCACGGCTGGCGCTGGAGGTCTTCCGCGGCACGCTGGTCCTGCCGGGCGCCGACTTCGAGACCGTGCGCCTGGCGATGGAGACACCGCAGCCTCGCGTGGCGCTGGGGCAGACGCTGCGCGGCGTGGCCAGCAGCGCCATCGACCTCAGCGACGGCCTGCTCGGCGATCTGCAGCACGTGCTCAAAGCCTCGGGCACCGGCGCCACGCTGGACCGCGATGCGATCCCGCGCAGCGCGGTGCTGGCGCGCCAGAGCGCGGCCTGGCAGCAGACCTGCGTGCTGGCCGGGGGCGACGACTACGAATTGCTGTTCACTGCGCCGCCGGCACACGACGACGCGGTGCGTACCGCCGGTGCGGCGGCCGGCGTGGCCGTCACGCCCATCGGCAGCATCGACGCGCGGCCCGGCCTGCGGGTGGTGGACGCCCAGGGCCGGCCGGTGTTGGCCGAGCTGCGCGGCTTCGACCACTTCGCCTGAACCTGCCCATGGCCAGCGCCACGCTCAACTTTGCCTTCTTCCGCCGCCACCCGGCGCACTGGATCGCACTCGGTTTTGGCAGCGGCCTGGCGCCGCGCGCGCCGGGCACCGTGGGCACACTTTGGGCCTGGGCGAGCTTTCTGATCCTGGACCGCTGGTTGGGTGATGTGGGCTGGGCCCTGGTGCTGACCGGTGGCTTTGTCGTGGGCTGGTGGGCCTGCACCCGCACCGCGCAGCACCTGGGCATTGGTGACCCCGGCGCCATCGTCTGGGACGAGGTGCTGGCCTTCTGGCTCATCCTCTGGCTGTGGATGCCGGCCGGGCTGGGTGCGCAGGCCGTGGCCTTTGTGTTGTTCCGCATCTTCGACGCGGCCAAACCCGGGCCTGTGGGCTGGGCCGACCGGCGCTTCAAGCCGCGGCCGGGCCAGCCCATCGGCTGGCGCGAGGGCTTTGGCATCCTGTTCGACGATGTGGTGGCCGCCTTCTGCACCCTGGTGCTGCTGGCCTTGTGGATGTCGGCATGGCACTGAGCGCCTTCGAGCCGGCCGTGGGGGCGCTGGGCGATGCGCTGCGTGCACGCGGCTGGCGCCTGGCCACCGCCGAGAGCTGCACCGGCGGCCTGATCGCCGCCGCCTGCACCGCGGTGGCCGGCTCCAGCGACTGGTTCGAGCGGGGATTTGTGACCTACAGCAACGAGGCCAAGACGGGTTTGCTCGGTGTGGACGCCGCGCTCATCGCGGCCCACGGGGCCGTCAGCGAACCCGTCGCGCTGGCGATGGCGCGGGGGGCCTTGACCCACGCACCGGTGCAGCTGGCGGTGGCCGTCACCGGCATCGCCGGGCCGGGTGGTGCGGTGCCGGGCAAGCCGGTGGGCACGGTCTGGCTGGCCTGGGCCGATGCCCGCGGTGCACAGGCCGAACGCCTGCAACTGGACGGTGACCGCAGTGCCGTGCGCGAGCAGACCGTGCACGCGGCGCTGGCTCGGCTGCTTGCGCGGCTGCAGGCCTGCTGCGTCCCGGGCGACCGTTCAGACTGACGCCGGCTGCGCGTCCAGCAAGGCCTCGAAGTCGGCCGCCGGCACGGCGCGCGAAAACAGCCAGCCCTGCTGCAGGTGGCCCCCCTGCTCGGCCAGCCAATCGCGCTGCGCCGCCGTCTCCACCCCTTCGGCCACCACCGCGATGCCCAGGGCTCGTGCCATGCCAAACATCGCCTGCACCAGGGCTGCATCGGCCTCGCGCCCGGGCAGGTCGCGCACGAAGCTGCGGTCGATCTTCAAGCGGTCAGGCTGCACCAGCTTCAGCGCCGCGAGCGACGAATAACCGGTGCCGAAGTCGTCCACCGCCAGCTGCACACCCGCCACGTGCAGCGCCGCCATCGCGCGCTGCGCGGCGTCGCTGTCGGCCAGCAGCGTGCTCTCGGTGAGTTCCAGCACCAGCACCTGGCGGCCCAGGCCGTGGCGCGCCATGGCCTGCTGCACGCCGTCTGCAAAGGCCATGTCGCGCAGTTGCAGGGCCGAGACGTTCACCGCCACCTGCAGGCCATCGTGGCCACGTGCGTGCCACTGCGCCAGCTGTGCACAGGCCGTGTCCAGCACCCAGCGGCCCAGCGGTTCGATCAGGCCGGTTTCTTCGGCCACGGTGATGAAGTGGTCGGGCAGCAGCAGCCCGCGGCTGGGGTGCAACCAGCGCACCAGGGCTTCGCAGCCGCTGATGCGGCCGCTGCGCATGTCCACCACCGGCTGGTAGTGCAGGCGGAGCTGGCCTTGTTCGATGGCGTCCGCCAGCTCACGCTCCAGCGCCAGGCGCGCGCGCAGCGTGGTGTCCATCTCTGCGTGGTAGAAGCTGCTGCGGTTGCGCCCCAGCTCCTTGCTGCGGTACATGGCCACGTCGGCGGCACGCACCAGTTCATCGAAGTCGACCGCGTCGTCGGGGTACAGGGCGATGCCGATGCTGGCCCCCACCCGCGCCGGCTCCGTGATGCCCGCCAGCGGCAGCGGCACCTGCACTGTGCGCACCAGGCGCTCGGCGGTGGCGGCCACGGGGTCCCAGCCGTCCACCTGCTGCAGCAGCACCAGGAACTCGTCGCCGCCCAGGCGGCAGACGATGTCGGACTCGCGCAGCGCGGCCCGCATGCGGTGGCTGGTGGCCACCAGCAGCGCATCGCCAGCGGCGTGGCCATGCGCGTCGTTGACGGCCTTGAAGTGGTCCAGGTCGACAAACAGCAGCGCCATCGGCCGCCCGTCGCGGCGCGCGGCAGCGGCGGCGTGCACAAACAGCTCGCGCAGCAGCGTGCGGTTGGGCAGGCCGGTGAGCGGCTCGTACATCGCCAGCCGGCGCAGGGCCTGGTTCTTGTCTTCCAGCTCGTCGATCAGGCCACGGATCTGGCCGTGCACACTGTTCAGGTGCTGGCCCAGCTGGCCCAGCTCGTCGCCACGCGCCCAGGCTGGCGGGGGCTGCGGCTCACGCGCCGCCAGTTGTCCGGCCTGGCGCTTGAGCGCGCCGATGGGCCGCAGCAGGCGCAGCGACAACACCCCCGCCAGCACCACCACACCAAACACCACCTGCGCCAGCACCAGCCAGGCCGTGACGCCGCGGCGCTCGGCCAGCAGGCGGTCGATCTCGGTGTCGTCGAACCACAGCCGCAGCACGGCCACACGCTGGCCCTCGTGCAGCACCTCGGTCTGCGCCGGGGCCATCGGGCGCTGGTCGATGCAGCGGACGGCATCCGTGGCCATCCCGGGTGTGCCGGGCTGCAGCTCCAGCACCTCGACCCTGCACACCGAGGGCTCGCGCAAGATGCGTTGCATCGCGGCCTGCACCGCCGTGCTGTCCAGTGTCCAGGCCGGTTCGGTGATCACCGCGGCGGCCAGCACCAGCACGGCCGCACGGTTGCGCTCGATCATCGGCTGCTGGGCCTGGCGCGCGAAGTGCGCGTCTAGGGCCAGCACGAGGACGGCGGGCAGCACCACACCGGCGACGATCGCGGCCAGCACCGTGCTGCGGATGGACAGGGTCGGCCAGCGCATGGAGCCCGGCATTCTGGTCTGCGGTAGCCTCGGCGTCCATGCAGATTCTGTTGTGTGGGGCCTTCGACGCAGGTGAACGTGAACTCTGGCAGGCTGCGCTGGCCACGGCGTGGCCGGCCGGCCACTGGCTGACGCTGGACCAGGCCCGCGCCGCCCCCGAGACCGTGCGCGCCGCGGTGGTGGCCAACCCAGCCCCGGGCAGCCTGCAGGGTCTGCCGAACCTGGGCCTGGTGCAGTCGCTCTGGGCCGGTGTGGAGCGTCTGGTGCTGGACCCGACGCTGCCGCCCGACGTGCCCCTGGCCCGCATGGTGGACCCTTTGATGAGCGCCGCGATGGCCGAAACCGCGCTCTGGGCCGTGCTGAGCCTGCAGCGCGACTTCTTCGACTACGCGCGCCAGCAGCGGGCCCGCCAATGGCTGCAGCACCCGCAGCGCCGCGCCGACGAACTGCGGGTGCTGGTGCTGGGCCAGGGTGAGATGGGCGGTGCCGTGGTGCGCCGGCTGCGTGCCCATGGCAGCGTGGTCAGCGGCTGGCGCCGCGGCCAGGACCTGGCGGCGCTGCTGCCGGTGCACGACGTGGTGATCAACCTGCTGCCGCTCACACCGGCCACCCGCGGGCTGCTGGATGCGGCCTTCTTCGCGGCCTTGCCGCACGGTGCCAGCCTGGTCAACCTGGCGCGCGGTGCGCATGTGGTGGATGCCGACCTCCTGGCGGCGCTGGACAGCGGGCAGTTGCGCCACGCGGTGCTGGACGTGTTCAGCCCCGAGCCGCTGGCGGCCGACCATGCGTTCTGGTGGCACCCGCAGGTGACGGTACTGCCGCATGTGGCGGCGGCCACCGACGCGCGCAGCGCCGCGGCCGTGGTGGCGGGCAACCTGCAGGCCCTGGCCGAGGGCACGCCGCTGGCGCACCAGGTCGACCGCGCCCGCGGGTACTGATCAGCGCCCGACCAAGGCCTGGTCCGCGCCCAGTCAGCGTGGCCGGCGCGCTGCCACCTTGTGCAGCAGCTCCAGCAGCAGCGCCCGCTCGGCGGCGCTCAGGGCGTCCAGCGCCGCAGCCTCGGCGGCAATCACCTGGCGTGCGGCGTCGCGTGCCAGCCGGGCCCCCGCGGGTGTGGCCCGCACATGCTGGCTGCGGCGGTCGGTTTCGCTGCGTACTCGGGCCACCAGGCCGCGCTGCTCCAGCCGCTCCAGCCAGGTCGTCAGGTTCGGCGGTGTCACCGCCAGCGCGCGCGCCAGCTGGCGCGCCGTCACGTCCGGGTTGTGGTTCACCAGGGCCAGGATCGTGAACTCCACCGGCCGCAGGGCGTGCGGCTCACCAATGGTGTCCTGGAACACCGCCTGGGTTGTCAGCCGCGCCTGCGCGAGTTGGTAACCCAGGATGCCCTGCAGACCTGCCTCGGACAGGTGGCCGGCAGGGGTCTCGTCCGGGGCGAGGCGGGTGGGCATTGCACGATTGTCCTGCAGCCGCCTGTTCGGGAATGCCCGCATGTGCCCGGTCAATTAGTTTAGTAACTTAACTGGTTCAGCACCACAACACCGGAGACTGCCCCGATGACTGCTCGATTCCCCTGGATCCCCCTGGCCGCGGCCTGCGCCCTGGTCGCCTGCGGTGGCGACGGTGATGGCACCGCCCCCACCGCGCCCACCGGCCCGGTCGCCATCCCGCAGCTGGCCGCGGCCACACCTGCTGCCCTGGTCGGCAGCTGTGCCGACCTGGCCACGCGCCTGGCCGGCCTGGCCAACACCACGCTGAGTGCCAGCACCGAGATCGCCGCTGGCACGCTCAGCGTCGGTGGCCAGGCCGTGCCCGCCCATTGCCAGGTGACGGGCAAGATGTTCGAGCGTACCAGCACGGCCGATGGCAACACCTACGCCATCGGTTTTGAGCTGCGCCTGCCGCTGGCCTGGAACGGCCGCTTCTTCCACCAGGGCAACGGCGGCATCGACGGCAGCGTGGTGCCGGCCACTGGTGCCACCGGTGGCGGTGCGCTGACGCACGCGTTGCACCAGGGTTTTGCCGTGCTCAGCTCCGACGCCGGCCACGGCGCCGCGCTCGGCCCGTTTTTTGGTCTCGACCCGCAGGCCCGGCTGGACTACGGCTACCAGGCCGCGATGAAACTCACGCCGATGGCCAAGAGCCTGCTGGCCGGCGCCTACGGCAAGGCCCCGGACCGCTCGTACTTCGGCGGCTGCAGCAACGGCGGGCGCCACGTGTTCAACGCCTTTGCGCGGATGCCGGACCAGTACGACGGTTACCTGGCTGGCGCACCCGGCTACAACCTGCCCAAGGCGGCGGTGGCCAACATCTTCGGTGCGCAGCGGTATGCCAGCGTGGCCAGCAACCCGGCCGACATCAGCACCGGCTTCACCAGCGCGGAGCGGGTGACCGTGGCCAACGCCGTGCTGGCGCGCTGCGACGCGCTGGACGGCGCCACCGACGGCCTGGTGCAGGACGTGCGCGCCTGCCAGGCCACGTTTTCACTGGCCGCTGACGTGCCCACCTGCAGTGGCGCACGGGATGGCAGCTGTTTGAGTGCCGACCAGAAAAACGCCATCGCGCAGATCTTCCGCGGTGCCACCACCAGCACTGGGGCGGCGGTCTACAGCAGCTTCCCGTACGACGCCGGCCTGGGCGCGGGCGGCATCGCCTTCTGGGAGTTCACCGCCCCGGTGGCGCTGGATTCCGGCGCCGTGGGCGTGATCTTTGCGGTGCCGCCGGCGGACCCGGCCACCTTCAACGGCCCGGTGTTTTCGCTCACCGGCAGCATCGACGCGATGGTGGCCTCGATCAATGCGACGAATGCCAGCTTCACCGAATCGGCGATGCAGTTCATGACCCCGCCCAACCCGACGCAGTTGTCGGCGGTGCGTGACCGTGGCGCCAAGATCATGGTCTACCACGGGGTCAGCGACGCCATCTTCTCCGCCGACGACAGCGTGGCCTGGGCCCAGGGTGTGGCCACGAACCACAGCGACGCGGCGGACTTTGCGCGCCTGTACCTGGTGCCCGGCATGGGCCATTGCTCAGGCGGCCCGGCCACCGACCAGTTCGACATGCTCAGTGCGCTGGTGGACTGGGTCGAGCGCGGCGTGGCGCCCGCCAGCGTCACCGCATCGGCCCGCGGCACCGGCAATGCCGGCGGCGTGAACGCCGAGGTGCCGGCCGGCTGGGCCGCCAACCGCAGCCGCCCGCTGTGCCCCTGGCCGCTGGTGGCACGCTACAACGGCAGTGGCAGCCTGGACACGGCGTCCAGCTTCAGCTGCCGGACCTGATCAAGGCACCACGCGGCGGCGCCGCGCCAGCGCCGCCACCGAGGCCAGGCCGGCCAGCCACAACGCGGCCGCGCCGGGCTCGGGCACGGCCAGCACCGGGGTCTGGCCAACGTAGAAGTGGCCGAAGAACTCGTCGTCGTGGTTGCCGATCACCTCGCGGATCTGCACCCGGTCAAAAGCCAGCGACGAGGTGATGCCGACAAAGGCTGCCACGTCGTCGGCGGCGTTGAAACCGAAGCTGGCCACCGCCTGCGCGCCGCTGAGCAGCGTCACCGTGAAGCTGGAGTCGACGCAGGGGTTCACCCAGCAGCCGCCTTCGGGGCGGGCGTAGGTGGACGGTTCCACCACATCAAAACCGAAGGAATACGCCGGCCCGGTCAGCACCACGTCCAGGTGCTCCAGGCCGTCCATCGCCAGGTCGTGGCCGGGCAGCAGCGTTGTCCAGTTGTCCACCGTGGTGCCGCCACCCAGCCACAGCGGGCTCACCGGCACCAAGGTGACCGTGCCCACCGCGATGGGCGCCCCGCCATGCCGGCCCAGGTTGGCGTAGGGGCCGGTGGCGTCGGTGCTGGCGGTGATCGCCACAAACGCTGCGTGATCGTCGAAGGTCTGGATCTCGGCCGCGGCCGGCCAGGCTGCGGCGGCGCCCAACAACACGCCGGCAAACGATCGGATCCATGCAGCGGCAGGCAGGGCAATGGCAGGCAAGGCAGTGGGCATGGTGGCGTTGAACTTCAGGTGGTTGACATGAAGTAACGCAACATCCAACCGGCCCGAAGCTCAGGCGCGCTGGAGCTCAGGCGCGGTGGCGCTCAGCCCTGCAGAGCCAGCCTGGGCAAGGTGCTTCCCCGCGGCGCCACCGCCACGGCCTGCAGCAGCATCAGCACCAGGCGGCGCAGGGCGTCCCAGGGCTCGGCGGGCCAGTCGGGGTGTTTGAGGCCCTTGACCAGGCCGTCGCACAGGCTGGCCGCCTCCACCAGGTGCGCCAGCGTGTGGGCCGGCAGCGCCGGCGCCAGGCGCTCGAAGAGCCGTTGTTTGGCGCCCCAGACCCGCGCCTCCTGCAGCGCCATCGGCAGCGGGCGGCCGTTGTCCAGCGCCTCGCGCACCCGTTTGAGGGCCTGGATGTCGGCCGCCAGCGTCCAGTGCACCAGCACCGCGGCTTCACCTTCGGCGCGCAGGCCATCGAGCATGCGCAGCGCGCGCTGCACCTGGCCGCCCAGCACCGCCTCGCCAAAGCGGAAGACGTCGTAACGTGCCACGTCCAGCACCGCGGCTTCGATCTGTTCGAAACTCAGCTCGCCTTTCGGGTGCAACAGCGCGAGCTTCTGCAGCTCCTGGTGCGCGGCGAGCAGGTTGCCCTCGACGCGGTCGGCAAAAAACGCCAGCGCCTGCTGGCCGGGTGCACCATCGGCCACACGCTGGCCCTGGGCCGCCAGGCGTTCGGCGATCCAGCCGGGCAGCGCGCGGCGTTCCACCGGTTCCACACGCACTGTCAGGCCTGCGTTGTCCAGCGCGCTGAACCAGGCGCTCTTAAGCTGTTGACCGTCCAGGCGCGGCAGTTGCACCAGCGTCAGCACGTCGTCGCCCTGGAGGGCCTGGCAGTAGCGCTGCAAGGCCTCGGAGCCGTCCTTGCCGGGTTTGCCGCCGGGGATGCGGATCTCGATCAGCTGCCGGTCGGCAAACAGGCTCATGGCCTGCGCGGCGCCGAGCACGGCGCTCCAGTCGAAGTGCGCACCGCTGACGGCAAACACCTTGCGCTCGCTGTAACCCGCGGCACGCGCCGCGGCGCGGATGCTGTCGCCGGCCTCCTGGGCCAGCAGCGGCTCGTCGCCGTGCACGGTGTAGACCGTGCGCAGGCCACGTTTCAGGTGGCCTGCGAGCTGGTCGGGCTTGATCTGCATCGCGGGCCTAGACGCCAATGGCCGACAGCCGGCGCAGCAGCTGCGCCACCACGTCGGCCTGCATCTCGCGGTAGAGCTCGGCTTCTTCCTGGGCCTTGGACAGGGCCGCGGCTTCGGTGTAGCTGAGGTCGCGGGTCAGCCGCATTTCCACCGGTGCCATCAGCGCGCGGCCGGCGGCGGTGTCGGCGCGCACGGTGACGTGCAGGCGCAGCTGCACCTCGCGCACCTGGCCGGCGGCGGTGCTGGCGGCCACGCTCTTGTCGCGCCGGTCTTCCAGCGCACGCAGCACCACCTCGGCCTGGCCGGGTGACAGCAGGATCTGCACCTGGTCTGCCAGGGCCCGGCGCAGCTCGGTTTCCAGCGGCGAACGCGGCGCAAACCCCACCAGCGCGATGCTGCGAAACGGGTAGCTCAGCGGCTGGCGCAGCTGGAAGCCGCAGCCGGTGAGGGC